>JAFVBR010000021.1 GCA_017479885.1 Paludibacteraceae bacterium | reverse complement strand
TATCCTGGTGTATCTATTATCAACAATATCGTTTGGGGGGCTAACAAGGCTCAAGCTTCGATTTCTTTCAACAATGGTGATGGTACCTGCCTCAAAAACAATGCATTTGTCTTCGAACCAACTGCAACAAAGGCTGCCTTGGCCGACAATATTGTAATTGACTCGCTGCAGACCATCTACTTCACCAACATCGATGCTGACGACTACACACTGACGCAACAAGCTGCTTCTATGATTCATACTGGTATGGATTTGTCGGCAGAAGGTATCACATGCGATATCCTTGGTGTAGCTAGAGTTGCCGGACAATACGATATGGGTTGCTACACTTATATAAATAATACTCCCACTTATATAGAAAATGTAGATTCCACATCTACAAGCACCCAAAAGGTTCTGATGAATGGTCGTTTGTATATCATTCGTAATGGTATCTTGTTCGATACCTTAGGTCATATCATTAAGTAACATTTATATCTATGAATATGAAACGTTTATTTTTAGTACTTTCTATCGGAGCGGTCGCCATTTCTATGGCGGCCAATCCGGTCATTTATGTAACCCCCAATGGCTCGGGTGATGGTAGTTCATGGACCAATGCATTTAACAACATCCAAACCGCATTGGACGCTGCTTATGCAAGTGGCGAATACACTGAAGTGTGGGTAGCTGCTGGCACTTATACAGTCACCGAAGCTATTACTACACAAGATAGCGTATCTTTATTTGGTGGTTTTGCCGGAACGGAGACCTCTATTGACCAACGCGTCAAAGCTTCTAACAAACCTTGGGATTTCCAAAATCGCACAGTGATTGATGGCGCTAACCAATGTCGTTTGTTTTGCACTATACAGAATGCAGATACCCTCGTCGAAATCAATGGTATTGAATTTGCAAACGGTCTAGGCACTGATGCCGATGCTCCTGTTCGTCTGCGCAAGAATGCATATTTGCACAATTGCATCGTTCGCAATTGCTACAACAATACGAGCGGTGGTGGTGGCTGTCAAGTTTATCCAGCGGCTGATTTTAACGGCTGTTTGTTCAAGGATAATCACCAATCTGATCACGCCAATGGTGGTGGAGGTCTGCTCATCAATGTTAGTTCGTCCGGTTACACTTCGATTGTCGAAAATTGCGAATTCTGTGGCAACTCGTCCTCTATCCGTGGTGCCGGTCTTTGTATCCAAGGTGATACTCGCGTAACCGTCAAGAATTGCCGTATCTATAACAACACCTGCCGTGCTGCTGACGAATCACTTCTACCCGGTGCTGGTCTTTATGACAACACAAGCCTAACAGGTGTGGTTGTAAATAACCTTATATATAATAATACGGGTAACAATGCAGTCTATGCTAAGTCGTTGCTTTTTGCTAATAACACTATTATTAACAATATTGGCAATGTGTATATCGCTACAGCCAATAGCTCTTCTCAATTTATCAACAACCTTATGTGGGGTAATTTCAACGATGAGGCATGTACGACTCCTACGAGTTTTTCGGGTGTAGCCGCCGAAATGTTGGTAGCCAACAATGCATCCTATATTGCTCCCAGTATTGATAAGGGTTGGAACTTGAAAGATAATATCCAATTCTCGTCTAATGTTAGCAATGGCAAAGTATCTAAATATGATTTTGGTGTAGGTAGTGGCCCTATCTTGGACACTGTGCCCAACTTTATTGGGGCTGTTGTTAGCGGACTATCCAAAGAAGAGCAAGAAGCGTTTGTTGTTTATTTGAGTGAGTTCAATTTTAATCTAACAGCTGAATCACCCTGCCAAAACGCAGGTGGCGAAGCTCTATATGAGCAAATGGTTATTACTACCACTCGTGTGGATGGCGTGCGCGTGAAGGATACTCTTTACATCCGTGAGTATTATGCTGAATATGACATGAATGGAATAAAACGTCCTCAAGGCGGCGCTTATGATATGGGTGCTGTTGAACTGCCATACTATCAATTCAGATTTGACTACGATAGCGAACTCGGTTCTGTTTTGTCAGACGAGGGTGATATATTGACAGTTGATACTGTATTGACATTTGCAAAAGGACAAAACGCTATCGTTTATATATTTGCTAACGAGAGAGAAATCAATAAGATTGAAAAGGTGTACGCCACTGGATCAGTTGATATCACTGACCAACTATCTGAAGAAGGTATGTTGAAAATTATGGTGGATGATGCTATGACATTGAAGGTAACCTTCTGCGAGATTCCTCAGGGTATAGAGAATATCATCTCCAGCAATGAACCTGTCGTTATCTACAACATACAAGGTATGATTGTTGATCCCGCTACTACTCTACCTACTGGCGTATATATTATTCGTCGGGGTGCTGAAGTGCACAAAATCTTTGTTCGATAATGTTTCGTAATTGCAGAGGAAGAATCTAAGTTTTCTTCCTCTGTTTTATATTTTGTTAGCTACCATGAGGAAAAAGACATTATTTGTTTTATTATTTGTTGCTTCATTCGCATCGGCGCAGATGCTAATCACGGGTACTGTCATTGATGAGGAAAGTTATCCGCTAATCGGTGTGAATGTCGAACTAAAAGGTACAAAAACCGGAACTGTCACCAATCTTGATGGTGTGTTTTCCATCGAGGTAAAAGATGCCAATAGCGTTTTGGTGTTTAGTTACCTAGGTTACGAACCTTACGAAATGGTAGTCGGCAACAAGCGCAAGAACTTTACTATTCAAATGAAAGAGGATAAACAATTACTTGACGAGATTATAGTAGTTGGTTATCAAGATATGAAAAAGCGTGACTTAACGGGTTCAATCGCAAAGGCCGATGTGGGCGAAATGATTAAGGCACCCGTCGCTAGTTTTGACCAAGCATTAGCAGGTCGTGTGGCTGGTGTTAATGTATCTTCATCCGAGGGTATGCCTGGTGGTACAATGAATATTGTTATCCGTGGTAATAACTCTGTTACACAAGAAAACTCTCCTCTATACATTGTGGATGGATTCCCCGTGGAAGATGCTTCTATAGCTTCCACCATCAATCCAAATGATATAGAATCAATCGATATTTTGAAGGACGCTTCTGCTACTGCAATCTATGGTAGCCGTGGTGCCAATGGTGTAGTTATTATTACTACCAAAAAGGGGCAAGCTGGTAAATTGCACATTACCTATGATGGTAATATTGCAGTCCAACATATTTCACGTACTATCCCCATGATGGACGCCTATGAGTTCGTCAAGTTACAGAAGGAAATGTATTCTGCCTCCGAGATAAGTACCAACTGGGGATACTTTGCAACCAAGTCTTCTATTATAGAAAATTACGGCAACATAGGCAATGCATATTTTGCTAATCTTTTGAGCGACAAACCCGACAACTATCAAGTAACATTAGAGGACTATCGCAACGCACCTTCCTATGATTGGCAAAATATGATTTTCCGCAATGCGCTACAACACAAACATGGTATTACACTAACCGGTGGAACACAAGATATTCGCTACAATGCTTCTATCAGCTACTTCAATCAGGATGGTATTGTACTCAATAGTAACTACCAGCGTTTGCAAGGACGAGTTGGTATGGATATACGCCGCAATAAACTGGCTATTAATCTCAAGGCCAACTACTCAAGTACCAAACAAACTGGTGCATCCCCCTCTCAAAGTCAATATTCAGGTATGAATAACCTATTCTATTCTGTATGGGGATACAGACCTACCACTCAACCTGGTGAATCTATGCAGACGTTGTTGGATAACAATGTTGATGACAATATCAATGCTAGCCAAGATTACCGTTTCAACCCTATTAAATCACTCAAGAACGAATATTCGGTTAATACAACGCGTGTGGCACAATTCAATGGCTCAGTGGAATATGAGTTTATCCAAGGACTTAAATTGCATGTCACCGGAGGTTATACCTATAGCGGACGCGATAAGGAGAGTTTCAATAATTCCAACACCCGTTATGGTATGCCAACTTCTACCTACAAGGTCAATGCAAACTACGGACGCTATGCTACTCAATCGTGGTTGAACGAGGATTATCTTACCTACCAAACAACAATCAATAAATACCATTCTCTTAATGGTATGGTGGGTTTCTCGTACCAAGGTAACAAATACTCCTTCTATACTATGTCGTCTGGATATATTCCCTACGAGAACCTAGGTATGGCAGGTATGCAAAACGGAACTCCTACCGAGATTACTTCCGGGGCAACAGAGTGGGCTATGATATCTGCATACGCGCGTTTCTCCTATAATTATCGCTCGCGTTACTATTTGACAGTTACATTCCGTGCCGATGGATCTAGTAAGATGGCCAAGGGACATCGTTTTGGCTATTTTCCATCTGCTTCGGCAGCATGGACTCTAACCGAGGAATCGTGGATGCAAGATGCTAAACCTTGGTTGAGCAATCTCAAGGTACGTGCCAGTTGGGGTCAGACCGGTAACAACCGTGTGGGTGAATATGCATCCTATGCACAAATGGCTCAACTAAAGTCATTGTCTAATTCTGTCTATGCTACCGTTTATCCTTACAATAATATCGTAAGCAATGTAGGTGTTACCACAACCACACTTCCTAATGTGAATCTTAAGTGGGAAACAACAACTCAAACCGATATAGGTGTCGATTTAGGCTTCTTCAGTGACCGCTTGAACTTTATTGTCGATTGGTACAACAAAGTAACTACCGATTTACTTTTGGCGGCCGACCTTATGCCCTCCTCCGGTTATCCTTCTGCTACTAAGAATATTGGTTCCGTACAAAACCGGGGTTGGGAATTAACCATCAGTACAGTCAATTTCCGTAAAAAGAATTTTGAGTGGACTACATCCTTCAATATTTCCTTCAACAAAAACAAAGTTTTGGCCCTGACAGAGAACCAAACAGCTATGTTGACCAATGCTCGTTTCGACCAGAACTATACTTCGCCGAACTATATAGCTAAGGTGGGAATGCCTATCGGTATGATGTATGGTTATATATATGAGGGAACCTATAAGTATGACGATTTCGACGAGGGAGGTGTGCTACTGGCTAACGTACCTTACTATAGTGCAGAAAGCAACACTCAACCCGGTATGCCTAAATACAAGGACTTGAATAACGATGGCATTATTGATAGCAACGATATGACCATTATTGGTAATGGTGAGCCTATTCATACGGGTGGTTTCAACAATACTTGGACATTCTATGGAGTTGACTTAAGCGTGTTCTTCCAATGGAGCTACGGAAACGACATTATCAATGCTAACCGCTTGTTCTTTGAGAATGGTAACAAGATGAAAGACCTAAATATGTACGCCACCTATGTCAATCATTGGACTCCCGAAAATCCGACAAGTGATATTCCTGGTGTAAGCAATTCGGCTAGCAATAAGGTGTTCTCTAATCGAATTATTGAAGATGGTAGTTATTTGCGTCTAAAAAACATCAGCATCGGCTATACGTTGCCACAGGATATTACGCGCAAGGGAAAAGTAGAACTAGTTCATTTCTCGTTCTCTGCCCAAAATCTATATACCTGGACTAAGTATTCAGGTTACGATCCTGAGGTTAGTGTGCGCAATTCTGCACTTACTCCTGGCCTGGACTTCAGTAGCTATCCTAGAGCTATGTCATTCAACTTTGGTGTTAATATAACATTCTAAAACTACAGGACAATGATGAAACATAATATTAGCTATCTTATTTTCTCAGTATCTCTGGTTTTTCTAATGGCTTGTGATGCGTTGGACAAAGAACCACATACCTTAGTTCCTGAGACATTCTTTTCCTCTGAAAGTGAGATTCAGTCATTTTTGCTAGGTGTATATGCGCCCTTACAACACGAACATTTCTATGGCGGAGACTATTTGATATATGACTGTGGAGGCGACGATCTCAGCTTCTACCAGCGCAGCACTCCTCCTACATGTATCATGTGTGGTAATACCAATAGCGGTGATGTATATCTGTCACGCCTGTGGCAATTGCTTTACCAAGGTATTAACCGTGCCAATGTGCTTCTTTCACGAACAGATACAACATCAACTCCTTATGCAGAGGCTCTATTCTTGCGCTCTTATTACTATTTTATCCTAGTGCAAGGCTGGGGTGATGTACCCTTACGTCTTGAGCCTACCCAGGATGTGTATGGTCTAAACATACCTCGCACCGATAAGCAACTAATCTACGATCTACTAATCCGAGATATAGAAATTGCCATACCGCATCTCAAGGATTTTGGCGCTATTGCTACTCCTGAGTTTATTTCCCAAACCGCTGCGATGGGTATTTTGGCGCGCATTTGGTTATTCCGTGCCGGTGAGTGCTATCGTGACAACGAAACTCCCGACGATACTTTCCGTCAGAAGTGCTTTACTCAAGCACGTGATTGGGCACAAAAAGTAGTGGATAGCGGTATGCATGGTTTGGTTAAACCCTACAATCGCGTCTTTATGGACCTTAGCGAAGATTTGTACAACTCTACGGGCGTTAAGGAGTCTATGTGGGAGATAGCAGAAGCAGGCAATCGTACCACTTCCGAAACTGCTGCGGGACGTATAGGCAATACCATTGGTTGGGGACTAAGTGACTCTCAGATTGGTATCACTGAACATGTGGATGAGTTGGGCCTTGCTAATCCTGGCTTTGGTTACAACTTTATTTATTCCTCTTTGAAGCTAGTGGAAATGTATGAACAAGAGGGCGATACCGCACGTGGCGACTGGAATATAGTTACATATAGTTATGTAACTCAAAGCGTAGGCACCACAAAAAACGTGGTTGGTCGCAAATATTACAATGGCAAACTACCACGCGACACCATGGGCAACCCATTGCCTGCTCCTGCGGGATATGTCTATAGCGAAGAGAGCGAAGAGTCCAGCAAGATGAACAAAACGCACTGCTGTGGTAAATACCGTAGGGAATTTGAAACCATCTCTCCTAAGAATAAAAACTATACTCCTATCAATTGTCCCCTACTTCGTTATTCTGATGTACTGCTTATGTTGGCAGAAGCAGAGAATGAAATTAGCGGTGTCACTCCACTAGCATTGTCATGCCTCAATCAAGTACGCCAACGTGCGGGTATTGATTTGTATGGGGTTATGAACCAAGATGAATTCCGTGAGGTAATCAAGCAAGAACGTGCTATGGAATTATGCTTCGAATATGGTTCACGCCGTTGGGATCTCATTCGTTGGGGTGACTTCTTGTATGAAATGAAGATGATGGAGAGTTATGTCTATCGTTCTGGTTGGGGCCCTGCCTATCAATATGCAGCTGAATACTACAAGATTACCAATGCATATGTTTATTTCCCGATCCCAGATACGGAAACATCGCTTAATAGTGGTATAACATGGCAAAATCCTGGATGGTAATTTTTTTAAGTTCTATGAATAAGATAAAATATATTGTGCTGTTGATGTCGATTCTAGCTTTATCGGCGTGCACGGACGAACTCAAAAAGGATGTACAATTCAACGCAGTCATCCAAAATGACTTAACCTTCAATGCGGATGGTATGTATGAGGCTAAAGTGGGTACTAAAGTAGTATTCGCGCTAGAGACTAATGCAGATTTTGTTTCTAGTAGTTACGAGATTTTTAATGAGTCCATGGCTCAATTATCTTTCCTAACTACAGTCAATTGGGCGGACAATCAAGACAACTTGCACTTGTATATCTCTACAGATTTCCCCGGTTTGAGTAAGAATTATGACGAAGATTTAACATTAGTCCACTCTCATGCTTGGCGTGATATATCGTCCTTGTGTAAGTGGCCCGCTTCCAGAAATGCTACTGACACAACTCTTATTGATTTGACTGAGTTCAAAAATCAACAGGTTGTATTAGCATTTCAATACAAAACGAATTACAATAGTGCTATTCAACCTATGTTTGTTATACACCAACTTAGCATTGATTCGTATGTTCGTAAGACAGGTGATTTAATTGTTTCTTCACCCGCTCTATCTATGGGATTGCAACCCTTTGACGCCATGATCAATGATACTTCAGCATACGAATCGCAACAGTCTGCTGGTAAGTGGGATGTTTCTTTCTCTGACGCTACTGACAAGACTGCTATCAAGATTCGTCAAACCAATGCGGGCAAAGCATTAAACGAAGACTGGCTCATCTCTCAACCTATAGTTATACCTCGTGGTAAGGTGCAGAATGGTTCAACCTACACAATTAAGAACATTCATACTTCCGCAGATTCATATTCACTCGTCTTGTCTGAAGAAGGTGAATGGACCATCACATTCTATGCAGCTAATGCAAACTACAAGTTTAGCAATAATATTGAACAAACCTTTAAATTCATAGTTAAATGAAAAAAATTAATACAATAATTATCGCATCACTAGTTTCTATAGTTAGTTATGCCTATACATTCACATTCGAGGATAGTGCTGTTCCTATTGGTGTTCTAATCTCTGGTGGAAGCGTAAGCCTCAGTACAGAGCACTACAAGGAAGGTGTGCAGTCTTTATGTTGGGAAGCACAGGGTGCGTCCACACTCACCATGTCTGGATTCGATGCAATTGCGGTGTCTGCTAATAATGCAATGGCTCTGCAAATGTACCTGCCCACTATTACGTTCGATACGCTAACTATTGAGTTTTTGCAAAGCAATAAGGTATATCGTACAGCTACTGTTTTATGTAACTATAAAGGTTGGCGTGAACTGAATCGTCTCTATAAGGAGTATGCTTCTGCCCAAACGTTTAATTTAGATCAAGTTCGCTTTTCTCTCACACCAGCCTCTGCAGGTACTCGTAGAATTTATTTCGACGCTGTCGATTTCAATGCAGCTACCGATGCTAACCGAGTGCCCGGATGTATGTGGGTGTTGGATTATAGTTACCTGAAAACGAATACCGCGCCTATCAAATACTTCGCCAATCAACCCGACATCAAAATAACTACTCCCACATCCCAAGAATTGGTAGACTTAAACACTATTCGTGCTCGTGTAAAACCAACCTTGGCTTACAATGCAATGCAAGCCATTGTGGCTCGCAATTGGGTCAATAACAACATGACTATTACTCGCAATGCAGATGGTAGTGTTTGTGGTACTGTCATTGATAATACGAGTACGGGTATGAAAGCTGCTGTACTGCAGCCTATGTTGGAGCGATTGATTTATCTAGCAGGTGCCAAAGTCAACGGTGATTCTATCACCGGTGAGGTATTTGACCTCTACTTGGATCATTTATTGGACCAAGGGTTTGCCGACGGAGCCAATATCGTTTATGTTAGTAGCTCATACTCAGACCCTCGTAACATTATCGGCAAGTTAATCACGATTCTTCCTGCTTGCAACGATGACCAAGCACAAGAAGTCGTCAAACTAGGTAAGTGGATGTGCCAATACTACACAATGTATTATCCCGAAGGAACATGGCAAACAAGTATTGTTTCTGATATCTTATATCTATTCTTACCGTACATGAAGGTTCTTGCCGCCTATCATCCTCATGCCGCTGAGGCGGTGCGCGAACTAAAGGCACTTGGAAGATATCTCAATCGTAACGCCAGTTACACGGAGGGTGGTAATGATATGCTCAAGGTTGATGGCACTGGCTTCCACCATAATACACACTACAATAACTACATGTATGCTTACCAGGGATTGACAGACGCTATCTACGATTTGCGTGGTACAGCATTCCAAATGAATGAGAATGCTTATCAGCGCTTTGGTAAGGCTATTATCAGTATCTATACAATGGCAACTCCCAGTGTTGGTGACGCTAGACACTATCCATTAACGCTTTGCGGGCGTAATCCTTTCAATAGTGGTCAAAACGTATTCTACAATCAGACCTATTGGAATAAACTGATCGAATCAGGTGAGTCTTATCCTAATTCGCAAGCCTATCTGCAGGGCGCATACAATTACTTTTTCCAAACCAACAAGTATGACGTACCTGAGGTATCCTTTGAAGGATTCACTGCTTTCAACTGGAGTCCTATTGGAGTTTATAGGCACAACAAATGGGTGGCTACCATGCACGCTCCAACTACTAATATGTGGGGTGCTGAAATTTATACGGGAACCAATGGCGGTAATCGCTTTGGCGTATACCAAGCACATGGCGCTCTAGAAATTACTTATCAAGGTGGCACACTAGCAGCTAGTGGCTATCCTTCCAACAAGACCGGCGGAGGTTGGGACTGGAATGTTATGCCTGGTACGACGACTGTCCACTTTACGGATTGGTTAGAAATGACTCCCAATAAAAACACCACACAACGTTTTGACCAATATAATGCTACAAAAGATTTCTCTGGCGCTGTTGGATTAGGTAGTTATGGTGTTTGGGGATGCGATTTTGAAGATTATTATATGTATGGATCTACCAGATGCTTCCCCGATGCACATTTAGTTTTCCATAAATCAGCATTTGTTTGCGACTCTATCATTGTGGCTCTTGGTAGTGGCATTGATTCTTATGGTGATTATTCTGATGACCGTATCACAGCTACTAACTTGACTCAAATTATTACGGGTGTCAACAGCAAATCTACATACGTGGATGGTGCTGCAATTGCTTCAGGAACAGATACTACCTTAGTTCCCAATACAGCCCACTGGCTACTCAACCCATTAGGAACTGGGTATTACATCCCCTCCAACAATGATGCTCTGCGTATTGTCTTTGGGGCACAAACAACTCCTGTGTTGACAGGTGCAGATGTCTCAAATCCTAAAACTACACTCAATGCAATTAAGGCGTATATTAACCATGGTAATCAACCTGAAAATAAATCCTACGAGTTTGTGGTAATGCCTGGACAAACACTATCCTCCATGACTCAATTGGCAACCACTTTCCAAGATTCTATGCCATATCAGGTTCTGCGTTGTGACAACCATGTCCATAGTATTCAATACAAAAACGTGACCAGTTTTGTATTCTATGACTCTATAGTTAATGTGAATTTGGGTATTGTACGCTCTACCTCTCACCAACACTTGATGATTGACTCACTAGATGCGCAAACCGGTAATCACAGCATAGCCTTGTGCAACCCCAACATAGAGCCATCGGCTCACCATGCTGGTAACAAGTGGACAGCAACACCTTCTCATACGAAGCTACTGCTTAATGGATACTATACTCTTCTATCCGAGGTAGAAGGCGTTTCTGTTAGCAATATTGGTACGCACACCACTATTTTGGAAGTCGATTTCAATCAAGGGTTGCCCCTCTATATTACTCTAAAAGATGAAAATTTCAAACCAGTGACTGGCATTGATATAATAGAAGGAGGTACTGTTGCTCAAAAGTTTTTTCGTAACAATCAACTCTACATTTTGAGGAATGGAGTCATTTACAATATTTTAGGAAATATACTATGCAAATAAGATTCAGTATACTTGCGCTTGCTTTAGTTCTTATTGGATGTCATCGTCAGGCTATTTGGCACGAATCCCAAATTGGTGGAGGGGGGTACATTACCGGTATCCAACAGAATCCCCACAACCCTAATGTACTCTATTGCCGTTCCGATGTGGGTGGTGTTTTCCGCTCCGATGATGGTGGTCAAACCTGGTCTGCCAAAAACAATGGTATGGATAAGTGGTATCAACACTCTGTCCGTTCGCTTGTTATCGACACCATGAGTCCAAATATAGTCTATCGTGCTTCGGGCAATCTAATTGGTCATCAGTATTGTGGTTATGTGCATATTTCACGCGATGGAGGCGATACATGGACACTTCTGACCGATAGCATTGATTTCTATGGCAATGGCCCAACTCGTATGTGTGGAGAAATGATTGCAATCCACCCCTTTAATCATAAACGTATCGTGGTCGGTGGTTATAGCCATGGTCTTTGGCAATCTAACAATCAAGGTAAAAAGTGGCAATACGTGGACTTACGTGACGAACGAATTACATTCGTCAAATACGATGAGTTCGGTTGCCTATACGTAGGTACAACGTTTGATTGCTCGGTGGGTAATTCTGCGTTTATACTTAAGTCTATGGATCACGAGCGTAATTTACCTTCTCGAGTATATAAGTATAGTGCAGATTTGCTAGAAAAGAACATCCTGTACGAAACTTATTCTCATTCAATTTACGACATTGCTATTGCAAACAAGGATAGCATATTGCTAGTTACTACCAATAGAGGTTTGTTACGTAGTGTATGTGGCGAACCTTTCGAATGGGTGGAAGATGTGCCACAAAATGGCCTTATCCAGACTATTGCTGTAAGTCCCATTCACCCCAACCAATTTTTTACAGCACGCAAATTCTCAACTCGCGATACGCTCATGCTATTTGAATCTCTTGATTATGGTATGAGTTGGCATTTGTACTCTGAAAATCTTACAGAAAAATCATTCCATTCATATCCTTCCTATGGTAAACCGACATGCGATTGGTATGGTGGTTCTATTGCTGCTATTTGCCCCGACTTTCAGGACGATAAAACACTATATTATGGCAACTATTGGGGCGTAACAACAACCCACGATGCGGGACTTAATTTTCATTGCTATGAGTTTACCGGCTTAGGAATTTTGTGCGGTGAATGTATCATTCGCCATTCTTCTCAATCCAATGCCGTCTTGTTAGGAATGGCAGATCATGGACCACTCATTTCTACCGACCTAGGCGAAAATTATGTATTATTCTCAAACAAGGCACGTACTAGTACTCGTACTTTGGCAACCGCTCGTTCGAATCCCGATTTTCTAATTTGGAGCGAGGGAAGCAAGCGCACTTACAAGGGTACCGCTGTCCGTCGAACACTTGATGGCGGTCAATCCATTGAAACTGTCATGCACAAAAGCGGAAATAGTTATGTACAATGTTTGATTGAAGACCCCATTCATGACGGTGTATATTACATAATGCAGGAAGGCCTATTTGGCGATTCTATTGAGGCTGGTGGTATCTATCAGAGTAGCGATTTTGGTGCTACTTGGCAACTATTGCCTAGTCCCTATCCAAATTATTTGAAGCAAATACCCTATCGTCGTGTCTATATCGACGAAGACTATCTACCAGTTATTTGCTATCAGACAAAAAATGCTTCTGGTACAAATCAATTGATGACTATGGATGCATTTACTGAGAATGTACTCTATGTCGGTGAATGGACCGAAGGTATCTGGCGCTCTATGGATGGTGGACAAACATGGACTGATATTAGTCAATCTTTGCCCATGCACAATGATACGGCAATTGTTTTATCCCACCTCTATGCTGATCCCAATCAGGCAGGCTCTTTGTATGCAGGATTTTGGAAGTGTGGTTTATGGCATTCTAGTGACTATGGCGACACTTGGCAACATATGAACGTATGTGACAACGCTGTTTCTATAACTAAAGAAGGTTGTACTATCGTTGTCGCTTGTTCTCAACATATATATTCGGATGTACCTACACAACTACTTATTTCCGAAGACAATGGACGTCATTGGCGAGACATTTATGATAACTCGTTAGGTGCTTTGCGTATGATTGGGATAACTCTCGATTCCAACAACCGACGTATCCATGTTTCCACTTGTGGCAATGGAGCATATTGGGTTGAATATTAAATTTAAAATATAACTAATATAATGAGAAAACTATTCCTACTTTTGGCTAGTGCTTCCTTGGTGGCTTGTACATCGTCTGAGCAAGTAGAACAGATCATTTTAGATGCTGCTACGAAACATTTAACCAACCAATGTGCTATCATTGATGAAGCTACGACCTTTATCAATCCTAAGACATTCAAAGGAGATACAATTTGTTATATACCTCAAGATGATTGGTGCTCTGGCTTTTTCCCTGGTACAATACTCCAAATGTATAAACTAACCGGAGATAGTTTGTGGTTGGAACGTGGTCTTCGTTACACAGAAGCGCTAGATACTATTATGAATCTGAAGTGGCATCATGACGTTGGATTCATGGTAATGGCTAGTTATGGTCAGGCTTATAATATAACTGGCAATCCCATCTATAAGGACGCTATCATAACTGCAGCTAATAGTTTGGCTACCCGTTTCCGTCCTGCCGCCGGGGTTATTCAGTCTTGGGACGAAGATCGTGGATGGCAAGGCAAACGCGGATGGATGTGCCCCACCATTATTGACAATATGATGAACATAGAGCTGTTTTTTGAAGCTAGTCGATTGACAGGTGATACTTCTTATTACAAGATGGCCATTAGTCATGCTGATACTACTCTATTGTATCATTTCCGCCCCGACTTTTCAACATACCATGTAGTTGATTACGATAAAGTTAATGGAGGTGTACGTTCGCGTTGCACAGCCCAAGGCTATGCCGATGAAAGTTGTTGGTCTCGTGGTGAAGCATGGGCATTATATAGTTACACCATGTGCTATCGCTATACGAAAAACGAAGCATACCTTAAACAAGCCAAAGCAATATTTGAGTATATTTTCAACAATTCCAATCTTCCCTATGATTTAGTGCCCTACTGGGATTTCAACGCACCCAATATCCCCAATGATTATCGTGATGCATCTGCAGCTGCTGTTATCTGCTCCGCATTGTATGAACTATCTCAGTGGGAATCGACTTATATTAACGTGGCTGATCGCTTGCTAAGATCTTTGGCCACAACAAAGTATCTTGCCGAACCCGGTACAAATGGTAACTTTCTGCTGAAACATTGTGTGGGTAGTATTCCTCACAATTCAGAAATTGATGTGCCTCTCAATTATGCTGATTACTATTTCTTAGAGGCATTGTGCCGAAAAATGCAACAATAGTACATTCTGCCAACGGGTTATATTAGCTTTTCCATATTTGATAATGTTTATAAAATTAGATAATTACTATTTATTGGTTATCTGATTGATTATTATCAATCTAAAGATACTATCCTCAAAAAGTGTGTCCGAGTAGGTGTGATAATAAAGAGAATTCGCGAGAATTTTCATATCTTTGTAGCGTAAAAGTAATAAAAAAAACAAAATAATACAAATTTCATTGATTGTATGCCTAATACGCCTATACAATACAACATGTAGAGACGAGTCTGCGACCCGTCTCTGTATAGAGGCAGAAATAAAAGGTCTGATTGGGATGTATTATACTATCATACTATTTCACCTGAGCGCCAAGCAGATTGTAGCGTTTTAATTAAGACTACAATCGGCTGCATGCTTCCTCGCAAACAGCAGAAAGCAGTGTTTGGGCACATCACAAAAAATGTGTAACTTTGCAGGCGTATTCAGAGAACGAACAACTTTTGACAAGGAATATCATATTTGGAATGAAACCAACTATAATTTTGGCGATAGAGAGCAGTTGCGACGACACAAGTGCGGCAGTGATACGCGACGGCATACTGCTGAGCAACGTAACTGCCTCGCAGAAAGTGCATGAAGAATACGGCGGCGTGGTGCCCGAACTGGCAAGCCGCGCCCATCAGCAGAACGTGCTGCCTGTGGTTGACACCGCCTTGCGCCGTGCGGGAGTGGACAGGCACGAACTGAGTGCTATCGGTTTCACCCGCGGACCGGGCTTGCTGGGTTCGCTGCTGGTAGGCACAAGTTTCGCCAAGGGTATGGCATTGTCCCTGGGGATTCCGCTGATAGAGGTGAACCATCTGCAGGGTCACGTGCTGGCGCACTTCGTGAGCGAAGGCAAGGCGGACGAACGTCACCCGGAATATCCGTTCCTGTGTCTGTTAGTGAGCGGAGGCAACAGCCAGATAGTGCTGGTCAGAGCGTGGAACGACATGCAGATAATAGGTCAGACAATAGACGATGCAGCAGGCGAGGCTTTCGACAAATGTGCGAAAGTGATGAATCTGCCTTACCCGGGCGGACCGCTGATAGACCGCCTTGCCAAAGAAGGCGATGCCGAGCGATTCAAGTTTGCCAAACCCAATCTGCCCGGCTACGACTATTCGTTCTCGGGACTGAAGACCTCGTTTCTGTATTTTCTGCGAGACAACCTGAAAGACAACCCCGACTTCATAGAGCAGAACAAAGCCGACCTGTGCGCATCGCTGCAGAAGACGGTGGTTGACATACTGATGAAGAAACTGCGCAAGGCGGCGAAAGACTTGGGAATAAGTCATGTGGCAGTGGCAGGGGGAGTGAGCGCCAACAGTGCACTGCGCAATGCCTTCATCGACTACGGCAAGCGCTACCGCGCAGAGGTGTATATACCCCCGTTTTCTTACACGACCGACAATGCGGCAATGATAGCACAAGTGGCATACTACAAATACGGCGCAGGCGATTTCTGCCCGATAGAGGCAGTGCCCTTTGCAAGGATATAAAAAAGGCACTACGGAACTTAAGTATTGAAAGAAACTTAAGGAGCTTAAGGAACTTAAGAATTTTAATCTTGGCAGACTTTGCGAAATACAGACAGCGGTTGGAACCTTACAGAGACGTAGTGGTTTTCATGCTGTGTCTGCTTGGCGCCCACTTCTTCTGGAAACTGACGGTGACAGCCGACGAGCACGGCGGCGGGCCTGTGCTGTGGTTTTCAATGAACATATCGCTGCCTTTCGACTATATGGCAAGGCATGTGGCTAAGACGGTATATTGGCTGGCAGGTCTGACGCGCGACACGCTACAATACTATCCGCCGGACGTGCTGCGGTTCGACTCGGGCAGTAGCGAGAGGATAGTGTGGGGATGCACAGCGCTGAAGCAGTCGTTCATCTGGCTCGTGATAATGCTGTTCGCCCGCGGACAATGGCTGAGAAAACTATGGTTCATACCCTTCGGATGGATATGCATCTATCTGTTCAACATACTGAGAATATACATCATCACACTGGTGATCGAGCATCACCCTGAGATGTTCGGGATACTGCACAACCACATTCTTAAATACCTGTTCTACGGTATGATGTTTCTGCTGTGGGTATGGTGGACCGAGCGGATAGCAAAGCCCAAGGCAAGCAAAACCTCAGACCCCGCAAATGCTTAGGAAGGGGCAATACTCGCAATTCTTGTGGGGTTTACCAAAGAAAGGCACATCCTGATTGAATATCTCAGCAAGCACCTGCTGCAAGGCTTCATTGAATTCTCCACGCACAGAAGCGTAACCGCTCATGGGTTCCTTGGAAAGACCTATCTGCAGGTCAATCTGACTGCCGCTTTGTCTGACATAATAGATATGCGGCACAATGTCGGCATTGTCCGGATAATCCAACTTGCCGCCTTTAGCCGTTTTTCCTGTGAGGAGCAGGCAGTAGATGAGCGTCTGGCGCACATGGTCGGCGTCAGGACCTGCGAGAAAGAGATTCTCGATGCAGTCGAGTTTCGATTTGCTTTCACCCGTCTTATAATCCACCACGCGGCAACAGCCGTCAACTATATCAACCCTGTCGAGCAAACCATGCAGATACACACTGCCGACAGCGGGCACATCTACCCGTGCACGACACTCCAACTCAGACGCCAAATAACGGAATGGAGCGAGAGACAGATCGTAGTCAAGAACATGAAGCGCATATTGCTTCAGCACGTGAATAACCAACATGTCCTTGCCTTCGAAGGGGGCGGAAGAAGTTTTAAGGAACACGCTCCTATAGTTGTCGCCTACAAGCGAAGTATTGAGGACACGGTTACGCATACTCTCAATGTCGGATTTCACAACCTGCTTGCCGCCTGAGAAAGGACTGTAGAGGTCCTGCATAGTCCGGTGAAGCACATCGCCGAACTGGTTGGCGCCGGGCTGTTCCTGTATCTTGTCGCTTTCGCGCAAATGCTTTATGTATGTAAGATAGAACTTCAAGGGGCACTCCACATAAGTATTGAGAGCTGAAGGCGACAGACCCTTGCCGTGAATATTGTCATCGGCAGGGCAAAGCGTTTCCTTCAGTTCGCGTATCACCCAGTCGTCTTTGCTGACAGTTGGCAGATTGGAGCGGTTGACAGAAGGCAGCATCGGCACACCAATGCGTCTGGCAAGTATGCCGTACTGATTTTCCAACTGATAGACATAGCGGCTCGGTTCGCCGGAACGCATATCGTTGGCGGTGGTGTTCTGCAAGAGCCATACACGCTCGGAGCCAGAGACAAGTCGGTAGAAGTTGTACGCGAATACGGCATCCTGTCTCTCCTGCGTAGGCAGACCGTATGCACGGCGAAGATCGTAGGGGATATAGGTCTGCTGACGGTTGCTGCCTGGGAAAGTGTCCTCGTTGACATCGGTGATAATCAGGTTGCGGAACGACATGCTGCGGCTTTCAAGTACACCCATTATCTGCAAACCTGACAGTGGTTCACCCTCAAAAGGCACTCTCACGCCCGAGACCAGAGCCAGCAACAGGGAATAAAGCGTTTTGACATTGAGCACAATATCTGGGTATGCCTGCAACAGGCGGCCGACCTTGCGGACTTGCAGCATGGTCTGATAGAGATATTCGTTTTTCTCGGAAGAGCAGCCTTCGTCAACAGTTACGAGCGAACGCAATATATCATGCAGACCGTCAACAGTCTGCTGTGCGTCGGAGTAACGGACAAATATCTTTTTCAGAACAGCACCGCTTGTTTCGAAAAACTCCTGAGAGACGTATGTCATATTGGCTTTCTGCATACTGAGTCTGAGAGACTTGTCCTCTTCGGAAAGCAAGCAGGCGACATAAGGATGCGCCAATAATGCGAGCACAGGCTTGTAGTAGAACAGTGTCTCAGCCTGAGAGACTGGTTTGGAGAGCAACTGCAGTTCGCTCAGATGCTGCAACAACGACATGACGGGCGTTTCTGACAGCGCCTGACCCATGGTGATATTCAGGCTGTCCACTTCGGGAGGTACAGAAAGCCTGACTGCAGACAGCAGGTGCTCATCGGGCAGCACAATGCCTGTTTCCGTCCAGTCGGGTGAGGGCTCTTCAGCTGCAATCCGGGAGAGGATGCTGCCCACCACGCTTGCCTCACCGGTGGATGATGGCACCTCAACGAGTGTCAGTTCGGGAAAGCGTGCAGACCGAGCATCATCAGCCTGAATGCTGTTGGGGAACATACGCAGATTGTCAGCCATAAACAGAGAGGCACGATTGCCGGCATCGGAGAGGAAGGGAGAAAAATAGTCCCAGCAGAACTCCGCCATACCCGCCTGCTGCAGCAGACTCATCAGGCTGCGCTCCACGCCGCTCAACGCATTGAAACCTACAAAGACATACATTCTTTCGGCAGCAGACAGAACGCCTTCTGCCTGCCGGTTCTGCAGTGTTTCCACCACATCACGGCACAACATCCCTTCGTATGCCATTCCATCGCGGCGCAGATTATCACGCAAAGCGGTATAGATAGCGAACATGGAGCGCCATATATGCATAAAGCGGTTATGGTATTTGCCCGCATCCACCGCCGAAAAACTTGCGACAAACTGGCGATAGAGTTCACGCTGCTCCTCACCGCCGTCAGCAAACAGCAGTTCTATATCTTTAATATCTCTCAGGTTGGCAAACAGTCTGCCAGCATCAGCAAGATGCATGTCCACATCGTTGAAATCGCTGAGCATCATCCGTCCCCAGAACACAAAATTGTCAAACGACTCGTCCTCATTGTTAGGCAACAGATGTACTTCTCTGTATACCTCATACAAGCGGAAAAGCAACTCGGTAGGGTCAACCGCTTGCAATGAGGAGAACTGCTCAAACAGCTGTTCCACAGTGAGTATGCGCGGAGCAAAGACAGGAGACTCAATCTCAGCACACAGGCAACTGCGGAAGAACACTCCCGCACGGCGATTGGGGAAGACGAAAGTGAGTTCCGAAATACGGTTGCCAAACCGGCTGTAATAGGTATTTGCTACGTGGGAGAGAAAGGACATGTGAGCGATTGGTTAAGTGGTGAATTGGTTCTTATTTTTCCTAAGACACTTAAGTTGCCTATGATTTGATATATCTCTGTTTTCGGCGGCGCCAGGTGAGCCAACGGTTGTAAAGACGTCGGATCACAGGTACACGTTCGGTAGTGCCGCAGGCATCCTGGATAAGACTGTCGGCATTGACAGTTCCGCTCTGTTCGGGATAAAGGATGAGCGTGTTATGCTCGGAATAGAACTTTCTGAGCACGTATGGCACCGACTCGAAGAGAGGATTGTAACTTACCGTGGCAGGGCGCGCCAGCCAGAGAATCAGCATATCGTTGGGTTCCATCTCTTTGGCAATCATAAGCGAGTCTTCCCAGTCCTCCATCTCCACGAAACCGGCAGAGAGACGTTTTCCCGGTCTCTGACACAGGGCACGAAGCAGTTGGGCGGTACTGTCATTGCAATAGAAAGTGACGCGTGCACTGATTTGCGTAGCAAGATTGCGTATCCGGTCAACCACATCCACAAAACCTGTTTCCTGCTGAGCATATTTGGGGACCGCCACCCGCAGCCTCTCGACAGTATTGAGGGGCTGAATCTGCCGATAGAGCATCATCTGGCACGACACGCTGCCCAGCAGATGAGACGCCACTTCGCCATAGGAAGTATCGTCAGCGAAACTGGTACCCATCACTATACGGTTGAATTGGCGGGTCTGCAGAACCCTCAGTATGCCGTTGGCAGTGTTGGCAGCCACCTCGGTGAATGTATCCATGCGGCGCTCCGCAGAAGCGGCATATTGTGCAGCATGCTTAAGGAGCACAGATGCCTGTTGCTCGGCCTCGGCATTGTTGCACACGGCAAGTGCTGCAAAAGCAGGGTTCCGGTCCTGTGAAGCGGTAAGAAGCGCTATATCAACAAGAGAGGTGTCGGTCTGCGGATTGGCAAGAGTGACGAGGACACGCTCCTGAAGAGTGTCGTCCGACTTGTGCAGTTGCTCCAGAAGAGCCATACGCATTGCCACACCTTCGGTAACAAACGATGCCACCATACATGAAAAGAGTATCAGCAAAATGGAAGCATTAAGCACTTCAAGGGGCAAAACACCGATGTTGTATCCGATAGTGGCAACGGCAAGCGTGCCGGCAGCAGAGGCTGAACTGAGTCCGAATGTGAGTCTGCGCTCATCGGAGGACAGACGCATAAGTCGTTGCGCCAAGAAAGCAGCGAGCCATTTGCCAGCAAGTTTGCTTGAGAGCATCACCGCCGCCACAGCAAGAGTGAACCAGCCGGAAACAAACACCGCCGGGTCGATAAGCATACCCACCCCTATGAGAAAGACTGGAATAAAAAACGTATTTCCGACAAAACTGATGCGATTCATCAGAGGCGAGAGATTAGGTATACGCCTGTTGAGAGCCACACCTGCCACGAAAGCGCCAAGAATAGCCTGCAGCCCGAGCCGGTCGGCAACCAGTGCAGCAACGGCAACCAGCAGAATAACGAGCAGAAACTCGGCAGCCGAATCGTTATTACGCTTGATGAACCATGCAGCAATCTTGGGGAACAACCACATGACAACGGCAAGGAAGAGAATCAGATACACCACAATGCGGAGCGAAGCGAGCAGACTGTTGCCTGTCTCTTCAACCGACGAGACAGCACCAAGGCAGAGCAACGAGAGCATGACAGAAAGCATGGTGCCGCCGACAACTATACTGACAACAGAATTGCGCTGAAGTCCGTATCGGGAAACGACGGGATAGGTCATCAGGGTATGCGAACCGTACATTGAACCGAGAAGCACACATGTCAGCCAACCGAAACCCAGCATGCGCGTACTGAAAACACCTATTATGCAGGGAATAAGGAAAGTGAGAATACCAAAGAGCATGCTCTTCAGAAAAGAGCGACGGAAATCGCCCAAATCTATTTCTATTCCCGATAGAAACATCAGATATATCATACCGGCAGAACCGAACATCTGCATAGTGGAACTATCGGAAACAAGACCGATGCCATAAGGCCCAAGAAGAATGCCGACAACAATATATCCGACAATAGAAGGAAGCCTGAGCGGTTTGCAAATCAGCGGCACAAGCAGTATGACAAGCAGTATGACGGTAAGGTTAAGCAGCATAGGCGAAAAACGGCCCTTACAGGAAACGACCTGTCAGCGAATAAGGATTGTTCTTGATTTCAAGCGGGGTACCAGTAGCCACGACCTCACCTCCGGCACGTCCGCCTTCTTTTCCCATATCTATTATCCAGTCGGCAGCACGTATGACATCGGTATTATGCTCAATGATAATGACAGTGTTGCCTTTTGCCTGAAGCCGTCTGAGTACGGAGAGCAGGACCTGAATATCGTGGAAATGGAGTCCGGTGGTAGGTTCGTCAAGAATATAAACAGTGTTGCCGGTATCGCGTTTGGATAGTTCGGCTGCAAGTTTCATTCGCTGGCTCTCGCCACCGGAGAGAGTAGTGCTTGACTGACCGAGTTTAACGTATCCGAGTCCGACCTCCTGCATGGTTTTAATCTTATTGAGAATGGCAGGCTGAGCTTCGAAAAACTCTACTGCCTGATTGACCGTCATATCAAGCACATCGGCGATGTTCTTGCCCTTGAAGCGAACCTCAAGTGTCTCGCGGTTGTAGCGTTTGCCGGAACAAGCCTCGCAAGGCACATACACATCGGGGAGAAAATGCATCTGAATGGTTTTGTAGCCGTTGCCGGCACATTCCTCACACCTGCCTCCTGCAGTGTTGAAAGAGAATCGCCCCGGTTTCCACCCTCGTATCTGCGACTCGGGCAGTTGGACAAAGAGTTGTCGTATGTCGGAGAAAACGCCGGTGTAAGTAGCCGGATTGCTGCGTGGAGTGCGCCCGATAGGACTCTGGTCAACGGCTACCACCTTGTCAACATACTCAATTCCCTCCACTGAATCGTAAGGCATTGGGTCTTGCAGCGACCTGTAGAAACGCTGGGAGAGAAGAGGATAGAGAGTCTGGTTGACAAGTGTGGACTTGCCTGAACCGCTGACGCCGGTGACACAAATCATCTGCGAAAGCGGGAAAGAGACATCAATATTCTTAAGGTTGTTGCCCTTGCATCCGCGCAAGGTCAGCCAGTGGCAGTCAGGCAGTTGATGCGAAGGCAGGGGCGGCAAGCCTGCCTTAAGGTAACCGGCTGTGAGCGTATCGGCAAGAAGAAGCTGCTCAGGTGTGCCGGCAAACATGACGTTTCCGCCCAAGCGTCCCGCCTTCGGACCTATATCCACTATCCAGTCAGCCTCACGCATCATCTGCTCATCGTGTTCAACCACGATGACAGTATTGCCCATATCACGCAACTGCTTGAGAGAGGCGATGAGACGCTGGTTGTCGCGCTGATGAAGACCGATACTCGGTTCATCGAGTATATAGAGCACGTTGACCAGTCGTGACCCTATCTGGGTCGCAAGCCGGATACGCTGGCTCTCTCCTCCTGAAAGGGAATCGGAAGAACGTGAGAGGGAGAGATAGCCCAGGCCCACGTCAAGCATAAAACCGATACGGGAACTTATCTCGCGCAGTATCTCGCGTGCAATGGTTTGCTGCCTCTCGGTCATGAACTGCGGAGCGGACTCAATCCATCGGGCAAGGTCTGAAACATCCATATCGGCAAGCTGGGCAATGTTCTTTCCGGCGATACGGAAAGAGAGAGCCTCACGATTCAGACGCGCCCCGTTACATTCGGGACAAACGACCTCGGTGCTATACTGGTTGGCCCAACGTTGCTCGGTTTCGCTGGCAGAGTTCTCCTGCTGAAGTTCAAGATAGCGGAGTATACCCTCGTAACGGTTGAACAGGAATCCATCGGTCTCGGGAGTACCGTTCATTATCTCATCCACAGCCTCATCGGTCAATTGTGAAAAAGGTGTGGTGAGGTCGAAATCGTACTTTTGCAGAATAGCTTCAATATGGTCAAAGAGAACAGATTTCTTGTATTTCCCGAGAGGCTGGACAGCACCATCGCGAACCGACAGTTGCTTGTCAGGCACAATCTTCTCCATATCGGGAATAGTGACCATAGCCAATCCGTGGCAACGAGGGCAAGCACCCTGGGGTGAGTTGAACGAGAAAGTGTGCGGCGCAGGGTCAGCATAACTGATACCTGTGGTAGGACACATCAGGTTGCGGGAATAGAAGCGGACATGGGAGTTGTCGTCGGCATCAACCAGCATCATCACTCCCCCGCCCTGCTGCATTGCCTTGTCTATGGACTGGAGTATGCGGGTGCGGTCGTCATTGCCACGCAGATGAACCTTGAGGCGGTCAATCACCAGTTCCACGGAGTGGTTCTTGTATCGGTCAAGCTTCATGCCGTGAGTCATCTCCACCACCTCTCCATCAACACGCACGTAAACAAAACCTTTCTTGCGGTAGCGCTCAAAGAGTTCGCGATAGTGTCCTTTTCTGTTTTTCACAAGAGGAGACAAAAGCAGCACTTTTTTGCCGGTATACTGATTGATGATGAGTTCAAGAATCTGCTCATCGGTATAGTGCACCATCTCTTCGCCTGTTAAATAACTGTAGGCAGTAGATGCACGGGCAAACAGGAGACGCAGATAGTCGTAAACCTCGGTCACTGTGCCGACTGTTGAACGCGGGTTGCGGTTGGTGGTTTTCTGGTCGATACTGATTACAGGCGACAGTCCTGTGATTTTGTCAACATCTGGGCGTGTGATGTTGCCAATATAACCCCGGGCATAAGATGAGAACGTGTCAATATAGCGCCGTTGCCCTTCGGCAAATATGGTATCAAAAGCAAGACTCGACTTGCCGGAACCGGACAGACCGGTTATGACAGTGAGTTTGTTGCGGGGTATAAGTACACTGATATTGCGAAGATTGTGCACTCTTGCCCCTGTAACTTCTATGTATTCCTGCTTTTGAGCCTTCATCAGATTAGCCGGTTGAGCCGCTCTTCAATTGCGGCACGTATATTATCTTGCTGCTCCGCATCGCTGATTGTTGTAGCCACCTCTTCCGCAAAAGCGCTGACAAGCAGTTTGACTGCGCTCTGACGTGAGATACCCCTCTGCTGCATATAGAAAACTGACGACTGGTCCAACTGCCCCGTAGATGCACCATGCGAGGCCTTTACATCGTCGGCATATATTTGCAGTTGAGGCTTGGTTGTAATCTTAGCCTTGTCGGACAGGAGCAGGTTACGATTGCTCTGCTGGGCATCGTTGCCTTGAGCATCTTTCACAATAATGAGTTCGCCGTTGAACTCTGCGTTTGATGTGCCGGCAAGGATATACTTGAACAACTGACGGCTTACACCGTTGTTGCACAGATGTCTGACTACTGTGTGACAGGAGTTATGCTGACTGCCGCATGTAACAGCCAAACCGTATATTTCAGTAGTACACCCTTCTTCAGCCTGATCGACATAAATACTGATGTCCGCATCGCGGTCATCAAGACAAAACAGATGTACGGTAAGAGAAGAACCGCTCTTTTGCACAAACCTGTACTCCGCTGACGAAGGGTTAAGCAGCAGAACCGTGCGCTGTTCGTTATTTTGAAGTTCAATCGGTTGCATCAGTCAGCATTAGATGTGGTTTCCAATATTCCGTCAAACCCTGACCGGTCGATGTCGCGTGCCAGTTGGGCAGTACCGGATTTGATAATCCGTCCGTCAGCAAGCACATGCACAAAGTCGGGTTTGATATATTCAAGCAGACGCTCATAGTGGGTGATTATTATAGCTGACGTGTCTGCCTTGCGAATCTTGTTGAATCCCTCCGCCA
This sequence comes from Paludibacteraceae bacterium, assembly GCA_017479885.1. Classification (GTDB taxonomy): domain Bacteria; phylum Bacteroidota; class Bacteroidia; order Bacteroidales; family Paludibacteraceae; genus Colicola. Next base: position 5,366 of record JAFVBR010000021.1, on the reverse strand, counting down.
CAATGCGCAATGCATCAACGTCAAGACCCGAGTCGGTCTCGTCAAGAATAGCGAGGTCGGGCTCAAGCATAGCCATCTGGAACATCTCGTTGCGCTTTTTCTCACCTCCGGAAAATCCCTCGTTGACACTGCGGTTGGCAAGGTTGTTGTCCAATCCTACCACAGTGCGTTTTTCACGCATCAGGCGCAGAAACTCTGTAGCGGAAAGCGGAGCCAGACCCTTGTATGTGCGTTTCTCGTTGACAGCGGTCCGCATGAAATTAACCATGCTTACGCCCGGTATCTCCACCGGATACTGGAACGAGAGGAACAGACCTTCTCTTGCCCTCTGCTCAGGAGGCATGGCAAGCAGGTTGTGCCCCTTGAAGTAAACTTCACCTTCTGTAACCTCGTATGAAGGATTGCCGGTAAGCACAGCAGACAGAGTGGATTTGCCGGCACCATTGGGTCCCATAATAGCATGTATCTCACCCTCGCGGATAGAAAGATTGATTCCCTTCAGTATTTCTTTGCCTGCCACTGAAGCATGCAGATTCTTTATTTCAAGCATTGTATGTTGACCTTTGTATTGGAATTTGAATATTTGTCTCATTTGATTGCAGCGAGTACCGTTTTGCCTACAGCCTCAAGTGTGGCGGGAGATATGTTACGCATATCATCCTGACTGGTATGCCACCAATGGGCAAAACCGGTACCGTTGTACGGGTCGTAGTGAATGATATCTACGCACGGCACCTGTGCTATGGTATTCACATAGTAATGGTCATCGGTAATAGGATATGCCTGCTGGCTTACGAACTTGCTGCTATAGCCGAGAGAAGAGGCACAACGCCACACTTTCTCCACTATATTCTGCGCAAACTGCTCGGAATAGTACTCACGAGGGAAAAGAGCATCAGGCGCACCCACCATATCAAGCAGTATTCCAAATTTGTAGATACTACGCGCATTGCCTTTGGTTTGAGAGGCAATCTGCTCAGCCCACAGTTGCGAACCAAGGCACCATGTGTTCTCCCTCTCCTTGCCGGAATAGAAATCAGGAGTGCCCATATCCTCGCAATCGAAGAACACTATGTCAACCGGTTTGCGCTCTTCAGGTGAAAGCATGCCCGTCTGCCTTGCTACCTCAAGGAGCACCCCCACTCCGCTGGCACCATCATTGGCTCCGAGTACAGGCTGCATGCGGTCGTCGTATTCCTCTTCCTGATCTGACCAAGGACGTGTGTCATAGTGAGCACAGAGCAGCACGCGCTTTGATGCTATACCTGAGAAATGCCCAATGATATTGACCACCTGCTGCATATCGCCTTTGTAGTCCGGTTTCTGACCTTGTTGTATTTCCACCTCTGCTCCGAAGCGGCGCAACTGCTGCTGCAGATAGAGGGCACACTCATAGTGGGCGTTTGTTCCCGGCACACGTGCACCCATATTGACCTGCTCGGACACATAACGGAATGCGCTGTCTGCAGAAAACTGCGGAACAGCCACATCATTAGTCTTAACTGCCTTCCCGCAAGCGGAAAGGCAGACCAAGACAAGAAAAAAAACTATATGTTCTTTAAATCTTGAAAATCCCATTAAAGATACTTGTTCTGTTAAATATTACGATGTTTTATCTGTTCAAATTAAATTCGCCAATTGAACGGTGTTTCTGAATTGCAAGAATAGTGTTAGCAAACGGTTCTGCGACAGAAAGAATCTTTACTTTGGGGCAACGAGCCGTGTCGAAGAGCAAAGTGTCGGTGAACACCAGTTCTTCCAAGTCGGAGTTCATAATACGTTCGCAAGCATTGCCTGACATCAGTCCGTGGCAAACAACCGCCCTTACTGTGCGTGCACCGTTTTCTTTCATCAGATGGGCGGCCTTGCACAATGTTCCGGCAGTGTCCGCGATGTCATCTATTATTACAACATCCTTGCCGCTCACGTCACCCAGCACTTTCATCTCGGCAATCTCGTTGGCTTTCTGGCGGTTCTTGTAGCACATCACCATAGGAGCATTGAGTCTGGCGGCAAACTTGGCGGCACGCTTGGAGCCCCCTTCATCGGGAGAAGCGATAATAAGATTGGGCAGATTGAGTCCGCTAACATAGTCTGCAAATGTATTGAGTCCGTAAAGTGAATCCATAGGAATATTGAAGAAACCCTGAATCTGCTCGGCATGAAGGTCGATAGTGATGACGCGGTCAGCACCTGCCACCTGAATCATATCGGCAACCAGCTTGGCCCCAATGCTCACACGAGGTCTGTCCTTTCTGTCCTGACGTGCCCAACCGAAATATGGAATGACAGCAATAATCTTTGCTGCCGAAGCGCGCTTGGCAGCATCAATCATGAGAAGCAACTCCATAAGGTTGTCAGCAGTGGGACAAGTGGCTTGAACCAGATAAACTGCCTGACCGCGCACGCTCTCCTGAAACTCGGCTGCAAACTCGCCGTCAGCGAAATGCTCGATGTTAACCTTGCTGAGAGGTTTCTGAAGCAACTTGCAAATGTTTTGTGCCAGAGGTCCGCTCTGGCTGCCGGCAAAGATTTTGTACCGCCGGGATTCTTCTACCATACGTATCATGATAAATATATTTTGAGGTGGATAATATTGTTGTAATCAAAACCAAATCAAGGCAACCTTTGGCAATCTTTGCCGCTCTGTTTGTTGCTGCAAAATTACTGCAATTTTCTCATATTAGCAAACACAAACCGATAATTATTTTTTTCAGTCTGTCACACTCTCAATATTCTCTTTACTGATGCTGTTCTCTCCGTTAAGGCGAAGAAAAACCTGGGTTGTGGCAACCACATCTTTCTGACAATATACGGATATACGGTCTATGTTCTTTTCCTTGTAGTACACACGCCCGACTTCACTGCCGTCAATATCGTCCTTGGGAGTAGGAATGCCAAAGATGGCAGTAAGAGTTTTCAAAGAAGTAAAACTTTTGTAGTCTCCGAATTTCCACAACTCCATAGTGTCAATAAACTGCACTTCCCAAGGCTTCTTGCCTGCAATACGCAGACAATCGGGAAGGCCAACACCATTGACCAATGCACGACGGCAGACGTAAGGCACATCAAACTCTTTGATATTATGCCCGCACAGGTGATGGTATGGAGTAATCATGAACTTGCCGAGCAATTCAAAAAAGTCGATGAGAATCTGCTTCTCATCGGAGCCACAAAAAGATTTGGTACGCAGATGCCACTCTTTGTCTTTCATATAGCATATTCCCACAGATATGCAAACAATGCGTCCGTACTCGGCATAGATAGCAGCCTGGTCCCACAGATCGGCAGGAGTGGCATTGTCGGGGTACTTCTGCGGAGAGAATGCACGCAGTTTGTCGGTTTTTTCAGCCCAGAGGTGCTGCATCTCGTCGTTAAGCATGGAATACTCTTCGACTTGCGGAGCCGTCTCAATGTCGAAGAACATGATTTTGTCGAGTGATTGTTGAAGCATAATATTCTATTTGGAAAATTCTAATAGTTGTTTTGCTTGCAAAGATACGTAATATTTCGGAAAGAGGCAAACAGCAATGCACAAAATAATCACAATTGCCTTACGACATGTAGTCAAATCTGCAAATAAACTGCGACATTTGCGCCAAATACGCTCAGGCATGTGAAAAACTTCTGTTTCGCATTTTACACTTGCGTAAAAAATGCTTAACTTTGTATTTGATTACTTATCCATAACATTCATGTTGTCCATGAAAAAAATCAGAATTCCTCTTTTCGGCAAGGTTTTGATAGGAATGGCGTTAGGCATCGTCTTGGGTTTCGTCCTGCCTGAATTATGCATTCGAATACTAAAAACCTTTAATCTGCTCTTCTCACAGTTTCTGAAATTTATTGTACCATTGCTTGTTCTTGGCATGGTAACTCCGGCCCTTTCAGGTTTAGGTCGTAATGCGGGCAAGATGCTGTTAACTGTAATTGCAATGTCATACCTATCAACAATTACAGCCGGATTCTATTCCTTCTTTTGTGCCGATACCCTGTTTCCACTCTATTTGAGTCGGGGAGAACTGGCAATCAATCCCGACAGTGCAAATTTCAGTCCAATTTTCGAATTGAAGATTCCTCCGCTATGCGACGTGATGACGGCATTGGCACTTTCATTTATGACAGGCATTTGCCTTATCTTCACAGACACACCCAGACTAAGAGATGTAGTAAACGATTTCGGGACAGTAGTGAAACTAACGATAGAGAAAGCTATTATTCCGCTGCTGCCGGTATATATATTCACAATGATATGTGAGATGACTGCAAGCGGTCAGATGGCCTCTTTGGTTGGTGCAGGATTGAAGATAATTCTTACAGGTGTAGTTCTTTCCTTGATATATCTGCTTATACAATATTGCCTTGCAGGAATAATAGCGAAAAAGAATCCTTTCATATGCCTAAAGAACATGCTTCCGGCATATCTGACAGCGTTTTCTATTTGTTCGAGCAGTGCAACAATACCAGTTACACACCGTTGCAGTCTGAGGAATGGTGTCAGCGAAAGTATAGCAAGCTTCGTCATACCATTGTGCTCAACCGTTCACATGTGCGGTTCAACCATTAAACTGGCTGTTTCGGCACTGGCTGTAATGTATGTTTTCGGATTGCCAATTGACTTTGCCACATTTGCGGGATTTGTGATGATGCAGGGTATCGCCGCTGTCGCAGCTCCGGGTGTTATGGGTGGAGTACTGATGGCAAGCATAGGACTAATGGAATCGATTCTCGGTCTGGACGCCGCACAAACCGCACTTGTAATGACATTGTATCTTGCCTTTGACGGCTATGGCCCTGCATGCAACGTGACAGGTGACGGTGCTATAGCATTGGTAATTGAACGTTTCTTCGGAAAAAAATAGAAGGCAGTGTACACTGCCTTCTTCTGTCACAATAAATCCAAGGAGGATAAATTGAAGAACACAACTGATATTCAGTCTCAGCGCAACAGATATTTCTTCCCGTTTTGAATAACTATTCCTTTGTAGTTGCCGCTGACAGGTTGCCCAAGAAGATTATACGCAGGCATGCTACTGTCGAAATGCTGTTCCAATGAATTAATGGAAGTAGTTGTTCCGTTGCTCTTATCAACTGTGACCGTGCATTTTGTACCACGGTGACGAACGCCCTTGGTGGACTCACTACTGATAAAAAGAATGTAAATGGTTTGTTCTACCTCTTTCTGCTTGAGATCAAGACTGAGAGTCATTGTCTTTTCAGTCCAGGCATTGAGTGTCCATTCGGCTGTAGCATCGGCTTTGTCGGTCTGGGAATAGAAGACCTCACCTGATACGTCAGCAGAAGCATCACGCACAAAAGCATAGAATTTGTCAACTGCGGTTTTAGTGCCGGGACGGAGATTGAGG
>JAFVBR010000020.1 GCA_017479885.1 Paludibacteraceae bacterium | reverse complement strand
ATTGTAAGCATGGATGATGATGAAAATTTTAATGTGTTTTTCCGTTGCTATCAGCCTCAGTTGCTGCAGAATGGAAAATACACATTGTCAGGTTTTGCTCCTGTTGTTCAGACCCCGACGGAAGACAGTATGATAATGGTTACCGATAGTTTGAGTTACTTTTACACACAGGGTGTATATTCAAAGATGGTAATCACCTCCCGCAGCCGAATCACCGAATATTGGAGGCGACAGTAAGCCGTTAGTATCAGCAGATAATGACTGCACTTTAGAAAACAAAGAGAGTTCGCTTGCCGCCCACGCAGTAGGCCAACTATAATAAATCTGCAGTGATATGAGAAAGTATTTTTTATCATTAGTGTCCACTAAAAATCAGAATATTGTTCTTTGACTTATTGAAAATTAGTTTATTACTGCGAAAACTACATCTTTGACCGAGGTTACAATGATTATGCACGCTTGTATGCCATCAATAAATTAGGTGCAACCTTTGTTGTCAGAGCCAAGAAGAATGTACGGTACAAACGCTCGTCATGGAAACGCAAATTGCCACTGAATGTATTATCAGACAGCACAATACAATTTATAGGTTACTATCAGCAGCGAGATTATCCGGAGTCTTTGAGACTTATCAGATATTGGGATGCAGAGAACGAACGTGAGTTTCTTTTTCTGACCAATAACTTTGATTTGTCCGCATTGGAGGTTGCAGAATTGTACCATAACCGCTGGCAGATTGAGCTGTTTTTCAAGTGGCTCAAACAGCATTTGAAGATAAAGCATTTTTACGGCACATCACTCAATGCTGTCAAGATACAAGTGTATGTTGCCGTCATCACATTATGTCTTGTGGCGATTGTGCAGCACGATATGAAACCGACACTTTCAACTTATGAGCTTCTACAGGTTTTGAGTGTGTCATTGACCACAAAAATGCACCTGCGAGACTTGCTTGACCAAACTAATTTTCAAAATGACAAAGAACGCCTTGATTCAAGTGAACCGTTATTGTTTGACTTAAATTTTTAATCGTCCATTTTTAGTGGACAGTAGTGAACAATTTTGGACTTTTATATAGAACAAAATGATGAGAATAATGAATATGTTGCAAAGTTCTCTTACGAAATATAAACCAAGTAAGAGTTGGTTTTTGAGTTGTATAAACGTTCTAATTATACTATGCAATTCATGTATTGTTATTACCAACGAGACAAAAAAGGATTTTGCTACTGCAGTGCAGAGATACCCCGACTTCACACCTCTCACTATTGACACATTACGCGAAATATTAATTAAAGATACCACTCATTATAAGACGGTAGTAGTATATAGTCCGGGGTGTGGCGCATGCACGGAATGTTTGAGTAATGACTGCAGACTTTTTCTAAATAATGCAGACACTTCAAAATACCGATTCTATTTTATACATGAACATTCAGGAAAACTAAATTACGCAAAAGATTATCTTTTGCGAACGCTTGGCACACAAGTAGTTAACTACTATTTCCATGATAATGCTCCCCGTTATTGTGCTTATGGTCAGAATGCTAATACAAACAGAATAACACATATTGCTGAAGATGTATATGATGTCAAACTGACAGCAGCGGTAAATAATGCCCTGCCGCAAGTATGGGTATCTGATAAAAAAAATCGTTTGAAACTCGCGTATATTCCTCCTCAAGAAGGTATTGATGAAGTATTTATTGGCCTACAGCCAGCTTATATTATTGGTAAAGAACACGATTTTGACAATATTGACTTCACAAAGACGGATACATTAATTTACCAATAGTACTGGTGCTATAATTTCACAAGTTTATAAAATAGAGTTAGCTATTCTTTTTCAGTCCAAAGCAAAGAAGGTTCTTGAGAACGGCAATATCTACCTGTTTGATCCGGATGGAAGGAAATTCACACTGACAGGAACAGAGGTGAGATAAAAGAAAGAGGCTGTCTGACAAGTTTTGTTTGACAGCCTCTTTTTTCTAAAACAACTTTCAGGAGCACCTTGTGTATTCTTGCACGTCTGCAAAATTATTATTACCTTTGCACTCGAGAATCAAAACCATACAAAAACACACAAACATGAAAAAATCCGCCTTCCTCTTATGCTTGATTATCAGTGCATATTGTCTATATGCCCAGTCAGGCACTATTGACATCAACGGCAAACAATATCCGGTTGACACCCTTGAACACTACACTGTCGGACCTGGGACCGACTATGTGAGGTTTGATGTACGTATGGGATCCACTCTCCACAAACTTTATATGCTTGAGACCGACCTTAGGAATCCGTATATAAAGATAGAAGAAAACCCCGGACAAGACCGTCTCGGCACTACCGAAAAGCTGGCGAACACACAGCAACGCATCGACTCGGCAGGACATCGTCCGATAGGTGCCGTAAACTGCAACTTCTGGGTGGTCACATCACAAAACACAGGACATAACGAAGGCCTGCTCAACCAACCCTTTGCCGGCTCAGCCAAAGACGGGATGCTGCTGACCGAACCAGACGACTGGAACTATGCCTACAATGCCGACGGCAGCATAGTCCACGGAGACCGCGGCTTCGTTATGATAGACGATGCAGGCAAAGCCTTCATAAGAAACATGACATGGAACGGCAGACTGATAAAGGACAGCAAGAGTTACGCCATTCGTGACTGCAACCGAACCAGAGTCAATGCCTACGCAAACGAGATAACTATATTCAACAGATATATAGGCGTTCCGACCCGCAGTATTCCGGACACAGCGATAGAAGTGATATTCGAGCCGGCAGACGGCAAGCCGTGGAGTATAAACGACACCATGACATGTGTAGTGAAATCCATCAATCAGACGGGCGGCACACAGCTCACAGGCTACACGGGCGCTCTGCAGGGCAGGGGCAAAGGCAAGACACGCATAAATAAATGCATTACTGCTGTAGGTGACACTTTCCAATTGTATCTCGGCATGTACAGTTCCACCCTCATGCCTGAGGATACAGGGTCTGGCGACAGCATCACACCTCACATAATGCAAATGGTGACAGGCAACTGCCTTGTGATGGCTAACGGCAACTTGACAGTAAGAAACACCAACGAGGAATACAACAACAGGAACTATCCGCGCACCATGATTGCCACCAACAACGAAGGCAACAGGCTGTGGCTGCTCGTATCGGAGACCCCGGGAAACTACACAGCCGAGATGTGCGGCATGCTGAAGAACAGCGGAGCCACATGGGCGGCAGGTATGGACGGCGGCGGCTCGGCACAACTGCTACTACACGGCAATGTCCGGAACAAGACTACCGAAGGCAATCCGCGAGCAGTAAGCAACGGTCTGTGGGTGATAAGCACTGCTCCTGATGACAATGAGGCAACCGCTCTGTCATCTTCGACCAAACAGATAAGTCTCCCGCGTTATTGTGTCAGCCGGCCTTTATTCAATGTTTACAACCAATACGGGGTACTGATAAAGAAGGACTTTGCAGATGTCACTCTCTCATGTCCTCCCGAAGTCGGATATATCACGCCTGACGGCAAATTCGTATGCTTGGGAAGCGGCACACTGACCGCCACCTATGGCAAAGGCCGACTTGACATTCCGGTTGTTGCGTTGGAGAGTTCTGCTCCCGCATTCCGTCTTGACTCAGTATGGATAGACAACAGCCACAGATACTGTATTGAGGTGGAGACAGAGTCGGAAGGAGTGAAACAGACACTGCTCTCATCAGCCTTGACATGGGAAAGCACCGATGCAGGCATCTGCCCTGTTGATGAAAACGGCTACATAACGGGCGTGAGCAACGGAGGCACGTGGATTTACGGCACCCTCAACGGAGCAACCGATTCACTATATGTCACTGTGGAGACTGCCGACCAGCCGACTCTTCCCCTCGCAGACTTCACTTCTGCTAACGATAATTGGACACCTACAACCACTTCTTCAGTAAGTACCATATCGCTCACTCCGTCGGCAGAAGGCAGCACACTCGGGTTCAAATACAAGAAAAGCCGTACACCCCTCATAAACATCACTCCTTCTGTCAGCATATACGGACTGCCGGAGGCTATAGAGTTTGTAGTTGAAAAACGCAATATGCCTATAACAAGTCTCAACATAAGCATCAACACCCGCAACAACGACACCAAACAGTATTCCGTACCATCGCTGCCGGCAGAAGAGACTACGATTCGCATTCCCCTAACCGAACTGCTCGGAACGGACATCGCTGTCTTTCCAATAAACTTCTCGGGCATCAGGATTCAGATTGATGCCACGGCAGATGAAGGACAATATGAGATGGTGTTCAAACAACTGCGTGCTGTATATTCCGAAGTTGACACACAGGTTGAAGACATTAGAAATAAGGACAACACAGTCCGAAAAGTCATTCTGGATGGCAGTATATATATAATCAAAGACAATAAGACATACAACATATTAGGTTATGAAATCAAATAAAAACATTTCCCCGTGGCTATGGGTACCGACGCTGTATTTTGCCGAGGGCATACCCTATTTCCTTGTAAACAACATCTCGGTCATGATGTTCACCCGTATGGGAGTACCCAACGGACAAATGGCACTGTTCACTTCGCTGCTGTATCTGCCGTGGACAATCAAACCGTTCTGGAGTCCGTTTGTTGACATACTGAAGACCAAACGCTGGTGGATACTGGCAATGCAGATACTCATGACTGCAACTTTCGTGCTTCTCACACTTACTATCCCCCACCCCTCGGCTGAGATGATAGCGGCAGGCGAAACCCCAATCTCGCTTTTCACACTGATGCTGATTCTGTTTATCATCACCGCCTTTGCCAGTGCCACACACGACATAGCTGCCGACGGGTTCTATATGCTTGCACTTACTCAACACCAGCAAGCCGCTTTTGTAGGTGCACGCTCTGTATTCTACCGTCTTTCAAGCATATTCGGGCAAGGAGTACTTCTTGTTATTGCCGGTGCGTTGGAAACCAAGACAGGCAACATACCTCTTGCATGGCAACTGACCCTACTTGTAACATCTGTCATCTTCGGTCTTATCGCATTGTGGCATGTATTCTTTGTCCCGAAACCTGCAGAGGACAAGTCGAGTCTGGAAGGCAAACCTCAATCAGCCAAGGCTATATTGCTTGAGTTCGGGCGCACATTTGTTACATATTTCAAGAAACCGGGAATATGGTTAGCTATGATATTTATGCTTGTTTACAGACTACCTGAAGCATTCCTTATCAAGATGATCAATCCCTTCCTTGTAGCAACACGTGAGGCAGGCGGACTGGGACTGGCAACTGAGACAGTAGGCATTGCCTACGGCACAATAGGTATAGCCTTCCTCATGTTGGGCGGAATACTGGGAGGAATATTTGCATCGCGTGTAGGATTGAAGAAATCCATGTGGTGGATGGCTGCCTGCATGACTCTGCCTTGTCTGAGTTTCGTATATCTGAGCATCTGGCAACCGGAGAACATTATAGCCGTTTCAACTGCGATTGCAATAGAACAATTCGGCTATGGCTTCGGCTTTACGGCGTATATGCTGTACATGATGTACTTCTCCGAGGGAGAGTTCAAAACGGCACATTACGCAATATGCACTGCCTTTATGGCGCTCAGCATGATGATACCGGGCATGGCAGCCGGTTACCTGCAGGAGGCACTCGGCTACGTCAATTTCTTCTGGATGGTGATTGCATGCTGCGCTGCAACACTGCTGGTTACATTCTTTGTACGCCGACAAGTCAACGAAGAATACGGAAGAAAATAGAAGCACAGTAGAGACTGAATATATTCAGTCTCTACAACATATTCAGTCTCAACAACATATTCAGTCTCAACAACATATTCAGTCTCAACAACATATTCGGTTTCTACGACATATTCTGTCACTGACACAAATTTTCAAATACACAAAATTACTCGATGAAAAAGCATATACCCAACATAATCACCTGCTGCAACCTGCTTTCAGGTTCGGTTGCTGTAGTATTTGCCTGTGAAGGCAGTTTCACGCTCGCATTCCTGATGATTCTTCTCGGTGCATTCTTCGATTTCTTCGACGGGATGTCAGCACGTGCACTACGTGTAGGACAACCAATAGGAAAAGAACTCGACTCGCTTGCTGACGATATTACCTTCGGGCTTGCTCCGGCTGTCATGCTCTTCACATATCTCAGACCTGTTATCAGTTGGTGGGCACTCTTTGCTCTGCTGATGGCTGCATTCTCCGCATTGAGACTTGCAAAATTCAATCTTGACGAAAGGCAGACAAGCAGTTTCATTGGTCTTGCCACTCCCGCCAATGCCATATTCTGGGCATCGCTGATTGCATATCTCTCATGCGTAGGATATGCTCCGCTATGGCTATGCCTATCAATGCTTGTGTTCAGTTTGTTCTCATGCTGGCTTCTGATAGCAGAAGTGCCATTCTTCTCCCTTAAGTTTCACAACATGAAATGGGCTGACAACAAAGTGAAATACGTGTTTGCAATCGGCTCTGTATGTCTGATAGTTGCAGCAATTGCTACCGCTGCAGTATGCGGTTGGCAGTTGATGTGGAGCATAGGCGCAATCATCATAATATGGTATATAGTGCTCGCTCTTGCAACCTCGAAATTATAACTGACGATTTTTCCACTCTATTTGACAATTAGTCAACAGTGTTAGCATAAATAGTTAGTAATTTTGCAGTGTGGATATTCCGTATTATGCAAAATTACTAATTTCATATAACACAATGAAAAAGAATTTGTTATTCAAGTATTTGCCGGCACTGCTTATGTTAGTCATGCCGCCATTGCTTACTCATGCCTCTGCTCAATCAACAGAAGGCAGTGATTTCTGGGTTACATTTCTTCAGGGAGATAACGATGACAGCGGTAAGACAGACGATGGTGATCCCAAACGCTATAAATTGTCGCTGTCAATATCAGCAAGAGAAACTGCAGAAGTCACGATAGAGAACAAGTATTACGGTTACTCCAAAAAGATTACGGTTGGGGCCAACAGTTTGAAAGAGTTTCCCGTGTTTGACGGTATAGCAAATGATGAGCAGGTGAGGAGCAACCGCACAGACTACTCTGCCACATCACGAGCCAATGGCACAGCAAGATACTGCTATTCGTATCATCCTGAGATGATAGACAGTTGCGCATTGCATGTCAGCTCTGACAAACCTATATCTCTATTTGCAAGCAACTATAAGATTGCCACATTTGATGCCACAAACGTGCTACCCACTGATGCATTGCTCAAAGAGTATATCATCCAGTGCTACACACCGTCAGACCATGGCGGCTCGCACCAAGGTTCACACTTCGCAATAATAGCCGTTGAAGACAACACTGAAGTTGAGTACACTCCTACAGTTCTTACCCTGAAAAACGAAGGATTCAGAACGGCAGAATCGCAATACAAGAGCATAATGGCTGATCCCTTTGCATCGCAGGCACAGAAAGATGCGGCAGAAAAAGAATGGGAGAAGTGGAAAAACTTCAAGATAGGTGAGACTACAGAGAAAGTGACCCTGCAAAAGGGACAGGTATATTACGTTTGGACCGGTACGGGTGACAACGAATCGGGTCATGACTACGACTTGAGCGGCACTCACGTGAAAGCCAACAAGAAGATAGCCGTCTTCCAAGGCAACCCGCACACCAATCTGCCTTACTACAAAGACTACGGCGAGACGGGTGCCATTCGCGAACGCGACCACTTATTCTCTCAGGCAATGCCTACCGGCACTTGGGGAAACACATTTGCATTAACCGGCAGCAGTTCCCGTCATCGTGACATTGTACGTGTTATGGCTCTCAACGACGGCACTGAAGTACGCATCAACGGCAAGTTGATGCACACTTTTGATTTCAATGTTGACAAGAAGCAATACTGGGAGTTTGAGTTCGGCGACAAGGAAGTGACAGGTGACAAGAAGACCCGTCCTGAACCGACCGTGACCGGCAGCAGTTGCTTTGTTGAAACAAGCTGCCCGTGTGCAGTACACTCGTTCATCGTTTCCCGCCGTTGGGACGGTCCGAGCGACAACAACGGTGACCCTGCTATGCTCTGGATAAACCCGATAGAGCAGAAGATAGACCAGATAACCTTTGCCACATACGCCAGCGAGTTGGGCGGCAGCACGCAACACTACGTGAACGTTGTGACAGAGAAAGAGAATGCGGGCAGGATGAAACTTGACGGCGTACTACTGACAGGCTTTGCAGACGTGGCGGGCAGCGGCGGCAAGTATCAGTTTGTTCAGAAGAGTCTTGGCAATGCAGCCGCAACTCACACTCTGCTGCTTGAAGGAGCAAAGGAAGGTGAAGGATTCATAGCCTCAATATACGGTTTGACCAAGAACGAGAGTTACGGCTACAACGCCGGTGGTGCAGCCAAGGTGCTAACGCAAGAGATTACTATAAACGGTGAAGTATTCACTACCGAAACAGACAACCTGCTCTGCGGCAAAGACACCATCACCTTTACATGCAATCTGAACTACGACTACGAAGGCATTACATGGAATTTCGGTGACGGTTCTCCTGCCTTGTCAGGCACAGACTCCACGAAGCATTTTTATGAGAAGAGCGGACTATATCATGCCTACGTAATGATACAGAGGTCTTCTTCCAATGTATGTGCGGGTCAGTCGCTTGTTGACACTGTTCCTATCACAGTGAATGTGGGTCGTTTCGAATTCGAGATAGGCGAACCGGAAGAAGCCCCGTGCAAGAAAGATGAGGAAGCAAGAACATTCCGCGTGCCGTTCAACAACATATCAGGGACTTCGCTTGACGGAGACAATGTGCACATCGGGTTCAATCAGCAGGCAACAGATGATGGTTTTACTCAGGATGACCTTGAGGTTGAGCCGGATATGTTCATAATTGAGATACCTGAGACAGCCACAGCGGGAGTGAGCTACGGCATAAATATCCGCATCCAGTCTGACAACGACTGCGGCGACACCGACACCACACTGTATTTCAGGGTGAACTACGAAGCCGATGACATACTTGTACAACGCTTTGACAACGTACTCGGGCTGTTGCAAGCACCATTTGAAGGAGACGATCTCAGCGATTTCCACTGGTACAAGGACAGTGTACTTATGGAGGAGGAACATAATGCAGTGCTTTATACTGGTACTCAGACAGACACAGTCAGTGAGTATTACGTATGTTTCACAATCAACAAAGGAACGGCTGAAGAAGTAACCACATGCTCATGCCCGAGGAAGTTCAAGTCAAACAATGATACAATAGAGTTTGAAACTGAAGGAATAAAGATTTCCGCCACATCGGCAACTGCAGGTACAAACATATACGTCAACTCCACGGCAGAAGCCGAAGCCCGGTGGATAAGCATTGACGGCACGGACCTGTCAACTACCAAGTTGCCCGAAGGAGGAGGCCTTGTGGAAGTGCCGAAGACCGACAAGGCAGGTCTGTACATTCTGCGAGTCATCACAGGCAAGCAGCAGCGGAACTTCAAATTCATCATTTTATAACCTATGCACCAAGTTACAGCCATGAAACGGATAATAAGATACATATTGTTTGCCACGCTCACACTCAGTCTTGCTCTCCCTGCTTCTGTCAATGCACAGACACGTACGCAGTCAACACAAATGACTGCACAGCAGAAACAGCGTGCTGCCGAGAAAGCCAAGCGTGACAAAGAGCGTCAGAAACAACAGGAAGCACGTCAGAAACAACAACAGAAAGCACAGGCGGAGCGCGCAAAACAGCAGCAGAAAGCACAGGCAGACAAGGAGAAGGCTGCAGCTGAAAGAGAAAAACAGCAACAGAAAGCAACAGCTGAAGCGGCAAAACAGGAAGAGAAAAAAGCCGCTGCAGACGAGAAGAAATATGCTCCCCGGAAGCAAAGTGATGCCATTCATTATTTCAATTTGAGTGCCAGAGCAGGTTATGCCGCCATGTTCGACAATCTTGGTGCATACGGCAAGACATACACCGAAGGAGCCGGTTACCCGCTCATGGACAAGAGTCTTACAGGAGGACCGGGAGCAGGGTTGCAGTTGAGCTACGAACTCGCATATCACGCTTTCCGATTTGAGACAGGTATCGGTTTCGACTGGCTAAACTCGCGTTCTGACTACGCATTCAGCATAGAGCGCCGGTTGAAGACTTATCCGCAGACATACACATACATGACTGACGACCTGCGTGAAGTGAGGAATATAGGTTTGGTAAGTATTCCTGTGATGGCAGGTGCACAGTTCTCCAGATACTATTTCATGCTCGGCGCAAGAGTCGGCTACGGCATATTCGGTACATTCAGTCAGAAAGGACTGTATGATGTGACAGTGGTTGATGACGACATGCTGAAACCATACGGAGCAGGAATAATCGATGCCCCGAAACCGGAAAGCAGAAAACTGACATTGCGCCAGCCTGATGTACGTCTGGCCGCAGAGTTCGGACTCGACCTTGACGAATGGCTCCAGGCAGAACCCGCCAAAGGGCGCAAACAGCCCAAGCCCGGACAGCGCTATCCGTTCGGCAGAGAATACATACACTACAAAGTGGCATTGTTTGCCGACTACGGCATTCTCAACAGCAACAACATGTCAGGTGCTCTGCCATTGGTATTTGCAGACAACGGCAAGATGGAGCCTACCGGTGCCAACAGCGTGCTTGCAATAGGCGAAGGCAGCAAGTTGAACAACTTGTTTGTAGGTGCCAAGTTCACCGTGCAGTTCGAAGTACCTGGCAAACGTCCTACAGTTCCGCCTGTCCGCCCCACTTATCTTGACGTGAAGATAGTGGATGCAGCAACCAATCAGCCCATATCAGCGAAAGTGGCTGTCACCAACCTGCAGAAAAACAAGGAAGCCGTTCCTCGTGAAGTGCGCAATGGAACCATGCGCCGCACTATTGCCAAAGGCGACTGGAGGGTTGATGTGACTGCAGACGACTATTTTGCCCAGACCCAATCCGTCACTGTTGACGAACCGGGTCACAACCAGAGTCTGACAATCATGATGCAGCATGTGCCGTATTTCCGTCTGCGGATAACAGATTCCGAGACAGGCAAACCGCTGCCTGCCAATGCTCAGATTATATGCAAAGGTGCAACAGAGGCGCAACAGACTATGAGCACAGACTCTGTCAGCGGAAGCGCAAAAACCATACTTGACGGCAAATGCAACTACGTTCTTCACGTTGACCTGATTGGTTACGACAGTTATGAGGCTGACATAGCATCTGTTGCTGACTCGATGAACGTGCAGATGCGCCCAGTGAAGAAAGGCGAGGTGTTCGTAATGAAGAATCTGTTCTTTGCGACCAACAAGACGAGGATACTGAAAGCATCGGAAGAGAGTCTGAACGAGTTGTACGGTTTCCTCAGCCGCAATGCTGACATAAGAGTGAAGATAATAGGTCACACCGACAATGTAGGTTCCGACAGTGCAAACCAGAAACTCTCCGAAGGACGTGCCAATGCTGTGCGCGATGACCTGATTGACCGCGGCATAGACCCGAGCCGCTTGGAGGCAGAGGGACGAGGCGAGAGTCAGCCGATTGACACCAACGACACAGAGGAAGGCCGTCAGAACAACCGCCGCGTGGAAGTGGAGGTTCTATAAGAAGTTGAGAGTTGAAAGTTGAGAGTTGAAAGTTGAAAGAAGTTGAAAGTTTTTAATTCTGCATATATGAAAAGAGTATTATTGACAGCAGTAGCAGTGCTTGGATTGATGACCTGCGCCACAGTCAGCACATATTCACAAACGCCATCAACACAAGGCAAAGAGTTCTGGGTAGCACTGATTCCATCCATGTCACCTGATGGCGAGAAACCACAAGATCCTGCAAGGAAGTTTGAACCATACATTGCCATATCATCAGTAAAGGCATGTACTGTGAAGATAAGCAATCCAAATACAGGTTGGTCAAAAATAGTGTCAGTAAATGACAATAGCTGGACTGAAATTCGTGACATACCGGGAGATGAGTGGTACACTTACAGCCAGAATGCAATGCCTGCTTCTGAAACTGCTTACAAACATGGTCTTCAGATACAAGCGACTGAAGATATATCTCTTTTCTGTGCACTTCGCTGGGATCAGAGTTTTGATGCCACCAATGTATTGCCCATATCTGCAATACAAAGTGAGTACATTGTTCAAACTTATGGTCCGAGCGAGAAAGACGGAAAGAAATTCAATGTCTTTACTGTGTTGGCTGCAGAAGACTGCACAGTAAAGATTACTCCGGCCTGCAAAACCAATCAAGGTAAAGCAGCCCATTCTCCATTTACAATCAATCTTAAGAAAGGTGAAGTATATCATGTAAAAAGTGCAGAAGGAGAATCTCTTAACGGAAGCAAGGTAATAGCCTACAGCGGGTCAGAAAGTAATACAAAAAAGATTGCAGTGTTCAGTGGACATCCTCTTGCAAACGTACCTGCAACAGAAGCGGATCGCGACTTGCTATATGAACAGTTGTTCCCTGTAGATTATTGGGGGCGCGAGTTTATAGTATGCCGCTCCAAAGAGCGCGATGCCAACAGAATTCTTATAACCGCACAAGAAGATAATACCAACGTTACTATTTATGGCAATTATCATGCAACGGCAAAGAAAACAGACACCCAAGTAAAAACCAACGATTCTTTTACTCTTCAATCCGGCGAGACATACGAGTTTGAACTGTCTGCAGGTAACAACGGCAAGTGGGATAACGACAGAGAAGATTTCAAGGGTATAACTATTATTGACAGCACAGCATATATAAAAACGTCCTGTCCGTGCGCAGTACTTTCATACGAGACAGGAAATGACTATGAAAATGAGAATGGCACGGAGCATGTGACGAAGACAAAAAACAGTAAAACAAAAAACTGCGGAGCTCCGGCTATGACATGGATCAGTCCGATTGAGCAAATGATAAATCATGTGGTATTCGGAGTAATGGGAACAGACATGACCACATATCACTTTGTCAATATTATCACAAAGACAGAGAATACAGGTTCAATGACATTAAACGGTATATCTCTTAAAGACAGATTCAAACCGATAGATAACAAGCCCGATTACTCATACGCCCGCATTAAATTCAGTCCTACCAGAGAAGATAATTACAAGACCACTAATCCTTTCTATGAATTAAAGGGAGACGATGGTTTTTCAGCAATCGTATATGGAAACGGATTCAATGAGAGTTATGCATATTCTGTTGGTTCGGCGGCAATTAAGCAGGGTATAAAAGCTGGAGACCAAGTACTGACAGAAGGTGTGATAAATGACGTAAAGTATTGTGTGGGTGAGGAGTTGGACTTCAATGCACAAGTAACATCAAATTACACTGTTGACGAGGTTGACTGGGATTTCGGGGACGGAGTGACAGAACTCAAGAGTCAGAACATACAGACAAAGCACACATACGAGAGTGCCGGTTGGAAAGACCTGAGAGTCAAAGTCAGAGCGCACAAAGATTGTCCATACGGCATGTATCCTGACATTGACATCAAAGTATCTTTCTATGTACAGACTCCTGACATTGTATATCTGCCCGGTACTCATGAGTGCATCGATGAAAAAGATGCTGAAAGAGGAACAATTTATCCGTACACAGAGGTACGGGAAGAGAAAGTTGACTGCTCGCGAGTGGAGATTACTCGTGTTGAGACCGGACTGATTACAAGGCATACCATTGACGAGGAGATTATCGGTTATGACTCATGCCTGTGGTTAGGCAAGTGGCGTTATGAGTCAAAAGAATATACCGACACCATTTTCGGAGGAAACTATATGCACTGCGACAGTATTGTTACCGGCAATATTAAGATTTTAAGTTGTCTGAATATGGATTTAAGCATGGAGAGAGACACTTTCTGCGCGGACGAAGAAGAACTTGCCATTCTCTACAATATAAAGAAAGGCGGTTTCGATGCAGACAAAGCATGGTTGCATCTTGAAGACGGGACTGAAGTGGCACTGACCGTTAATGAAAACAAAAAGACCATGTACGCAGCTCTCAGTGAGATAAACCCCGGCATACACGACTGCGAACTGGTGGTATTTGACAATTATTGCGAGCGTGATTGGAGTGCACCGCTAAGGTTTGTCATACGTTATGCCTCAAGCAGCTTCTACCAGAAATGGAATGACGTGCTTGTTGTGCCCAACTCGACAATCAGTGAATACGGCATCACTGCTTACCAATGGTTGAAAAACGGCAAAGAGATTGAAGGCGCCACCACACCATGGTACTATGCACCCGACTACAACATTGAGACCGAACTTGATACCGCTGCTGAATACAGCATCCGTCTCACCAACAGTGACAACGTGACTTTAGAGTCCTGTCCGATGACACCGCAGACGATTGGCACCCAGGCACAGGCAGTGCGCGTGGCTCCCACCATGCTTATGCCCGGCGAGAACATACAGATAGAGACCGAAGGCGAAGCAAATGCTGAAATCTACAATACGCTGGGACTAAAAAAGAGTACAACAATATTCAACAGCAATACCGAAATACCCGCTCCGCGTGAGAAAGGAATATATGTTCTTCACGTAACCTTCAAGGACGGAAGTCGGGTAAGCAAGCAGATTGTGGTCAGCAGATAAGAGGGTCGGAAGCACAGTTAATGCATTTCTACGGGAAAAGTCAAAGTGATGTTACGGTGATACTGCGGTGATACTGCGGTGATAGTACGGTGAAACTATGGTGATGCTATGAAGGAATTTTTGAAAGGTCACAGAGTATTTCTTGCGTTGTTTGCCGTAGTGTTCACGGCAATAGGTATAACCCTGCTTTCGGTTGACAAGGCAGGGCTTCACTTGTGGCTTAACAGTTGCCACACCTGTTTCGGCGACATCTTCTTCCGTTATTATACTCTCATCGCCGACTACGGCATCTATATAGTGGCATTCTGCATGCTGTTCTGGAAAGCAGGTGCCAGCATCTACCTCTTGATTGCCGAGGCGGCAGGGGGCATTGTGGTGCAGATAGTAAAACATATTGTACATGCACCGCGACCGAAACTGTTCTTCGACCTTGAGAATAACCCTGATGCACTGCCGATAGTAGAAGGGGTAAGAATGCACTCTACCAACTCGTTTCCGTCAGGTCACACCAACACATTCTTCATCCTGTTCTTCGTGATATGCATTGTCGTGTGGTTCTACAACAAAAAAGAGACATACCTCAATATGTCTCTGCAAGTTGTCTGCTTCTTACTCGCCCTGCTCGGCGGATACTCGCGCATATATCTCTCTCAGCATTTTACGGCTGATATCTTTGCCGGAGGAACAATAGGCACACTGACCGTCATTGCCCTCTACCCCGCCTTTCTCTGGCTTAATAATAAGTTTCCAAAGGTTTGCGCCTACTATATCTCTTTGCCCAAACGGCGAAAAGGAAGAGAAGGGCAACCGTAACCACTGATGCCGCCATATAGCCTATCCAACGCAGGTCAGGTTGGAGGTGGAAACCCTCAGGTGCTATGAAGATATAGCTTACACTGACCATTGTCATGAACAAGGCGGGGATGATGCTCATCAGCCATCCTCGCTTCATTTTGCCGGTCTCTACACCGTTCTTGAAGAGAAACACAGTGCCTGCCCAAAGAGTGAAAACAGCTAATGTCTGGTTGGTCCAAGAGAAATATCGCCATACAATATCGAAGTTGACGAATGTCATACCAAAGACCGCACCAAACAAAGGCACAGAGATAACCAGACGTTTCCAGATGGTTTTCTGCTCAAGATGCAGAAAGTCAGCCACAATAAGACGTGCACTGCGCAGAGCCGTATCTCCCGATGTTATAGGAGCAGCTATTACACCAATTATCGCCAATATGCCGCCTACCACGCCGAGCCAACTGCGCGATACACGGTCAACTACCAGGGCGGCAATGTTCTCGCCTCGATGTTCGGCAGCGAAAGCCTGCAATCCGTCTATACCGTATAATCCCTGCTCAGGGTCTGCGAAGAATGTACCTGCGGCAGCGGCCCAGATTAGGGCAAGTATGCCCTCGGCTACCATGGCACCGTAGAATATCCATCTGCCCTGGCGCTCGTTCGTTATGCAACGTGCCATGAGAGGCGACTGTGTGCCGTGGAAACCGCTTATCGCACCGCAGGCTATACTTACAAACATCATCGGGAACAGAGGCAGCCCGTTGGTCTGACGGTTTTGCAGTCCGTCGGTCAACTCCGGAATCTCGGAGCCGTGCCAACCAAGCATCACTACCATTATGCCCACACCCATAAATAGCAGAACTGCTCCGAAAACAGGATAGAACTGACCTATCAGTTTGTCGATAGGCAGAAGTGTTGCCAACATGTAATAACCGAAGATGACAAGCAGCCATATCTGGAACGATACACTGTCAACCAGTCCGTGGAGCAAGGCTGCAGGACCGCTCATAAAGGTCGTGGTCAGCAACACAAGAAGTACAAGCGAGAGCACGCGCATGAACTGACGGACTCCCATACCAAGTTCCGAACCCACTATCTCAGGCAGGCTCGCGCCGCCTTTTCTTACTGACATCATGCCTGAGAGATAGTCGTGTACGCCTCCGGCGAATATGGTTCCGAACACTATCCACAGAAAAGCGGAAGGACCGAAAAATATTCCCATTATCGCGCCGAAGATAGGACCCAAACCGGCTATATTCAAAAACTGGATGAGGAAAATACGCCAACCCGACAGCGGCACATAGTCAACTCCGTCTTCTTTCTGAGTCGCAGGAGTCGGACGCTTAGCATCTGCCATGAATACCTTCTCCACTAACTTTCCATAGAGCAGATAGCCCAATACTAAAATTACAATAGAAAATATAAATGTAATCATGATTTTTAATGTTTTACCGCGCAAAGTTACTGCTAAAAGTTGGAATATGCAAAAACATATTGTTGCACCATGAAAACACGCCCCTCCTATTATCCGCCTCAGGCATTATTGCACTCGCGTACAATAATATCCTCACCAATCGCATCTGTAAACCTTATAATGCACATATCAAATCTCAGCGTCAGTCATTGGTTATCAACTCTATATACATAAGCACAAAAATAATTTTCACTTTTTTCACAAAAATATTTGGTCATATCAGAAATTTGCAGTACCTTTGCACCCGCAAATGAGAAATGAGCAATCATTTCGGGCGAATAGCGCAGTTGGTTCAGAGCATCTGCCTTACAAGCAGAGGGTCGGGGGTTCGAATCCCTCTTCGCCCACCAAGAGAGACTTGAGAAATCAAGTCTCTCTTTTCATTTCTGTTGCACAATACGAGAAAAAACAGTAACTTTGCACTCACTAAAATATCAATCAGGATGCAAATTCATTCCGCCACTTTCGTCATATCCAACACCGATGTGAACAATTGCCCGCAGTCGCATCTTCCCGAGTACGCATTTATTGGAAGAAGCAATGTAGGCAAATCCTCACTTATCAATATGCTTTGCCGGCAGAAAGGGCTTGCCAAGACTTCACAAAAGCCCGGCAAGACTCTGCTTATCAACCACTTCCTTATTAACAACGAGTGGCATCTGGTAGATTTGCCTGGTTACGGATATGCCCAGGCAGGTAAAACACAACGCGAGAAACTCCGCAAGATGATTGAACGCTATTGTCTGCTCAGAGAGCAACTTGTTTCTTTGTTTGTACTGGTAGATATACGTCACGAGCCACAAAAGATTGACACTGACTTTATGGAGTGGCTTGGCGAGAACGGGATTCCCTTCGCCATTGTATTTACCAAAGCAGACAAACTCGGACGGCAGGCTATAAAAGACAACGTGGAGAAATACAAGCAGCAACTGCTTGAAACATGGGAAGAACTGCCGGAGATATTTGTCACTTCATCGGAGAAGATGACCGGCGGACAAGAAATTCTTGACTATATCGAGAAGTATATGAAGAATGAATAAGTAAAAATCAGTGTAATGAGAAATATTCTATATATCATTCCTATTATTCTGCTCGGATGCACAGCCAAACCACACTCCGGCATCATCAGCAAACCTGCCGACGGACAATATGCTCAGGGGTTCACACTCTGCAGAAACGCAGAGTACACCGAAATAGTTATTTTCGACCCGTGGGAAGAGGGCAGGATTATGCAGAAATATTATCTTGCCGGTAACACCGCACTTATTCCGCATGATGACGGAATAAAGGTCAAAGTTCCCTTACATTCTTTGGCTGCCACATCGTGCACACACGTGGGCTTTCTTGATGCAATAGGTGAAACGCACTCACTATGCGGAATATGTTCGCCGTATCTTGTTTACACCCCGATACCCACCGTTGAGGAAGGATGTGCCGACCTTGGTGATGCCATGCAGGTCAATCCGGAGAGAGTGATTCTGACGCACCCTGATGCTGTCATGATTAGCACGTACGCCCAAGGTGACGGAGTAAGGCAATATTTTGAAAAGTCGTCTATTCCTGTCATTTACAACAACGAGTGGACTGAGCAGTCGCCTCTTGCGCGTGCCGAATGGATAAGACTTATAGGGGCATTCTACGACAAACAGGATTACGCCGACAGTCTGTTCCGAGAAATTGAGAACGAATACCTTACTCTGAGAAACAAAGTGGAGCAATCGGTTATCAAAAAGCGCACACTGATGGCAGGCAACAATTTCCGCGGCACATGGTATATGCCAAGCGGTAAAGTATATACCGGTCAGTTGTATCGCGATGCAGGCGCAAGTTACTTCTATGAGAACGACTCAACCAATGGCAGTATTCCTCTCACCTTTGAGACAGTCCTGCTCAATTTCAAGGATGCGGACGTATGGGTTAACAGCACAGCCCAAAGCCTTGACGAACTGCGCGAAATGGACGACAAGCATACATGGTTCAAAGCATATCAGACAGGAGAGGTGTACAATTTTCTCCGTCGAAGTACAAAGACGGGAGCCAACGACTTCTGGGAAAGTGCTGTCGTGCATCCTGAGCGACTGCTTAAAGATTTAGTCTGGACATTGTATCCTGAATTGATGCCTGACTACGAACCATATTACACAGAGAAGTTAAAACAGACTTTATCAGCCCCTTGACATGAAGATCGGATTACTGTACAAGACAGAGATTGCAGAGCACAAAGAGTTTGTAGCAAACATTGCAAAGCAGACATCAAGGGAGTTGTTCACGTCGGACTGCATACCCGATGATGCTGCCGGATTCTGTGACGAGCTTGGCATAGATATACTGTTCATCTCCTGCGACAACCGCAGAAAGGAAATACAGAGGTATCTCAATCTCTGCCGGGATTTACGCCTGCCCTATGTTTTTCTTACAGACACCATGCCGCATTTGCGCCCTCTTGCCGGACTGCTGTCACCTGTCACTATGTTCGAAGAGGAAGTGCACAAAGCTGAAGTTCTCGGACATCTCAACCGTTTCACGGGTGCACAAATAACACTTCTGCAGGCAAACGATTACGGCAGTCGGGCAGAACAGAACACTAACAAGATTATTACCGCACTGAATGCACGCGGAGTGCAAGCCGAAGTATTGAAAGCAAGGAAAGACAGCTTCTCTGTGGGAAGAGAGTCTGCTGAGAGGGGAAGAAAATTGTCGGCAGACATGCTTGTCGTAACAGCCTCACGCGATTACGGATTGGATGACATCTTCTTTGGGCCACAAGAACTGCACATCATACGCCACAGCAACATTCCCGTGATGCTGCTTAATCCGAGGGGAGACCTCTATTCGCTCTGCGATTAATCCACCACACCTATATAAGGCAGATATCTGGCGAAAGAGTTGTCGTCAAGGCCGCAACCTACAAAGAAGTCATCCGATTCGTCTTCTATTCCGCTAAGCAGACTGACACCTTTGTCCAACTGCAGACGATGTTTGCGCGAAACAAGTGTAACAAATCTTATATCAGCAACGTCATATTGCTGAAACCATTCGTATATGCAATTCAAGGTGTTGCCAGAGTCGCATATATCGTCAAGTACTACAACCGACTTGCCGTTCCAGTCAACTTCGGGCATATAGTTGATACTTAGTTGTCCCCGTTCCTTGCCATGGTAGGAAGACACCTTTGCATACTCCACCCTTACTGACATGTCATTCAATCGGCTTACCAACTCGTGAGCAAACCATGCCCCTCCGTTCATCAGGACGAGGAATACAGTGTTTTCAGTAACATTGATTTTTTGTGCCAGGTCAGCAATGACCGACGATACTTGCTGTTGGGAATACTTTACTTTGTACATAACTGCAGGTTTATTTTATTATATTGACTATTCAGATATCAGTCTGACATTATGAAGCCGTTCTGTTGTCTGACGGTGAAACACTCTCATGGAATCACGGTCAGCCTTTGGTAGCGATACGCGTTCCAAGGTGTCAATCATATTTATGGTAGGCAACAGATGATATTGCCTCTCACCTTTCCATATTCCTTTGTGGACATAGACAGGCAGATACCCGACATCTGTGATTTTTTTGCTTGCCATATCTGCTGTTACCATGACAAAGATGCCGCCATTACTGCCACGCCATCTTTGGTTGCTAATCATATTGCCGAGAGAATAGAACACCGGCACCGACCTCCCGTCGTTTGCTGTCAGCACCTCATATTCCTGAACCACATGCGGATGCCCTCCTATTATCATGTCTATACCGGCATCGGCAAACCATTGTGCCAACTGTCGTTGCCGGAGGGAAGAACGGGTTTTGTACTCCACTCCCCAATGCACACACATCACGCACAAATCCACTTGTGAACGTATTTCGTCAATGTCGGCATGAATGCAGGCGGTGTCAATTATATTCACGACCAAAGGTTCAGGTACGGGAAGTCCGTTGGTTCCGTATGTGCAATTGAGGAATGCCACTCTGAGAGAATCTGCCCCGTTGTTGAATGTCTTGACATACGGATAATTGCAACTCCTTTGCTCAATGCCGGCATACACACCGGCATATTCTAAACTACGGCACTCAAGTTGCTTTATTGTTCTCAATGCCCCTTTCCCGCCTCTGTCAACTATATGATTGTTGGCGAGAAGAAACAAATCAAAGCCTGCATCGTTTAAGGCATCAAGATATTCATCAGGAGCAGAAAACCTCGGATACCCCGAATATGGCATACTGTCAAGCGGAGTCTCAAGATTTACAACTGCATAATCTGCATTTTCTGTGTAACAACGCACCTCTCTGAAACAAACCGAGTAATCCCTCCCCTCAGGTGTCTGCGCCCATCTGACCTGAACTATATGCGACATAGCATCTCCTGCAAACAACATCCTTACCTTTTCCTGCGCCGTACAATGAAATACTATACAGGTCAGCAGACATATATTCAGGATTAGCCGCATTGGATTAGTTTCTAATCGTCAATATTCCTCCTTCTCGCTTGGAAAAGCAACTTCACGGACTGCATTTACATACTCTCCGACAGCCTTTTTGACATCCTCTCCCATTTCTGCAAATCTGCGCAGGAACTTAGGTTTGAAGCCTTGATTGAGTCCAAGCATATCATGCAGCACAAGCACCTGACCGTCTGTTCCATTTCCGGCACCTATACCAATAACCGGAATATGCAGCTCTTCTGACACGCGCTTTCCCAACGCAGCAGGAATCTTTTCAAGAACCAAGGAGAAACAACCGGCTTCTTCAAGGAGATGAGCATCGCGCAACAGTCTCTCTGCTTCCGCCTCACTCTTTGCACGGAGTCCGTAACCTCCGAACTGATTGACCGATTGCGGAGTAAGACCGAGATGACCCATAATTGGAATACCGGCACTCAGTATTTTCTTCACTGCAGGCATGATTTCTACTCCTCCTTCCAGTTTCAAAGCATCAGCGCCTGTCTCTCGCATCACCTTGACTGCATTCTTTACAGAATCTTCTTCCGAGGCATGATAAGAACCAAAAGGCATGTCAACTACTACCAAAGCGTGATCTGCAGCACGCCTTACTCCTTTTGCAAGGAAGATCATTTCATCAAGCGTAATGGGCAATGTGGTTTGGTTACCGCATACCACGTTGGAGGCACTATCACCAACCAAAATTATATCTACTCCTGCTTCATCAACCAATTTGGCTAATGTATAATCATAAGAGGTCAGCATGGCTATTTTCTCACCTGCATGCTTCATCTGCTGAATGGTCTGCGTTGTATGACGCGCAGTAGTCTCTGAATGTACTGACATTTGTATGTTATTTTAAGTTAGTATATGTTTTTCTATTCATTAAGTTCGCCCTTTATTTCAGTTTATATCGAACCTTTTACGATGCAAAGATACGGAATTTACGCAAATTACAGCAAAACAAACTACAATAATACAGCATTTCCATAATAAATTTGCATAATTATGAAAAAAAGGCTAATTTTGCAGACTTTTATTTTATATTGCTCTTAGTGCGGAGCAATTATTCCTATGGCGCGATGAATAAAGAATATAACCAGTTAAAAGTATTAAGGCAATCAGACGTATTTTCTCATTTTTCTACAATGAGTTATTTACCCCGCTGGGGTGTTCTACTGATAGACCTTTTCTTATGTGTGGTGGCTTTTGCCATAAGTTATTGGATTGGGAAAGGGCTGTTTGCATACGGAATAGATGAAAATATGCTCCCTATATGGGGGCAACTACTGCTTTTGCTCATTGTTCAGACCGTCTGTTTCTGGTGTTTCCACTCATATTCAGGCGTATTGAGGTACTCTACATTCATAGACACTCTGAAAGTGCTTTTTTCTGTAGTCACAAGCGGCGTTGTCGTTATTATACTCAACATTGTCTCCATACACACTTACAACATTAAATTGTGTCTCAACACTGTAACCATAATTTACATCTTTGTGAGTTTCATGCTGCTTTTTTGTTTGAGAGTAGGTATAAAGACTCTGTTTGAAACCATGCAGCAAAGTATCTCCGGCAGCAAAAAGGTACTGATTTATGGAACCAGACAAGCAGGCATTGCTATTGCATCAATGCTGCGCACATCGGGGGATTCCGATTATCGGGCTGTAGGTTTTATTGAGGATGGTAAGCAGAAGAAAAGAATAAGTCTGCTCGGAATGAAAGTTTACGAGAAAGACACTCGGCTTTTACGAGAAATACAAAAAGAAGGTATAAGGGCTGTCATCGTTTCTCCGCTCAAGATGAAGGAAATAAACCCGGCAAAAGACCTCAAGATGTTTCTCGACAACAATATTCAGGTACTTACCACGCCATATTTCACCGAGTGGGACAAAATGACGGAGACTGACAAATCTTCTGTGAAGATTGACTCTATCCAGATAGAGGATCTGCTTGAACGCCCTGCCTTTGATATCGACACTGAAAACGTCAATAATACACTTAACGGCAAAGTTATACTCGTCACTGGTGCGGCAGGAAGTATCGGCAGCGAACTTGCCAAAGAAATATTAGGTTTCAATCCGCGTGTACTTATATTGTTCGACCAGGCAGAATCCGCCCTGCATGACCTAACACTTGACCTTAGAAAGGAATTCCCTGAACAGAGATTGATTGCTTGCATCGGTGATATAAGAGACAGGCACCGGGTGGAAGAAATAATTGCAGATATGCGTCCTTCGATTATTTATCATGCTGCGGCATACAAACATGTGCCGCTTATGGAGGACCACCCTAATGAAGCTGTGCATGCCAATGTTCTCGGTACAAAGAACATGGCAGATATGGCTGTGAAATACGGAGTGGAACGTTTTGTAATGATTTCGACTGACAAAGCCGTAAACCCGACCAACATCATGGGGGCATCAAAACGTATTGCCGAAATCTATGTTCAGTCTCTTTACAAACATATCGCCAAGGACAACCCTGCATGTACTCGCTTTATTACTACCAGATTTGGCAATGTACTTGGCTCAAACGGCTCCGTTATTCCATATTTTAAGAAACAGATTGCAGCAGGAGGACCCGTCACTGTGACTCATCCTGAAATCATACGGTATTTTATGACTATCCCCGAAGCATGTTGCCTTGTACTTGAGGCAGGCACACTCGGAGCCGGGGGAGAGATTTTTGTATTCGACATGGGGCATCCTGTAAAAATCCTTGATATGGCTAAGAATATGATTCGGCTTGCCGGATACGTACCGGGAAAAGATATTCAGATATTGTTTACAGGACTGCGCCCCGGAGAGAAACTATATGAGGAGTTGTTAAACAGCAAGGAGACCACCATTCCTACCACTAACGACAAGATTCTCATTGCGAAAGTGCGTGAAATGCAGTTTTCGGAAGTGGAGCCGCAGATTAACAAACTGATAGATATCAGCTATCAGTCAAAACCGTTCATGACAGTCTCGCTTATGAAAGAGATTGTTCCTGAGTTTGTATCACGCAACTCCATTTATGAACAACTTGATAAATAAACATATTTGAACATCATTACACTTAACAGATACTAAACGGAATAACAATTGTGCAAACATTCTTCAATACATATCCTTTTCTAATAGGGATTATCTCATTTCTGTTGGGCCTGGCATGCATGCCAATAGTGCTTAAAATCGCCAGAGAAAGACATTTTGTGGTCAAGCCCAACAAACGGATGTCACACACAGGTGAAATCCCCAATATAGGAGGCATAGATATTTGTACATCATTCATGCTTACCTATATCATATTCGAATATAGTTCTCTAAAAGAATCGCAATTTCTGCTTATCGGGCTGGTAGTTATTCTCTTCGTCGGTTTCGTTGACGACTTGCTTGATTTATCCCCGCTCAGCAAGCTCCTGGGAGAGATGCTTGCCGGAGTAGCAATGATTGGTTTCGCCGATATACGGATTACGCATCTGCATGGATTCATCGGCATAGGAGAAATCAATTTGATAAGCAGCTATCTGCTTTCATTCTTTGTACTCGTGGCTATTATCAACGCACTTAATCTCATTGATGGTATTGACGGACTTGCCTCAGGATTGGGCATTATATATTGTCTTTTTTTTGCTGTATGGTTTCAGTTGGCAGGGGAACTAAGTTGGGCTACACTCGGATACAGCATGGTCGGGGCGCTTGCCGTATTCTTCATATATAATGTTTTCGGAGGGTCAAAACGCAAAATCTTCATGGGAGACTCCGGCTCACTCTTGCTTGGATACCTGCTTACTGCCTTTGTATTCCGATTCTGCACCCTTAATGCTTACCACATTGTCGATGAGACTCTGCAATGCAATGCTGCACCGGCAGTTTGCATCTGTGTACTCTCTGTTCCGTTGTTCGACACTCTGAGAGTCATGCTTACAAGAATCAAGCACCGCAGATCACCTTTTTCACCTGACAAAAACCATATTCATCACTTGTTGCTGCGAACCGGACTCAACCACATACAAACGACCGGTGTCCTTCTTTCTGTCACTCTGTTGTTTGTCGGATTGGCATTACTTGGAAGAAACTGGAATATATGGCTGCTCGTAACTGTGGATTTTACAGTTTGTTGCATTCTTACATACATTTTATGGAGAGTGGTTGATTATCAAACTGCCCAAAAACAAATATAAACTGAACCTCAGTATTCATGATTTCTATTGAACATCTGACAATGGAATTTTCCTCGAGACCTGTGCTCGAGGATGTATCTTTTCTTATTAACAGAAAGGATAAAATCGCCCTTGTCGGGAAAAACGGTGCAGGGAAAACAACATTACTGAGACTTATTGCAGGAAAGCAGT
The DNA here is from genome assembly GCA_017479885.1 of Paludibacteraceae bacterium. Lineage (GTDB taxonomy): Bacteria > Bacteroidota > Bacteroidia > Bacteroidales > Paludibacteraceae > Colicola. The sequence goes on along the minus strand of JAFVBR010000020.1, from coordinate 19,344 downwards.
TGCCAACAAGCGGGAACATCGCAAAAGAGAAAGACCTTGCGATTGGTTATCTTCCGCAGGTCATGATGCTTACCGATGAAACAACCGTTATTGAAGAGACCAAAAAGGCATTCCATGAATTCCACATGGCTCAGAGTATGCTTGAACAAATCAATAGCGAACTCAACGCAGCAACTGATTTCACATCGCCGGAATACACCGCTCTGCTACTTCGGCAGGAACAATTGCAAACCCTCACCTCACATTTTCAACCAAACAAACTTGAAGGGGAAATAGAACGCACTTTGTCAGGTTTAGGTTTTCTCCGATCCGATTTCAACCGTCCTTGTTCTGAGTTCTCAGGAGGATGGCGTATGAGAATTGAACTTGCCAAAATACTACTACGCAAACCTGATCTCTTGCTGCTTGACGAGCCTACCAATCATCTTGATATAGAGTCTATTCAGTGGCTTGAACAGTTTCTTGCCAACTCTTCTTCTGCTCTACTTCTTGTCAGCCACGATCGGGCCTTTATAGATAACGTCACCAATCGCACCATAGAGATTTCTCTTGGCAGGATATATGACTATAATGTCAACTATTCTCATTTTGTAGAACTTAGGAAAGAACGTCATGAGCAACAAGTTCGTGCATACCTCAATCAGCAGAAGATGATTCAGGAAACTGAAGATTTCATTGAGCGATTCAGATACAAAGCCACAAAAGCCGTTCAAGTTCAGAGCCGTATCAAACAACTTGAGAAACTTGAAAGACTTGAAGTTGACCTTGAAGACAACTCGCGTCTCCGTCTGCACTTTCCACCGGCACCACGAAGCGGCGATTTCCCTGTTATCGCTCAAGATTTGATGAAAGCATTTGGTGAACACACTGTTTTTCATGATGTCAATTTCACAATTCGGAGAGGAGAAAAAGTGGCTTTCGTCGGCAAAAACGGAGAAGGCAAAACGACCATGGTTCGCTGTATAATGCAACAACTCGACTATCTTGGAACGCTTCGCATCGGACATAATGTTAAAATTGGATATTTCGCACAAAACCAGGCGGCTCTGCTTGACGGAGAACTAACTGTTTTTGAAACAATCGATAGAGTAGCCGTCGGAGACATCCGGCTCAAGATCAGAGATTTGTTAGGGTCATTCATGTTCGGAGGAGAGGCATCAGACAAGAAGGTGAAAGTGCTGTCAGGAGGAGAACGAAGCCGGCTTGCAATGATTCGCCTACTGCTTGAACCTGTTAATTTGCTTATACTTGACGAGCCTACCAATCATCTTGACATGCAGTCAAAAGATATCCTCAAAGATGCATTACTGGCATTTGACGGAACTCTCATTGTTGTTTCTCACGACAGATATTTTCTTGACGGACTCGTTAACAAAGTATATGAATTCGGTGAAGGAAGAGTAATAGAACACCTCGGAGGCATTTACGACTTTTTGAGAAGAAAAAATATCAGTTCACTACAAGAACTTGAATGGCGGAATAATGACAGACCGGCAACAGGTCACCCCACTACTATAGATACTGAACACGTTAAGTCTCTACCCAACACCAGGTCATGCGCTACGACAGTTCCATCCGAAGCCAAGCTCTCATTTGAACAACAAAAAGAGCAACAGAGACAAAAGCGAAAACTTGAAAAACAAATAGCGGAAACTGAAACAACAATTGCTAATCTCGAAAATGAGCAACAGGAAATTGAACAGAAGCTTTCTTTGCCTGAAAACCAAACCGACACTCAACTCTTTCTAAAGTATGAACATATAAAACACGAGATTGAGCAAAGACTTTACGAATGGGAAATCATGTCGGGACAACTGGACGAGTTATCAGCCACTTCATCGTAATCACATAAAAATCATATATTCACGTCCAAAACAGCACATAAACCTGAACTACAAAGGAAATATCTATATTCTTCACCCGTAACAACAAATGACAGAAACCATAAAATATTTACTCACATTTCTACTCTACGGAAATGAGCAGGCACTACCGCTAATTGGATATACGTCCAACCCTGAGGAAGCAAAAAACTACAAACTTGTTATACGACCGTCAGAAAACAGCCCTCTCGTGCATCCTGAAAAGACTTGGGAAGCTTTCTATCAGGAAGTTCGTCAAGTACTGCACCAACGCGCCATCACTCAAGATACAGACATCGTATCAGTTGCCGGTTTCCTACTCTCCAGAGCTGAAGAAACTGTCATTACTGCGCGCGACTCCCACGGCAGGTTTCTTGCTGCACACTCATTGCTCTCAGAAGGAAATCTGCTGTCCATTCCGCTTATTGACGAATATTCACGTTGGCTTCTCAAACGCTTGGAATTGCCTCTGCCGGAACAGAGAATAACTGCTGTCAACCTGACACATGATGTTGACACAATTGAGTTTTATCGTCATCTGCGCGGAGCTATAGGAGGCATAATGAGAGGGAAAATACACGATGTTATTGCTGCATGGAAGGATATCGAAGATGATCCTGCTTTTACTTTCCCATGGATGTGCAATATAGATTCCAAATGCAAAAAATACAACTCTAACACCAATATTATATACTTTCTCAAAGCTTCTGACGGCAAGAAACTGGACTATCCACAATATCCGCTTCACGGCAAGGACTTTGAACATCTGATACATTATATCAAAAAATCAAATGCAGTAATAGGTCTGCACACATCTTATGCTGCAGGAGCTGAAGGCAACAGAATAAGACCTGAGTTTGAGACTTTGAATAACGCGCTGACGAGTATCAACTGCCGATTGTCAACCAGCAATCGGCATCATTGGCTGCGCTCTGTTTCCATCGATAATATGCAGCAATTGGCTGCTGCAGGTATAACAGATGATTATACTATCGGATTTGCAGACAAAGCAGGTTTCCGTCTTTGCACCTCCAGACCTGTAAGATGGATTAACCCCAAAACCCTGAAACTCACCAATCTGACTCTGCACCCTCTTACTATCATGGATTGCACTCTCTCAAACACCAACTACATGAATTTAAACGAAGAGGAGGCATTCTACTTATGCCAGCAACTTATTGACAAAACGCGCCAAAACAGTGGAGAACTGACCCTTCTATGGCATAACAGTGTATTCTCACAAGACTCCTACCACAAGTCACTCTACCCTGCTCTTCTCGATTACATCAATTCTTAGTTTAGCGTATTTAATCATACTTTGTCTGTACAAAAATATAGTTCACTTCTGTTCTTTTTGCATATATCATTATTTTTTCTTACCTTTGCGGGCTGTTATGTGCGCATACACGTGCATGTAACCTTCAAAGATAAATTAAGAAATATTCCGTATTATTGCGGTCAGAACACGAGAACTATTAGTTTCATCACGCGACATGCGCCATACAACACAGACACTGACATTAGTATTATTGACTCTTTTCATGCTGTCAACCACGACTGCGCATACAGAGGAACGTCCCTATTTATGCGAATTCGGAGTACAAGGCGGACTGAGTTATTATGTCGGTGATGCCGTGCCGCATATTTTCATGTATCCTCAATATGCAGCTGGCGCACAATTCCGCTACAAATTTACACCTCGTTGGGCTTTGCAGGTAAAGGGGCAATGGCAACAAATAAAATTTCCTGCTCCTGACGAACAAGCCATGCCGGTCAAGGGAGAGACAGCCACCAATCGGATTATTAACGTTGACGTAGTGGCTGAATTCAATTTTTTTCGTTTTGGGCAGAAACAATACGACACCCGAATCAAACCTATTACCCCTTATATTTTTCTCGGCGTGGGAATGGGTCTTTACAATGATTACTCCAAAGTGGGGGCATACCTGCCTTTCGGTTTTGGAATGAAATGGAAATTTTCTCCGCGCTGGGGATTGAATATTGCTTGGCAGCATCAACTTTTCTTTGCTGATAATCTGGAGAATAACGAACTTTACAACAACTATCCAAACGGATACAGGATGAACGGGAGCAATATTTTGAAAAATGATTTGACCTCAACACTCACTCTCGGCATAGTTTTTGAATTTGCCAAACAAAAGGCTGTTTGCAGACGCTGCCAGTAAAGAGAAAGCACTAAAAATAATGTCAGGAAATGTCAATATAGACAATAACCGCGTTCCGCGTCATATAGCAATCATTATGGATGGTAACGGACGCTGGGCAAAAAAGAAAGGACTCAACCGCATCTTTGGTCATCAGGCCGGTGTTAATACCGTCAGAAAGATTACCGAAGCATGCGTTGAATTTGGTGTGAAATATCTCACTCTTTACGCTTTCTCCACTGAGAACTGGAACAGACCCAAAGAAGAGGTGGATGCATTGATGACTTTGCTTGTTGACTCCATCGAAAAAGAGACTCCCGACTTGATGAAAAACAATGTTCGCCTTCTTGCTATCGGCGACCTTGCAAGACTTCCACAAAAAGCGGAAGAGAAGTTCCGTAACTGCATGAAACTCACCTCTGCCAACACAGGTGTCAACCTTGTACTTGCACTCAGTTACTCTTCAAGATGGGAAATAACAGATGCTGTCCGCCAAATAGCAAGACTACTTTCCAATGGTACAATAGATATCAATGACGTGAATGAAGATCTTATCAGTCAGCATCTCACCACCAACCACATACCTGATCCTGACTTACTTATCCGCACGAGCGGAGAACTGCGTATCAGCAATTTCCTGCTATGGCAACTTGCTTACTCCGAGTTATACTTTACTGATGTATATTGGCCTGATTTTGATAAAGAGGAACTTCGGAAGGCCATAATCAGTTACCAACAACGAGAGAGAAGATACGGTAAAACAAGCGAGCAAATCAACAATTAAACGATTTTACAATCAACCAGGTTTGAAACGATATACTCTCATAATATTACTTATAGTCGGCACTCTGACATCATTGTCTGCACAGAGTGTGGACACTCTTGCTGTTGATAGCAGCACCGCAACTACGCCACTACCAAAGATAGAGTACACAATACAGCGCAAAACCTACGAGATTCAAGACATTACCGTATCCGGCGCCGACAACTATGAAGACTTTGTACTTATCGGATTCTCAGGTCTTGCAAAAGGAGACAAAATTGATGTACCTGGCGACCAGATAACCAAAGCTATACGAAGGTTCTGGAAGCAAGGTCTTTTCTCTGACGTCAAAATAGAAGCCACACGCATTGAGGGTAACAAAATATGGCTCAATATTGCACTCAAGCAGCGCCCGCGAATATCTGAACTGACATACTCCGGACTTAAAAAATCAGAGAAAGAGGACATTGAGGTTAAAGTAGGATTGTCAAAAGGTAATCAAATGACTCCCAATGCATCTGATCGTGCAAAGACAGTCATAAAGAAATATTTTGCAGAAAAAGGCTTTAACAATGCTACTGTTCAAGTACTTCAGAAAGAAGATGCAGACCATCCCGGTTACGTCAAAGTGGCCATAGTGGTGGACAAAAAGGTAAAAACCAAGGTTAACAACATATATATTACAGGTAACGAGTCGCTCTCCCACACCAAAATCAATCACGTGATGAAGAAGACTAACGATAGTCATATCACCAATCTTTTCAGAACGAAGAAGTTTGTAAGAGAAGAGTATGAAAAAGACAAACAGGCTGTCATAGAAAAATACAACGAACTCGGCTATCGTGATGCATATATTGTTGCAGACTCAGTTGTTCCTGCACCTGAGGACCCAACAAGGGTAGATGTTTATATGACTATCAATGAGGGCGAAAAATACTACGTTAGAAACATTCGCTGGGTAGGAAATACGCTCTATCCTTATGACTATCTTGATGCTATTCTCGGAATAAAGAGAGGCGACACCTACAACCTTAAAGAACTTAACGAGCGTTTGCAGACTGATGATGATGCTGTTGCAAAACTCTACACCGACCGCGGTTATCTGTTCTTTAATGTCGATCCTGTGGAAGTCAATGTGGAAGGCGACTCAATTGACTTCGAGATGCGTATATACGAAGGCAAACCTGCCACTATCAACCAGATAAACATCGAAGGTAACACACGGGTTTACGAGCACGTGGTTCGCCGTGAACTCTATACCAAGCCCGGGCAACTCTACTCCCAATCCGACATCATGCGCTCTCTGCGAGAACTGGCGCAGATGGGTCATTTCGACCCAGAAAAACTGGTGCCGGACATTCAGCCTAATCCAGAAGAAGGTACAGTGGATATTACATATAAACTTGAAACGAAATCGTCTGATCAGCTTGAACTTTCTCTCGGTTGGGGAGCCACCGGTCTGGTAGGTTCTGTCGGAGTAAAGTTCACCAACTTTGCCATACAAAACCTTTTCAACAAAAAGAGTTACCGCATTGTGCCACAAGGTGAAGGACAGACTTTCTCCATCAATGCCCGAACCAATGGACGTTTCTATACCTCTGCAAGCATATCCTTCCTTGAACCATGGCTCGGAGGGAAGCGCCCGAACTCTCTGTCCATTAGCGCTTTCTTCGCGTCCCAGACAGGATACTCACAGCGTTACTATCAGATGTATCAGAACCTATACAATAGCACATACTACAACAACTATTACTATGGTCAGAGCGGATACTACAACAATGCATACGCAGAGCAGCTTAGCGCCGCCGAGTCTGACCCTGACAAGTATATGCGCACTTTTGGTATCAGTATTGGTTACGGAAAGCGTCTGCACTGGCCTGACGACTATTTCCAGTTCTACGGAGAACTAAGCTACCAGATGTACATGATGAAAGATTGGCCTTATCTGGTGCTTCAAGATGGTACTTTCCATAATTTCTCACTCAATCTGGTTCTAAGTAGAAGCAGTATTGACAATCCCATATATACCCGTCGCGGCTCACAGTTCTCTATCGGACTTAAAATTACTCCGCCCTACTCTCTGCTTTCAGGGAAAGACTACACCTATATGACTGACAACGAGCGCTACCGACTGATTGAATATCACAAGTGGAAATTCTCCGGCAAAGTGTTCACTCCACTTACACGCGACTCCAAACTTGTACTCATGGCTCGTGCTGAGTTCGGATATCTTGGTCACTACAACCAGTACGCCAAATCACCTTTTGAAACTTATTATATGGGTGGTGACGGCATGACAAGCTACACCTCCTACTCAACAGAATACATAGCCATGCGTGGATACTCCTCCGGAAGTCTGACTCCGCTTGATGTGACAACAGGCAGATACAACGGCTATATATATAACAAATATACTATGGAGTTACGCTACCCCATATCACTCGAACAGAATGCCACTATTTGGGCACACGTGTTTGCCGAGGCGGGTAACTGCTTTGCAGACATTAAAGACTATAATCCTTTCAACTTGAAGAGGTCACTGGGTGTAGGAGTACGTATCTTCCTGCCTATGTTCGGACTTATGGGTATCGACTGGGGATGGGGATTCGACAAAGATGTTAATGGTCAACGCGGAGGAAGCCAATTCCACTTCGTGCTCGGACAAGAACTTTAATTTTCAAACAATATACCCGTTTTTGAATTATGAGAAAGACTTTATTAATATTACTCACTTTCGTAAGTTGCTCTATTGCAGCACAGAAGACCGCTTATGTCGATATGGCATACATTTTGAAGAATCTTGCTCAGTACGAGTCTGCAAACGACCAACTCAACATGATGTCGCGGCGTTGGCAGAAAGAAGTTGAAGCATTGAATGAAGAAGCACGTGTTTTGAGTGCCAATTATCAGACTGAGCAAATCTTTCTTTCGGAAGAACTTCGGCAGAAACGCGAAGACGAAATACTGGCTAAAGAGCGTGAGGCACTCGAACTTAAGCATAAGTATTTTGGGCAAGACGGCGAACTTTTCAAAAAACGAGAGAGTCTCATCAAGCCTATACAAGACGAAATATACACCGCAATTCAGGAGATAGCTCAGGAGAAACACTACGATATTGTCAAAGACAGAAGCGCTGAGCCGAGTCTTATTTATATGTCAAACAAACTCGACATCTCCGACCAGGTTTTACAAAAACTCGGAGCAAAATAAACTACATACGCAATAACACAAACATTTGAAATATAAACTTAATAATTAATAAAACAATGAAAAAGATTATCGTTACTCTGGCACTCATTCTGCCCCTTGCAGTAAGTGCACAAAAATTCGGACACATCAACTCACAGGACATTTTCCAGCAAATGCCTGAGCGCACTGTTGTGCAGCAAAAAATGGATACCCTCATGTCGCAGTATGAGTCACAAATGGCAAACATGCAGGAAGAAATCAACAAGAAGATAACCGACTATCAGCAGAATCAAGCAACTATGGCTGACGCCATCAAGCAGATTCGCGGACAAGAGATAACCGAAATGCAGCAACGCTACGAACTCTTCGTACAAACTGCTCAACAAGACCTTCAGAAGAAACAGCAGGAATTGCTCACTCCAGTATATGAGAAGATGCAGAAGGCTGTCAAGACTGTAGGAGATGCCAATAGTTATACCTACATCTTCGATGCAGCAGCCATGACATACATCTCTCCGGATGCTGACGATGTTACTCCGCTCGTAAAGAAAGAGTTGGGTATTAAATAAGTTCATAGTTGATAGTTTATGGCAGACAACTATCTTGAACGACACTATGCCGAGTATGAAGAACGCAAACAAGCGTGGCTTCGGAAAAAGGGCAAAACCAACGCTTCACGGGCTGAGCAAAACCCGTGGAGCGATTGAGTTAATTCATAATGCATAATTCATATAATTCATAATTAGCACTACTATGGTAGCAACTTTACAAAGAACACTTAGAGATAAAGCGTGGGCACGTTGGACTGTACTGATATTGGTAGCGTCCATGATGTTTTTCGCCTACATGTTTGTTGACATTCTTTCACCACTCGCATCACTTCTTAACGATAGTCTCGGATGGGATCAAGGTGTATTCGGCACTTATGCTGCAGGCGAGTATCTGCTCAATGTCTTCGGATTCCTGATTATTGCAGGTATCATTCTCGACAAAATGGGAGTTCGTTTCACAGGACTTCTGTCTGCTTCACTCATGGTGATTGGAGCCGCTATTAAATACATCGGCATATCAGAATGGTTTGATGCCAACAACCAGGTTTGGCTCAACTCATGGTGGGTCAGCATGCCCGGCTCTGCCAAACTTGCCATGTTTGGCTTTATGATTTTCGGTTGCGGATGCGAGATGGCTGGTACTACAGTCAGCAAGATTCTTGCCAAATGGTTCAAAGGCAAAGAAATGGCTCTTGCAATGGGTCTCGAAATGGCTATCGCACGCGTTGGCGTGTTTGCTGCCATGTGGCTCTCTCCGCTCATCAGTCAGAAGTTTGCCGTTGATGGAGTCAACAGTGTAGTGGCACCTCTGCTCTTTGCTTCATTGCTGCTTGTCATTGGTCTTCTCAATTTCTTTGTATTCACTATCATGGATAACCGCTTCGACAAGCAACTCGTGGCTATAGGTGAGGCTACAGCTGTCAAAGACCCTGAAGACGAGTTCCATGTAAGCGACCTTAAGCAGATCTTTTCCTCAAAGATGTTCTGGATTATAGCTTTGCTATGTGTGCTATACTATTCTGCCATTTTCCCCTTCCAGCGCTTTGCTACCAACTATCTTGAAGAGACACTCTCCATACCTAATGACGAGGCTGCCGGTCTGTTCAAATGGTTCCCGATACTGGCAATGGTGCTCACACCATTCCTCGGATTGTTTATCGACTACAAAGGCAAGGGTGCCTCAATGATGCTTGTCGGAGCACTTATCATGATTCTCTGCCACTCCGTCTTCGCATTTGTTTTGCCCGCATATCCGAGCAAGACTCTCGCCTTGATTACCATACTTGTGCTCGGAGTCAGTTTCTCGCTTGTCCCCGCATCCATGTGGCCAAGCGTACCAAAGATTATCGATGAGAAAGTACTCGGTAGTGCCTACTGCCTCATCTTCTGGGTGCAGAACATAGGTCTCTGCCTTGTGCCTCTCCTGATTGGCAAGCTTCGCGTTGCCACAGACGGCTACCTTGTGCCAATGATTGTTTTCACCGGATTCGGTGTCCTCGCATTCATCCTTTCTCTATTCCTCAAAGTGGAAGACAGAAAGAAAGCATACGGACTTGAATTGCCTAACAAGGTTAAACAGTCTGAGGCAGGCAATCAACAAGAAAGTGCTGCGAAATGATATTACAACAAATTATTGATAGAGGTTATAGGGCTGAGAGCAGTATATGTGTATCAACTGACACGCGTAATTTGCCTGAAGGTTGCATATTCTTTGCTCTGAAAGGTGCCAACTTCAATGGCAACCGTTTCGCTCTGCAGGCTCTTGAGATGGGGGCCGCATTGGCGGTTGTTGACGAAGAAATACCTGCCACTTGCTCCCAAAAGTCATGCTTCGACAAGCGTATTATCCACGTTGAAGACACTCTCGCTGCATTGCAGCAATTGGCGCGTGAGTGGCGCAGGAAATGGAGTACTCCGAAACAGGCAGGCGACAAACCGAAAACCGTTATCGGTATAACCGGCACAAACGGCAAAACCACGACCAAAGAACTGACTGCCGCTGTGCTCAAAACCAAATATAATCTGCACTACACGCAGGGAAACCTCAACAATCAGGTCGGAGTGCCTCTCACTCTGCTCCAACTTACCGATGACCATCAACTCGCTATCGTGGAGATGGGAGCATCTCATCCCGGAGATATTCGCGAACTTGTGGAGATTGCCGAACCTGACTGCGGACTCGTCACCAATGTAGGTAAGGCTCATTTGCTCGGTTTCGGCAGTTTTGAGGGAGTTATGCAGACCAAAGCCGAACTTTACGATTTTCTTCGCAATCATGGCGGCTTCTGCTTCCGGAACCTCGATAATAAGTACCTGAGTCAAATGGCCGGTGACTTGCAGACTGTCGGCTACCATACAGGAGTGATGCCGGAAGGTACTCATCTTGTTGGTGACTATAATTCTGAGAATGTGCAGGCAGCACTTTGCGTAGGCAGATATTTTGGAGTGGAAACAGAGACCGGCTTGGAAGCAATTCGCAATTATATGCCTTCCAACAACCGCTCGCAACTGCTCAATACCGCCAACAATACACTCATAGTTGATGCATACAATGCCAATCCGACAAGCATGCAGGCTGCCATCGTTAACTTCATACGCCAAACACGGCAGCACAACGACAGTCCCATGCTCATTCTCGGCGACATGCTCGAACTGGGAGAATATTCCCGCACTGAGCATCAAAACATTGTCAACATGTTGCTTGAGCAGAAACTGACTGATGTCATGCTGGTAGGGAAAGAGTTCGCACAAACCACTGCGCCATACCCTGTTTTTACCGATGCCGACCAATTGAAAGACGCTTTGACAAAAATGCACGTCAGTGGAAAAACCATTCTGCTCAAAGGCTCGCATGGCATACACCTCGAAAAACTCATAGAAACACTATAATATCCTACAATCATGAAGAAAACTACACTTTATCTACTTGTCGGCATTATTGCATTGTTGCTGATTGCCGCTGTCTGGTTGTTCTTTAACAACCGTCAGACCAAAAACGAAATGCAGGAGATGGTTGAGCAAATGACATTCGAAAAAGAGCAGTTGGAGGACGAATATGAAGACCTCGCGCTCCAGTTCGACGGTTATGGACGCAATCTGAACAACGACTCACTTGCCGACAAACTTGCTCAGGAGCAACAGCGTGTGCAAGACTTGCTTGAAGAACTTCGCATCACCAAGGCTACGAACGCACGACGCATTGCCGAGTTGAAGAAAGAACTTGCTACCGTGCGCGCCGTAATGGTGGAGTATGTACATCAAATCGACTCACTCTCGCAGACCAACGAGCGACTCACCAAGGAGAACATCACGGTCAAACAGCAGTATCAGGAGGTTTCAGAGCGTGCCTCACAACTGGAAGAGGAGAAAGTGAAACTCACTGAAGTGGTTAACCGTGCACAAATGCTTGAAATCAGCAGTTTTGCCATGACACCGCTCAACAATCGTGACAAGAAAACAACCCGCTACAGCAAGATTCAGAAACTGCAGTTCGACTACACCATCCTCAAGAACAATACGGCTGAGACCGGAATCAAGCAAATCTACCTCCGAATCATCCGACCGGATGGAGAGGTAATGACCAAAAACGGCAACACCTTCCATTATGAAAATGCCGACATCGAATATTCCCTCACCAAAGATTTTGAATACGGAGGCGAGACCATGAGTGATGTCCTCTACTGGAATGTGGATGAGATTCTGCAGACCGGAATCTATAATGCCGATTTCTTCTGCGATGGCAATCTTATCGGTTCATTCCCGTTTGCAATAGGAAAATAACTCACAAAGCGATAGTACGGTGATACTACGGTGATACTACGGTGATACTACGGTGATACTACGGTGATACTACGGTGATACCACGGTAACACTACAAAACTATAGAATTGAAGCTACTGAAATAAATGTAGAGACAAGAATTCTTGCCTCTACATTTTGTTTTGTCAGCCACAGTAATGCTAATGTCGGTTTACTCTGCTACAAGCCGTCTTCCCATAGCATCGAATTGCGTTCCATCAGGCAGTAGAATGCGAAGAGAACCATCTCGCATGAGTTTTCTGGTAACAGTCTGTGGTGAGACGACAGGAGTCTCCACATCGGTAGTTGTTTCATAGGTATCCGGTACGTAAGGCAGAGTATATGGTTTGCCTGTGAATATGAGCAGTTCACCCGGGAACATATATATACGCTCAGCCTCCTGCTGTCTGCCTCCGTAATAGTCGTACCATGTGCCTTCAGGCATCTTGTACAGCTTGATTACATCTGCAGAGAAGTTGCCGACAACGAGTATTGCGTCTTCACCCTCGCCCCAAAGAATGGTTCTGACCTCCTTGCCACCAGATATATTTACAGATTTGGGGTTACCGCTGAACACTTGCGGAGCCAATTGCGTACGCAGTTGTATGGCTTGAGCAATCTTTTTGAACTGCTGCATGCGCACTCCTTCACTGAAATAGCCGTGGCTGTAGGGTTGTTCCTTGGTTGACGTGCGATTGTCTCCACTTATACTGCTGCTTCCCTTTGTGGAGTTAATGGAGTAGTCATAGCCCACTTCTTCGAACTGCCATATCATGTGAGGTCCGTTAAGCAATACATTGAATGCCATATTCATTGCTATACGTCCAAGTCGGAAGTCTTCGTTGGTTTTGATGTATCCGTTGCCCCACTCTTTTGCCTTATAGAAGTTACGTTCCTCGTCATGACTCTCACAGTAACTTACATAGCCGTCCTTGTTGGCATCTGTGAAACTGTCACCGTCTTTGAGCCAGCCCATAGCAGTCTGGGAATATGCGTTGTTGGTATTCTGCCAGCATAACATTCCCTGCTGCACAAGTTTGGGTCGCTGGCTACCCATGTTGCTACCCCAATGTTCCAATATGAAGTAAGGTTCACCATTCTTATCAATGTCTGCAGCGGCGAGAACACCGTTTTGATAATAGTGTGTCAGATTGTCCATCAGTTTCTGCTGGTCATAACTTGAGGGAGTGCCGCATCCGCATAGTCCGTGGCTCAGGTCCATACGGTAGCCGTCAACATGGAACTCTTGTATCCAGTAGTTGAGTGCCCGGGTGAACATTTGCCTTGCAGGTTCGAAGTCGTGATTCCAATGCTCATAAACGTTGTCAGTATGAGGGACCTCGGTGCAGAACCACGGGTTTTCACTCAAGTCTGCTCCGTAAGGATAAAGTTTGTTCATAGGGTTCAGACCTGTGGCATGGTTGAACACCATATCCATTATGACAGCCATTCCGCGCTTGTGGCACTCATCAACAAGCGTCTTGAAGTCGTTCTCGCTGCCATAGGCTTTGTCAACTGCAAAGTAGTGATTGGGTGAATAGCCCCAGTTGTAGTTGCCATCGAATTCGCAGACGGGCATCAGTTCGACAGCATTTACTCCGAGTGTCTTAATATAATCCAGTCGGTTCAGCAGTCCGCGAAAAGTACGTTGGGGCGTGTAGTCATATACCCACAATTCGTATATGACAAGGTTGTTTTTGTCAGGTCTTTGGAAATTGAGTGTAGCCTCACTCCATTCAAACTCAGGTTTGCGGGTCTGCACCACTGTCACATAGCTGTCACCTGCTGAAGGATAGGCTCTTAGAGTGGGGTCTGCCTGCTTGGGCTCATATTTGTCGTCAGGGTGCAGCAGTTTGGTGCTGAAGAGGTCGGAGATACGTTTCATTGTTCCGTCTGCCCTCACCACTGAATACTGGAATGCATATTCCTTTTCGGGTTCAAGGTTCTCCACCTCCATCCAGAAATAGTTGCCATCACGTTTCATCTGCCAGTCTGACGACAGTTGCCAGTTGTTCATATCACCAACCACGAACACTGCCTTTGCGGGTGCAGACTTGGATGCGGCATAAGTGCACAACGTGAGTCTGGTCGGGTCCGCCTCATCGTAGTAGATTCCCATGTCTATTCCCTCCGGACGTACTTCCTCCTGAGTGGGCTTCATAACAGTAAGCGTCAGTTCATCGGATTTTTTCTCAGTAGCGGTTTGCGCAGTAAGCACTACATGGTAGTCACCCTCATTCTGAGCAATAAAGTCGTATTGTATTTCAAGAGCGTTGTCTTTTGTATATTCCACTTTATCGTTGACCATGACAGACAACGTTGCCTGTTCTGAAGCAGCACCGATTATTTTCACCGTCTGCCCTTGCTCTACAAGCCGGCTGCCGGAGGGTGAGGTTATTTTAGCATATAATCCAGGGTCGATAAGGTCAACAAAAATGTCGCCTCCTGAGGCGGTTTTACCTTCAAGAGAACCATTGGGTCCATCGTTGAAGACGAAACTAAGTTGGGTAACGACATCAGCAGCGGCACAACCGTAATAGGTGTTTATGTCCGGACTTATCTTCAGTTCCCAGTTGCCATCGGCATTCTTCTGCATTTCATGCTTTCCGTCACGCCACGAAGGTGCATGCTGCCACGTTTTCCCATCTATAGTAACACCTGTATGGGCATAACACTTTGTTGCATTCTTCATGCCTCCGTTGCCTTCATTAGGATTGAAAATAATGGTTACTTCGCCTTTGTAGCCTTTTTGTATAAAGGCGGGAACAGTGGTGACTTGCGCTGAAAGACACGCTGCGAAGAAGAGAGCAACTAAAACAGATAGATTTCTTTTCATGGTATATATATATGTCAGATCATGCATTATTAGCGGGTGTAAAGTTACAAAGAATATTTCATTCTGCAAACAGTAAAAAGGAGGACACCTCGGTATCCTCCTTTTTACTGATGGAGCTAACTGATTATCTCAGCATGAATTTCTGTCCGTTTTGTATAACTATGCCTTTGTAGAGCGGACTAACCTTTTGTCCGAGTACGTTGTACATAGGTGCATTCACGTCAAGAAGTGCTTCTACATTCTCCAGTCCGCTGCCTGTACCGTCAGCAATATATGAGAGAGTGAGAGTAGCATCTTCGTTAACTACAAGAGTGAAGTTAACGGTTACATTGGCGGGTACGGGCAGTTTGTTTGCGTCTTCTCCAAGAAGTGTGGTGTTGTAGAGCACGGCAGATGTTGCATCATCACCAGGATAACCTTTGGTCATGTACCAAGCAGCATTGTCTGTGGTCTTCACTGCCACATAACTGGTCTGAGTGAATGTAGCACTAAGTTTGCCGTCAACAAACTTATAGTCACCCATGTTCTGATAATCGTCCTCGCAACCATAGTTCGCGCCATTGATATATCCGAACAGATAGTAGTCAACATCTACAACCACAGGTTCACCCAGTTTCTCAGCCACAGCACTTGCAGCCGGCTCGCCAATCACGTAAGTGAATGTTACCTTATAGTCACCTGCTTCGTTAATTGAGAGAACAGAGTTGTTGCCTGTTCCGTCAGGAATCCACTGACCGCCGTTCTTTACGACCTTGAACTCATAGTTGCCTGCGGCAAGTGTGACGGTGTCAATGACGAGTGTAGCCACACCGTCTTTCACAGTCATCTTGTTCTGTTCAGCAGTGCCGCTCCAGCTTACACCGAGGAGTTTCTCATCACCTGCGATAACATAGGTGTCCTCAAATTCAGCAGGTTTCTCGCAATCAGCAGTTACGCAAATAGCGAAGGTAGTGAGGTCCATTGCGATGGTTACATCCTGAACCTTGTAGGTGGTGAATTCAATATTATTTCCGTTTCCGCCTGTAACGCCCTGTGATGAACATTCGGTGTCGAGAGCGGTGAACTCATGTCCTGTTTCGGTATCGCTGTTCCAGTTACCGTCAGTGATTTTGAATGCGTGTGCACCTGCAGGAACATCTTTTATAATGATAGTACCATTAACGAGAGCACGATCAGCATAGTCTTTCCACCAACCATGTCCTGCGCCCATAAGTCCTTCATCACCTGCAACGTAGTAAACCTTAGGAGCCTCGCCAGTCTCAGCCTTGACGCAAACCTTGCGGGTTGCAGAATTGAAGGAGATGGTGACCTCCTGTTCTTTGGAAAGTTCGATGATTATATTGTTATCATCACTTCCTGTACCGCGTGTCACGGTAGCAGTAGAGCATTCTTGGTCAACCTGGTCGTATCCCCAAGTGTTGTTCCAAGTGCCATCGGTTACCTTGAACTGATGTTTTCCGGCAGCAAGAGTGAGAACCACTTCGCCATTGACGAGTTCTGTACCATTCACAGTCCAACTATTCATTGAGCCTGCAATATAGTATTTGTTTTCAACAATAGTTGTGTCGGTATTGAGCTGAGTTGCCTCAAGAACTACATAATGACTTGCAATGTTGGCAGTGAAGTTGAGTTGGTATGAACCTATCTGGTTGAATACATAATAGTAGTCGCCGCTTGCAGGCAGTTCATATACACCCCACTGATGGTCTGCAGTAAGCTTATAATAGATGGTATCAGGTGCGGTTGCTACAGCGAAGGAATCAATCTGATAGGTGTAGATACTATCATTCAGTTTAGTCATCTCAGGAGCATTGCCGAGTTCCCAACCCCAATCAAAGGCAGTGCCCACGAGGGAATAAACGTGTGTGATAGGCTGAGCCTCACCGGTCTTGAGCAATGTTACTGTAACCATCTTGGTCGGGTCGGTTTCTGCAGGATTGTAGGTATAGGTGATGGTGTAAACAGCTGTCTCCGTCACATCGAATGTGGCATTACCATTACCTTCAAGATTAGGATATATCTCATCCGCCTTTTCCCAAGAGCGGTTCTTTATAATCTTGAACTGACCTATACCTTCTTCAAGAGTTTTCTCTTTGACTACCAAGACATATAGTCCGTCAGCATTAAGAGTCATATCGTTTTCGGTATTGTTGGGATTCCAGTTGTCGCCATTAACAGCCGTACCTACAACGGTATAGACTTCAGGCACTTTACCGATGATAGTAACAGACAATGAAGTTGTTGCAAGATTATAACTGAACACTACAGTGTCGCCTACATTGACATTACCTGCTCCGCTGATTTCGTCAGCAGCGAACCACAGGGCTGCAGAGTCAACCATTTCGGTATTGATGTTGGCACCATAGCCACCCCAAATACCTTCTATGGTATAAACAAGAGCAGTTTCCTCAAAATTCATCTTCTTCCAAGTCCATTCTCCTCCTGCCCACGGGTGCTTTATGTAGCGGTCTGCCACGACAACGGGTGCTTTGCCTGTAACGGTAACAGAGAGAGTGGTGTCGGCAGGATTGAATGTGAATACCACAGTGTCGCCGATAGCTGCTGCGTCATAACCTTTAATATTCTCTACAGGGAACCATGCGGCACCTGCGTCCGACTCGGTAGTGTTGATGTTGGCGCCTCTACCGCCCCACAGACCTTCTGCTGTATAGATAACGGCAGTTGCCTCAAGATTCATCTTCTTCCATTCCCAAGCCTCGTCAGTACCAGTGCCCCATGGGTGTTTGATGTAGTATTCAACTACAGTAGGTTCACCACCCAACTTGGTTGCTTCAAGGTTGAGAGTGTGGTTATTCACATCAGCAGTGAAGACAAGGCGGTAATTACCTGCTTCATTGAAAGCATATTCAGCATTGCCATTTGCAGGAAGTTGGTAACTATCTGTCCAAGTCTTGTTTGCACGGAGTTTGTACTGATAAGTCTTAGCTTCTGCAGCAAAAGTATCAACCACGAATTCATATACTCCTTCGCTCTTAAGGGTCATAGGAGTTTCGTCGGCTGTGCCTTCGTTGTCCCAACCCCATGGAACAAGTTCACCTACTATATAATAGGTATTGGTATCAACAGGAGTTACAACGACAGCATCAACAAGTACACAAATTTCACCTTCAGCAATAACGATGGTGATGTCCTGTACCTTATCGGTTGTAAAGGTAATATTACCGTCTGTATCATGTGTCAGACCTGTGGTGGGACATTCATCACTAAGAGTGGTGAATTCGTGACCTGTTTCGGTATCAGTATTCCACTGACCATCTGTGATTTTGAAGGCATGTGTACCTGCGGGTACATCTTTGATAATGATAGCCCCCGAAGACATTGCCAATGAGTCGGGCTTCCAGTCGTAACCGGTGAGTTCTTTGTTACCTGCAACGTAGTAAACAGTAGCGGTGGGATCAACAGGTTCGAAGGTTGCTTCAGCCATGTGTCCGTATCCTGCAATCTCCATGAATACGAATGCCGCATTGTATTTACCATCCTTGGTGATAATATACTGATAGTTATTGTTGTTATTCTGAGGATCACCATAGTTAACATCCCAACTATGGTTCTTGACAACCTTCCACTGAATGGTATCTTTCGCCTTGAGTTCAACATTCTGCTTAATCAGAACGTAGCCTGTCGTGCCTTCAACCGTCATCTGAGACATGTCGTTGTCGGTGTTGGCAGCATCCCATGTTGTTCCAAACAATGCTGCAGATGAACCTGCCACAGTAAAGACATCAGTAACGACAGTGGTGGTATCAACAACGGGAGTCTTGATATTGGTGAGGGTAACGGTGTTGGCATCAGCGTCATAAACGAAAGTGACAGTGTCGCCTTTGGTTGCATTTTCATAATTGGTTATCTTCTTTTTCTCAATCCATGAGTCATTACTACCATTGGCATTGTCAGCAATATTCACACCATTGTCACCCCAGAGACCTGTATATGTATGAGTGTAATCAGCCTGGAGTTCCATTGCCTGCCATTCCCAGTTTCCTCCTCCCCAAGGGTGCTTGATCCAATAGTTCTTTCCTGCGGGATAGGTTACGGACAGAGCTTTGGTAGAGAGGTCGAGAGTGAACAGATAGTCGCCTGCTGCAGCAGTCTGCAGTTTGCAGTTGCCTTCTGACGAAGAGAAGACCCAACCGGTGATATCGGCAGTGATTGTTCCGTT
>JAFVBR010000019.1 GCA_017479885.1 Paludibacteraceae bacterium | reverse complement strand
TGGATTACATCTTCACTTACGAGAGCGAGCCGGTAAAAGGCAAAGTTTTCAGGTTTCTGGCAAATGACCTCAAAATGGGCATGATGGCCATGTCTCAAGAAGAATATCTGTCGGACTACGCCAAAGAGGGACGGGGCGTGAAAGAATATCGGCTTCAGTTGCCGCCCGAGGTGGAAACGGAGTTGTGGCGTATATTGGACGAGAAGCTGGCAGAGGGCATCTATCTGAAATATGATTACATCAAACGCGGCTGTGCCATTTCTGTCGTTCATTGCGTGGATGATGCCGTTAAAGCGGCAAATAAAAGTCAGGCAACGGATTACAAACTTGAGTACCCCGAATGGGGCGCTCCTTTCAAGCGGACATTAAGGGAGATTTTTTATGATAATGCACCGGCAGGATGGAGCTTGTTCTGCTGCATGACATTAGTCGGCGGACAAGTTGACAATCCGAACATCCCACACAAAGAGAAACTGATTTGTCCCAAGGAACTTGTTGCGACATGGCAGCAGACAACCATCTCCGGCAGGCCGCTGATAGCAGACGATGGCAAAGAGTTGCTTCCCGCAATAAACGAATACAGGGGCGATAAGTTTACGCCTTTACATGCCTCACTGCTGATTCTGCTGTTGGCTGCGGCGAGTCTGCTTTGGAGCAAGCCCTATATTGACTGGTTCGTCCTGCTTGTTCAAACCTTGCTCGGTGCCCTGATGTTATGGTTGCTGCTGTCGCCGTTACCGGGGTCAGAATGGAGCTGGCTGATAATCCCGTTCAATCCGCTGCCCGCTGTGTTTTGGAAATGGCACGACAAGTGGGGAGTATATTATGCTGTAATGGCAGCACTTTGGGCGATGGGCATGTTGCTTGCGCCGCATCGCCTGGTGGAATACGCACATATCGTGGTGGCAATAGCCTTTGCCCTTGTTGCAGCGAAACCTCAGATACGGGAATACGCCGATAGACACAGAACCGCAGGATGATTGTTTGAACTTGTCCTGCCCACAGCCGCAAGGCAAAGCGATATTTGACATATTGGATTACCGAAAAAGGAGAACACCATAAACACCCTATAGTATAATCCTGAAGGTGGAAGGAAAATATCAATTCCTGGCTGAATGAGTAATTTTTATTTGGCTGTTTTGAGTATCTTTTATATCTTTGCAGCCGAAATCAAGTTTTATTACTTTTCAATAATTATAAAACAATAAAATCATGAAGGCATTGTCTAATCCTTTTGTTATCAGCGGATATGAAGGTGCGCATTATTTCTGCGACAGAAAAGAAGAAACAGCCCAATTAGCGAGCGAAATAGCCAACGGCAATAATGTGGCGCTTATAGCAACGCGTCGTATGGGTAAAAGCGGATTGATAGAGCATTACTTCAGTTTACCGGAAGTACAAGAAAAGTATTACACCTTTTTCATCGACATCTACGATGCTCAGTCTCTTCGCGAGTTGGTTCAGAAGCTCAGTCGTGAGATATTGATGCGCCTCAAACCATACGGGGCACGTGTGTTACAACGCTTCTGGGACACGATGCGTTCTATTCAGCCGGGAATTAGTTTCTCGCCTCTCGGCGAGCCGAGTTTTAATGTGCAGATAGGTGATATTCAGGAGAGCGAGACAACGTTAGATGAGATATTCCGCTATTTGGACTCGGCCGATAAACCATGTATTGTAGCGATAGACGAGTTTCAGCAGATAGGCTCTTTTGCCGAAAAGAATACTGAGGCCAAGCTTCGCACATACGTGCAGCATTGCCATAATGCACAATTCATTTTTTCCGGAAGCCAACGGCATACTATGAGTGCTATGTTTACCAATGCTTCAAGACCTTTTTACCAAAGCGTTTCAATCATGCACCTGGAGAGCATCAGCATAGAGAGTTACGATTCGTTTGCGAAGTCTCTGTTTCAAGAGGGTAAACGCAAGTTGGCGGATGGAGTGACAGCGCAAGTATATGAAGTCAGTCATGGAATAACATGGTACAGCCAGAAATTGTTCAACACGCTGTATGCCTTCACTTCGGAGGGCGAGACATGTGCACCGGAGCACGTACAGGAAGCGTTGGACTATATCGTAAAGACGCAAGCGTATAGTTATGAAGAAGTGTTGTTCCGCATGCCTGAAAAACAAAAAATGGTGCTGATTGCTTTAGCGAAAAACGGTCCGACCCAGAAAGTCACTTCAGCCTCATTTGTAAAAAAGTATAGTTTACAATCGGCAAGCACGGTGCAATCAGCCATGCGCGGACTCTTGGAAAAAGATTTTGTTACGACAGAGAAAGGTATTTACTCAGTATATGACATCTTCTTTGCATACTGGCTGCAAAACACCTATTGACAATTAGTATTTCATAGTAGCGGTTTGGAACAGAATCCGTTACTGAACATTAGCGGTAATCCAATATCAGTCAACAGACTGACAAATTAGCGGATTACCGCTTTTTGTGTGCCGGCAACGCGCAAAAAGACGAGATACCCAAGCAACATATCTGTTATTCAGTCGGCTCTGAGTAACAGAACAAAACATAAAGAACAACACGAACAAAAGTTGAAGCGTAGCGGATACTTTTGTGAGTGAGAGGAGAAATTGCGAGGACAACAATGACTGCGAAGTATGAGCAGTCAGTCCGAGTTCGAGCACATTTCGACGAAGCGATATTTGACATATTCGGACATCCGCCCGGGCTAAACCAATTCTCCGCCACTTAGTTTTGTCGATTTGGCAATAGCCCATTCCCCCGAATATTAAAGGGGGTATAAGGCACACTTTTGCCGAGGCGATGCCTGAATAACATATTCTCGCTGATGCACGCTTTGTGCAAGCACAGCTGCATCAGCAAGAACATGCCACAGACCACGGTCTGTCGGCAAAAGCGATATTTGACATATTGATATTACCGTAAAAAACAACCTATTGATTTGCTGAATCAAATTGTTTGTTGTAACTTTGCGGCACTTTAGAAAAATGCCAGTAATGGCAAAAATATTAAGTGACAAAGACACTGAGTTATCAACAAACACCTGATTTTATTATGTTCCCGAGACGAAGGTATTTGGAAATGCTAATCAACCACAGGCATAACGGTATGATTAAGACCATCACCGGTGCAAGACGCTGCGGCAAGTCGGTATTGTTATTCACGTTGTTTCGTAATTGGCTACAAGACAACGGCGTAAACGACGATCATATCATCGCTTTTGAATTGGATGACCGACGACAGAAGCGTTTCCGCGACCCGGATGTTTGCTTGGAATATATCACACAACGAATCAAAGATGATGATATGTATTATCTCCTGATTGATGAGGTGCAGATGATGGATGAGTTTGAAGATGTGCTGAACAGTTGTTTGCATATCAGCAATCTTGACACATACGTTACCGGCAGCAACTCAAAGTTTCTCTCTTCAGATATAATCACCGAGTTTCGTGGCAGGGGTGATGAGATACGCATTTTCCCTTTAAGTTTTTCCGAGTTTGCCGAAGCATTTCCCGATAAGAGTTGGGAACGCGCATGGAGCGAGTACTCCACCTACGGAGGCTTACCGCGGGTGTTGCTTTACGAATCGGAGAAAGACAAGAAGCAGTATCTTAGCACTCTATGGAGGAAAACATATACAAGGGATATTGTAGAGAGGTATAAGATACAAAACACAACAGAACTTGACCAACTTATAGGATTTGTCGCCTCATCGATAGGTTCACTCACCAACCCGCATAAACTTGCCAACACCTTCACTTCGAAAGGAAGCAAGTTGTCGGAAGTTACAATCAGTCAGTATCTGAGTTATTTGGAAGATGCCTTTCTGATAGAAAAAGCGGAGCGATACGATATACGCGGGAAGCAGTACCTATCCACCCCATACAAATACTATTTTGTTGACTTGGGGCTTCGAAATATCAAGATTGGCATGCGCCAGTACGAGGAGACGCATATAATGGAAAATGTCATCTATAACGAACTTGTACGGCGGGGATACAGTGTTGATGTAGGAGTGGTGGAGATAAGGCAGAAAAACGACAAAGGTGACTATGCACGTGTGCAGACTGAGGTCGATTTTGTTGTGAATCTGGCATCGGAGCGTTATTATATCCAATCGGCTTTTGCATTGCCCACCAAAGAGAAGCAGGAGCAGGAAGAACGACCTCTGAGACACATAGATGACAGTTTCAAGAAAATTATTATTGTTAAAGAAGACATACTGCTCAGAAGAAATGAGGCAGGTATCGTAACTATGGGACTCAGGGAGTTTCTTACCAACGAAAACAGTCTGAATCTATAGCCGAAAGCAATACAACAAACACGATAAAAAGCGGTAATATCAATTTGCGGTATTACCGCTTTTTGTGTGCCGGCAACGCGCAAAAAGACGAGATACCTAATCAACATATCTGTTATTCAGTCGGCTCTGAATAACAGAACAATGCCGCAAGGCAAAGCGATATTTGACATATTGAGAATATATTATAAGCACCCGATAGAGTATAATGGTACTATGCGGACATGTTCCAGACTTCCATAGTTCTCAATGCTGGTACGGATGCCAAACGGCAACTGCTTGAGTCCGAGAAAGTAATAAAGACTTTTCATTGAACCCTGTTTGCCCGATTTGACCTCAACAGGAATAAGCCGGTCGTCTTTCTGAATAAGATAATCGATTTCCGCCTGTCCCCCTTTTTTCAGGTTTAGCCAATAATATAGTCCTGCTTGTATATAAGGCGATTGTGATTTTAGCAGCTCAGTACCCACATACACCTCTGCCAAACTGCCTTTATTTGCAAGGTCGGACGATGGCAGAAGAACAAGGCTTTCCATACTCAAACCGAGCAGATTAAGCATCAAGCCGGTATCGATGAGTACGAACTTGCGAAATTTTTCGTTCAGTTGAGCACCTAAAGGCAGTCCGTTGGCGGCACTATGAGTAGCGGGAACAATCAACCCTGCCATAGTAAGTAACGACAATGCCTCTTTTACCTTCGGAATGTCGGCAGAAACTTCTGAAAAGACAAATTTCTGTCCGGCTTGCCGGGCGACAGAAAGCAAGGTCTGCTGAAGTAACAATGGTGAGATACGACTCTTATATTTGGCAAAATCCACTTGGTAGTTGAGCATTATATCATTCTGAACAGCAGAGCAAGCAGAGAATTTATGAGTGTCAGCCCAAGTGGCAACCACTTCCGGCATACCACCGGTAAGCAGAAATGTGCGATAATGCTGAAGCAATTGTTCATGAACAAGGTCTGAAAGAGGCTCATAATCCTTTTTAGACGATATCAAATTTTGCAAACGACTACTGCCGACAACGCCAAGAAACTCATAAAAACTAAAGGGATACATAAACATCGAGCGGATACGGCCTACACCAAATGAAGGAAGTTCGGCAAGAGTGAATTCCAATAGCGAACCTGCAGCAATAACATGCACATTCGGCATATCTTCATAAAAATACCGCAAGGAACGTATTGCATTGCCCGATTCCTGTATCTCATCAATAAAAATCAGTGTCTCACCTGCAACGACAGGTATGTTGAAAGCATTAGTCAGTTCTTCGCATATTTGCTTCACATCAAGGTTATCGCGGAACAGATTTTTAGCCAACTGATTTCGCTCGAGGTTTATCTCAATGAAATACTTGAACTGTTCTGCAAGATGCCTTACGGCCGACGACTTGCCTACTTGGCGTGCACCGCGTAGCAATAATGGTTTGTGATTGTCTGATTTTGCCCAAGATGACAATTCTCCGTCAATCTTTCTGGGATAATAGTTTTTTGAAGTCATGGTAATTTTTTTCTATTAACGCCGCAAAATTACAAACAATAAATGAATTATCAAAAAGTATAGGGATAAAAATACAGTTTTTCACAAAAAGTATGGGGATAAAATCGTGATTATTCACAAAAAATACGAGGGATAGTATATTCTTGATATGAAATATAGATACTTTATAAGTTATAAATTTCAAATGACTTATAGAAAAACATTTATAGTGAAAACATATTAATGAACAACATAAACACGAAACATATTAAACCAAATAAATTAATGAAAACTTCAGCCAATTACAGTGGCATCCAGAGGCTGAATATCTGTTATTCAGTCGGCTCTGAATAACAGAACAACGCCGCAAGGCAAAGCGATATTTGACATATTGGATTACCGGAAAATAATTGATTATAAATTTCTGTTCTTATATATAAGCCAGCCAATTTCCAATTTGTTCGTACATTTTGGCTCAAACAAGAAGAAATACAAAGCCAAAAACACATAAAAAAACACATTTTGGCTTAGGCATATTGTCGTTTTGAGAAAAAAGTATTATTTTTGCACGGTGAATTTAATACCCAATTTAGCATGGCAGCAACAATTATTGGACGTGAGCAAGAGAAACGCGAACTGGACATACTCATGCATAGCAGCAAGGCTGAATTTATCGCCGTGTATGGACGTCGCAGGGTCGGTAAGACTTTTCTGATTTCTGAGTATTTAAAGGATAACATTGTTTTTTACACATCTGGTTTAATCAATGAAAATACTGCAGCACAGCATAAAGCTTTTCGTATGTCGATGGAAGACTATGGCTATCCTACGCAGTCTGCAACATGGCTTGACTTATTTCATGATTTGCAAAAAATGCTAACTCTTAAGTTGAATCAAACAAGTGAACCTTGCGTAGTTTTTCTTGATGAGATACCATGTATGGATACACCGAAGTCTGATTTTATTGCAGCACTTGACCGTTTTTGGAACACATGGGCATCACATCAACAGAACCTAAAATTGATTGTCTGTGGTAGTGCTACTTCATGGATTATTAGTAATATCATTGATAGTAGAGGAGGGTTGCACAACAGACTAACATACGAGATTCACCTGCACCCGTTTACCCTTGAAGAGACAGAACGTTATTTCGAATCGCGTGGGTTTAATTGGTCAAGATTAGTTATATTGCAAGCATATATGGCAGTTGGTGGAATTCCATACTATTTGAGTTTGTTTCAAAAAACAGAAAGTGTAGCTCAAACACTTGACCGAATATATTTTAAGCCCAATAGTATCCTCAGCAGAGAATACGACAGGCTGATGGCTTCACTCTTTAATAGTCCTGAACCATATAAACAAGTGATTGATACTTTATCTCAAAATTTGCAGGGAATGACTCGCGGAGAGATAATGCAAAAAACTCACATAAGCACAGGAGGACGGTTAAGCAGAATATTATCAGACTTACAAAATTGTGATTTTATCCGTTTCTATAACCAGAGGGGAAATAGTATCAGAACCAAAGCAGGCTTTTATGCAATAACTGATTTATTTGCTCTATTTCATCATTATTTTTCTAAACACACAAAAAAAGCAGAGAATTTCTTTATGAACCATATCAACAACCCGATGCTAAACACATGGGAAGGATTGGCTTTTGAGCATGTAGTTATGTTACATATACAACAAATTAAGCAGAGTCTGGGGTTTGGTTCAATTGCCGTTGAATATTATGCATGGAGGAGTAAGACAACTCAACCGGCTGTTCAAATAGACTTAATTCTGGATCGTGCCGATCGGATTGTAAACGTCTGCGAGATAAAGTATTCAAGGAATAAATATATGATAGATGCCGAAGAATACAGAAAAGTGAAATCACGTATTCAAACATTCTTGGCAGAAACGAATATAAAAAGCGGACTGCATTTAACCTTCATTACTCCTGATGGGTTAATAGAAAATGAGTATGCTTCTGAAGTAACATCACAAGTAAAATTAGACGATTTATTTCTTCCTTCTAAAAGGTAAATAGACTAACACGTGACAACATAAGTTCACTTAAGTATCCTTTTTTAGCGGTAATCCAATATCAGTCCGCCAGCTGGCGGACAAATTAGCGGATTACCGCTTTTTTGTGTTGATAAATGCTGATAACTATTTATCCAACACAGATATAAAGAACCGTACCGACAAGCGTGTCGGACATGAAAGTTCGTAAATCGTAATCCGCCCCCCGGCGGACGTAAATCGTAAATAGTTAATACGTAAATCGTAAATATATTTGGTCTTTGACATATTGTGATGATAAAGAATAGAGTGTATGATAAAACTCACACACTCTACGACCAAGAAAAGAGCAACTGTCCTATGGTTTAAGACAGCCTATCGGCACCACATGTGTACCGTCAGGCATAGTGAAGGCATAATTGCCGACACCTGTAAGTACCATTCGGAACCGAGGTTCACCGGCTTTATCGGTATTGATTTTCTTTTGGAGTTTGAGCATTGAGTGCTGAGCCGCTTCTATGTTGTCCATACCGCCGAGTTTTACTTCCACGAGTCCGTATGAGCCGTCGCGCAGTTCAATAACTGCATCGCACTCAAGTTCGTCCTTGTCGCGATAGTGATAAACCTTGGCATCAATGGCATCAGCATACACGCGCAGGTCTCTTACACACATCGTCTCGAACAGGAAGCCCATAGTATTGAGGTCTTTCGTAAGTTTTTGCGGAGTAATACCCAATGCTGCTACGGCAATAGACGGATCGACATAATAGCGGGTATTGCTCGTCCGAATAGCTGATTTGGAGCGCAGATTAACACTCCATGCCGGCATGTCCTCAATCACGAAGAGCTTTTCCAATGCATTGATATACGAAGCTATCGTTTTCTCCGACAGACTTTGTTCATCGTTGGCGAGCATATCGGAGCGTATGACGCTTATCGGTGCTTGAGAGCCTTGCAGCCGGGCGACAGACCGCATCAAGAGCCGGATGCGTTTGGGGTTACGCAGCGTCTCATCCACTCTTGAGACATCCGATTCGGCCAATGCATCAATATAGTTATATGCCGTTTTTAATGCGGACTTTGGTGAACGCTCCAATGAATCGGGCCATCCGCCGCGACAGATGAGATGTGCTATGTTATCAAGGGTGTGACTATTCTGCCCCGAAACAATCCTGCCGTCTTGCTCAAACAAACTGCCGAGACTGACTTCGCCCGTCGAATCGCCCGACTCCCAAAGACTCATCGGACGCATACGCAACCAAGCATACCTGCCCGTACCTGTATGTTGTATTTGAGACGGGTCAACAGGAACAGCTGAACCGGTAAGGATAAAATAGCCTGTACCTCGGCGACGGTCCACCTCATAGCGTATCGAATCCCACAGCACAGGAAGGCTTTGCCATTCGTCAAACAGACGAGGCGAAGAGCCGGCAAGCAAGCCGGACATGTTTATTTGTGCCATCTGTTTGCTTTCGGCAAGCACCTCAGGATTTGCAAGCATAACCTTACTTGCAGCCTGTTGCTCACATGTGGTGGTCTTCCCACACCATTTAGGACCTTGAACCAACACCGCCCCTGCCGTTTCCAAACAATCTTTTAGCAGGGCATCAGCAACTCTTTTTCTGTAATAAAAATCTGCCATACAAATACATGTTTTTTTGACGGTGCAAAGATAATACTTATTTATCGAACTACCAAATAAATAAAGCATTTTATAAGAGAAAAATTACCGAGTTTGGCGAAAAATCGTTACCGTGTTTGGCGAAAAATCGTTACCGAGTTTGGCGGACATCATCACAATATGCATGACATTCCGGCAAAGGAGCCAAGCGACAGCCCCTTTAGCAGGCGAGAACAGAGCGATATAAGATAACCGAAATAATTAAACAACCAACATATAAACACGAAACATATTAAACCAAATAAAGTTATGAAAACCGTAACAAACTGCAAAGCAAATCACAACAATAGTTACAACACCAATCCCGACACGGGCGGTGCATCTATTCCGCTACCCATGCGCTACCCATGCGCTACCTTGGGGGTAGCGGGGAAGGACGTGTATCAATATAATGAGAGTACGGCAGAGACGGCCTGCACCTACGATACGGCGGGGGCTACGTTTGAACATGGAACAATGGAGGCTGCCTGCACCTACGATACGGCGGGGGCTACGTTTGAACGTGGAACAATGGGGGCTACCTGCACTTACGATACAGTGGAGGCTGCTTACGGACACGGAAAGGACGCGGTAATCACACGGCAATCACCCGCTAATCACCCGCTCTTGTTACGGAACAGGAAGCTATCCGGCATATATCGATTCGCTCTGCATCAGTCTGTTTTGCGCGTACTACTACTACTACTACTACCTGTGGCGTTTGTGGGGTATGCGATTAGTAGTAGTTACTACACCGGTTTTAAGGCCACGACCGCTGCTGATACAGGTAAGGGGTTGGTGTATGCATCCACCTCTACTACTGCTCCGACAGCGGACAGTCAGTATGCGACAACCAGTGAAGCGGAAGCGCAATCAAGCGATTTAGGTGGCAGCAGCGAAACAAAAGAATATTATGCTTGGGCAAAACCTGCTCGTGGTTATGCTTTTGACAAATGGACTATTACGAGTAGCAATTCAAACAATGGAGTTAATCCTACAAGTAGCATGACACAAAACTGTGTGACTGTTACGATGACCTCTAATGTAAAAAATGGTACAAATACAGGTACAGCTGAAGCTTCATGGAAAGCGGCAACATCATACACTGTTACTTATGGCGTACCTGTTGATGGCTCTTATAGTGCTGCTTATTCCTATACAACCATTGTAGATGGGGCATTCACGACAGGTGAATTTAACATCTCAATGACAGAGAGTTCAACGGCGGCAAGCGGACAAATAACATCATACGCAGGCGATGTGGTAACAGTTTCATCTGATGCATCTAACTTCGACGGTTGGTATAGTGATGCCGCATTGACAACGCAACTATCAACCGCCAATTCATATACTTTCACGGTCAGCGGAGCAACTGCCGTCTATGCAAAATTCAAACCTGCTACTAAATACTATGGTAAAATAACAGCAGGTATTGCGGAGGTGCCGTATAGTATGCCGGGCGGAGGCACTATCTATATTTCGGATGTTGCAGGTACATCAGGGGCAACATTCTCTACTGAAACACAATCTGTTTCACAAACATCTTATAATAGCGATGATACACCACCGGCATCTGTCAGTCAAACTTTCTACTTGTATGCTCAACCGACCGACAAGCGTTATGTATTCCGAGGATGGTATGACAATGCAACATGTACGGGTACAGCATTAAGCACAAACGCAGAATATACCTATACTCTAACCGTTTCATCAAAGACGCAAGCCTCTCCGACAACGAAAAACATCTATGCCGCTTTTGATTTCAACCTCTATTATATGCAGGTAGAGGTAGAACCTGCCGTGCCCGGATTAGGAATGGTGTTGGTAAAAGATGATAATAGCACTACGCCTGCCTATACTGACTACACGAGTCATTCCGAACAGTTCGCATACGCATATCGTCTTGCGCCTACTGCCAATGTCTATCTCTATGCAAAACCTAAATACGGCTATAAGTTCAGCGGTTGGTACGATAATGCGGATTGTACGGGTACGGCTGTGGGTACAGCCAACCCGCTGACATACGCAGCCACGGGCACAAGTACCGACCCGATGAACCCGACAATTATTCCTCTGTATGCCAAGTTCGAAGAGGATGCCACTACGGTCAATATCACTTATAATCTGCCTGACCAGACGAAAGGCGAATATACGGCTTCGGTATTAGATATTGTCGAGGTAGATGATGAGTTTGTATGGACATTTACAGAAGTATATCATTCTATAGGCAAAACCGGCAACACGGTACAAGCGCAACATAAAACGGACGTGCTGCGATTGGAAGCTTCGCCCAAAGCAGGCTATGGTGTAACCTCTTGGACTATAGCAGGTGCTGCTAAGACTACACCATCGCAGTTATATGAGACAAGCGTAACGGCAGCCGGAACTTACGGTGTTACCTTCGGCGATGCCAAACCGTTCTTGGTTTGTGCCACGACTGCTGCAACCACAGGAACAGCGTATTCTTCTTTGCGCGAAGCATTGGATAATCTTGGGACCAACAAAAAGATAGTTGTAGTACAAAATGCATACGTGCCGGCGGGAGATTATACTATTCCAAGCGGAGTTACTTTGCTTGTGCCGTATGAAGAGACATATAAGGTGGAAGCTGCAACTCCTACTTCGGTTGATCCGGCTGCAGCCTCGAATTGTAAACCCTATGTCACGCTGACACTTGCCAGTGGAGCCAAACTGAATGTTGAAGGTGAGATAAGCGTAGCAACGAAACAATATGCTACCGGAACTACTTCTACTCAAACAGGAGTTCGTACTTATTACGGATACGTTTATATGGATGAAAATAGTGAAATCATTCTAAATAGCGGTTCGAAATTATACGCATGGGGATATATATCCGGTGAAGGAGAAATAACAGCAAAAAGCGGGGCAACAATATATGAAATGTTCCAAATTCAAGATTTTAGAGGTGGTACTGCAACCGTAGGTATGAGATCCGGAGTGTTCCCTTTTTCTCAATACTATATTCAAAATATTGAGACTCCCCTTACGCTGGAATATGGGGCATCGGAAATAGTTCGGGATATCATTTATATGGGTGGTTCTCAATACCCAAGTTCAATCAACTTTGTGGGAAAATCAGGTTCATTGTTTACATTGACAAGTGGTAAAATAACAAAAAAATATGATAGGCTTACAGACCGTATGCATTATACATTAGACGGTAATGCTTTTTTAAGCACAATTTCATTAAAAGTCTCTTCTGTAGCAGTAAATTCCAGCAGTTATGATGCATTGCCATTGACAAGCAATATGACCATAGATGTAAAGTCCGGAGCCTCTTTTACAATAACGCAGAGTGTTGCTGTTCTTCCGGGAATTGAAATAAACGTAAATAACGGTGCAAAAATAACAGTCAATAGTTCTAAAAATCTCTATATATATGATAAAGATGAATGGGTTGGTAAAAAATTTGTCTATAGTGCTACAGATATTAAGCGTTTGGCCTTTGTAGGCTTGAATGCCACTAATACTTACGGTGCTCCATACGCCCGGACAATTACTCAGGATGCTAAAATTAAGGTTGATGGGGAAATAGAAATATCAGGTGCTTTATATACTACATCGTCTGGTGCTGATATATGTTCATCTGGCGGAGGAAAAATCTCCTTCAAAACAAGCGCCGGTACCAGCACAAATACTCAACAGGCTACTCAAAGCGGAACGTCAATTACAAGAGTAAATGTTCCAATCACATCCGCCAAGCTACACAACGGCGATGACAGTTATACCGCTACAGCAGGTTCGGTATCGGGGGACCAATTCATCTATAGCAAAACGCAAGAGAAGTGGCTGAAGAACCCGAAGACTATTACTTGGAACGCTAATGGCGGTACAACCGAAGCAAGCACTATGGCATATTCGCAAGACGCATTCTTGGGCGCATTGCCTGCCGCATACAGAGACGGCTATACATTGGACGGATGGTACACAGCTGCTACCGGCGGGACACCGATTGAGCCTACAACCAAAGTAACAGCAACCACCACATATCATGCTCACTGGACTCCATGCACATATACTATCAAATATATGGATGAGGGAAAAGCACCATTCTCCGGCACGCATGTGGACAGTCCGACAGCTCACCCCACGACACACACATACGGCACTCAGACTACACTCAACAGTGCCACAAAAACCGGATATACTTTTGACGGCTGGTACACCGTTTCCACATGCCGCGAAGGAACAAAAGTAACAACCCTCGGCGCAACCGAGTACAGAAAAGATATAACTCTTTATGCCAAGTGGGTGGAGATTCCATCGGAAACCGGTGACCGGCTCGACATTGTTGACTGGGTTAAGGATGCATCAGGCAAGGTAACTCATGCCGTGCTCAACATGAACGGTTACTCGTCTGCTACTGCAGGAGCAGGTTGGACAATACAAGTCAACGGAAACAACTATACCAAAGACAACCGAGACAATGCTTCGGAGAATCCAGCCAAAAACCGCACAATGAAAGTTGCCGTCGGCTCCCTATCCGCCGATGACAACGTAAATATTGCGGCTCTTGGTACAGGCGATGCGATTGAAAGCAGTCATCCATACACCGTTCCGTACATCAATGAAATACCTTCAGGCGTGCATGAAAACAGTATAGTATTTATTCAGAAAAATACGAAACTGACAGTAAGTTCAACCACAAAAGTAAAGGAAATATATGTTGCCCCGGGTGCAGAGCTTGCAATAAATTCGGGTGTCACCCTTACCGTAAGCAAGCTGGTTCTCCGTACCGAGAAGTTCTCGTCGGCAGTGCTGACCAACAATGGCACGCTGAGTATCTCCGACGGCGGTCAGATGTACTACAGCCGCATAGTGAGTGAGAACTCGCAGGCATACGGTTTTGCCGTGCCGTATGAAGTAACCCTGAGTGATGTCAAGTTCTCCAACGGCAAAAAGGCCACGCACGGAACACACTATGCACTAATGGAATACAACGGAGCCACCCGTGCAGAAAACGGCATAGGCGGCAACTGGCAGCGCATGGAGGGCAGCAAGCTTACTGCCAACAAAGGTTACGAGCTTCTGTCATCATCCGCCTACTATTACGAGCTTCTCTTCCCCGTTGACTACGGTACACCGGCATCGGAAATCAGTGTAACGGCATACAGCGGCAAAGCCACCATACACGACCAGGGCTGGAACTACCTATGTCAGCCGTACACCTATGTCTATAGAACGGGTCTGACAGGCAACGACCCGTCGGAAACTCCGAAGATAGCAGTTGTTGACAATGACAACGTTACATACACCCAGTATGCACCGACAGAGCTAAAACCCGCTATGCCCTTCTACTATCAGGCTCAGACGGCCGGCACGCTCAGTTTCGGCTCCACATTCAGCTTCGTCAGCAGTGCTTCGTCAGCTCCGAGAAGAGAGGCGAAGACAAGCAGTCTGCCCACCCAGTGGATACAGCTGCTGTACGGCAAAGCAGGCGACATGGCGGAAGGCGGCACCTCAACGGTTGACGAGACCAACATCTATCTCAATACCGACAAGTTCACGCCTGAGTATGAGACGGGCTATGACGTTGTAAAGATGTCGAAGACGGGCAGACGTCCTCTGCTGTGGTCGTCGGTATCATGCGGCGACCTCGCCTTTGCCGCCCTGCCTGACGAGGTGCTTGAGGCAGGCATTCCTCTGACGGTGTTCTCTCCCGAGGGCGGAACGATGGTGTTCGCACTTGAGGACAACGATTTCC
>JAFVBR010000004.1 GCA_017479885.1 Paludibacteraceae bacterium | reverse complement strand
GTTATGTCCGCACTGTCAATAAGGGTCTTGTCAGGCTGTGCAGGGTCGAAGAGGCAGGTGGTGCCGAAATATACCCGCAAGTCTTCAGCTCCGCTCCATGAGAGGGCTATGCGCTGACCTGCCCAGTTGGCGGAGTCAACTCCGTAAGGCGACGGCTTGCCGAGAGGCAGATGAAGCACCAGGTCTCCGTTGTCCGGCAAAGTTATCGGTGAATTGAGTTTCATTTCAACAGCTTCTTCCGAGCATTTCAGCATGGCAGGATCAATTGAGAAGTTGATGGTGTAGGTATCCACGTTGCCGGCTTCCGCTGTTACGAATATCTGTGCGAACCCGGGAACACCTTTTGCCTGGTCTATCACGATTGTTGACTTGCTGTCTGCAGCAACGGCTGTGATAGCGGGTATAGACAATGCATACATTCTGTACTGGTGAATATCAGATTGGAAGTTTGCAAGAGGTTCTTCGTCAACTATTATTGATAGAAGCTCAGTATTGCGCGAGCGTCGCTTTATTATGCTCAGTTTGTATGTCTGTGTGTTTCCTGCTTCTGCAGTAACTGTGATGGTGGCAATGCCGGGAACACCTGAAGGTTGTGATATGCTTATTGTTGCCTTTTCATGATTCTTTTCTGCACTGATTACCGGCATATCAGTATCAACCTCTACTTCTTCATAATATAGAGTTCCCGTCAAAAAGTTCTCAAGCGAATCACCGTCAATGGTTATGCTCTTTAAGGTGGCATCCGTGCTCTTTCCGGCTGCACCTGAATCTTTGGAGGGTTCGATATTGAGCTTGTATTTCATTTCTCCGAGTGTAAGGGTATTGCCGTATCTGTCATATACTACCGTTTCTCCGCTGAAGGCTACATATTTTACCTGTGCTGCCTTTATGGCGTTCAGACGTGTCTTGGCATTTGTTCCATATGGAAGGACGGCTGTTATGGTAGAATCTTCCTGATTGATTACGGCAGGAATATCCATTACAATATATTCATACACGTATGGTCTGGCATCATAAGTGTTAATCTTCAGGACTCCTGATTTGTTGGCATACAGACGTACATACAATGAGGTCTGGTAAATATCGTTTATCCACTCGTCAGTACGTTCCGGATTCATCAGAATGGCATTGTCAGGTAGAATATAATGTTTGTTTATAAGACTGGTATTTGAAATCAGACAGTTTTTTCCTGCATAGAAATCGGCTTTGCCTTCGCCTTCCCAAGTTATCCTGTATTGCAACTGGCTCCACTCGCCGAGAGGCCATATATAAATATTTGTTGAATCTTCAGGTTCGTAAAGCAGTTCCACATTCATTCCGAGAGTATTTACATAATCCATACACTGCGCCCATGTCGATCCAGAGGATATACGAACATTGCCCTGACCGAATGTTTTGAGTCTTACATATGCAGGAATCGAATATGTTACTCCTTCCTGAAATAGCATGTCTCGGTAATCCTCATTGAAAGCAGACATATAATATATCTCCCCCTCCGTGTCGGTATATCTGGTCATTTCGCTGTTCATCGGGAATGATAAATTGTGCTTGTCAGCCAGACCTATCATTCTTGCTATTACAGAGTCGGAATATATTCCTTTTCCGTTTTCATCGTAGTCGCATGTAAAGTCAACGGCAATCTGCGGGGCACGCGCTGACTCGTCATCAGGATACCAATACAGGAACAAGGGCAACGCCGGAGTTTCTGCTGTAAACCAGTGCTCACCTTTGGGTAGTGAGGCATTATACGCAGTATCCACTTTTATAGCATTACTGCAGATGTTGCCATCTCCTGCATGGATACTGGTCGAAATAAGGCAGCATATACAGACTGCTGCATTTGCCATTATCAGCTTTTTCATATTAATTATATTTGATATTATCTTACTATTATCTTCGTTGTCTGTCCTTCTGAACGTATTATATATACGCCGCTTGTCAATGAGACATGTGTTATACTGCCATCTTCCAGATGACCTTTCCACAGGCTTCTGCCGTCGGCAGAGAAGATCTCGGCATCCTGTCGGCACAGCGACTGAATGGCAATGCCGTTTTGTTCCCATGCCAGCAATTTTATCTCATCTGCATGCGGCACTTGTTCTTCTCCTGATACGGCATAGTTCCAACGTGGCATTGCAGTGGGTGCTGTAACGCTTTCCGCTATTGCATATACTTCGCCAGGATGAACCATATCGCCGTCTTGCATAGCCGAGAATGTGTACATGTTTTGTGCATTCTTCGACAACTGCCACAAGTAACCTGACGAAACCGATACATTATAGTTGGCCAGAGTGTTGTTTCCTTGAAATTGTATGTATCCCTCACCAAACTCGTCAGTAGCCTTGTCTTCATTCAGATAGTCTTCATGAGCGGCAGTAGAATTAAGGGTTTGCGGTCCGTAACCCACGAACAGTAGATATTTGTTGTCCCAATATCTGTCTTTGCCTTCAGGAAGGAAAAAGGCATATATCTCGTCTTTCGCCATAAGATATTTCTGCTCGGAGTCTGGGAGTTCCTCGTTATCCTGATTAATGTAGGTGGTATTAGAAGAAGAGTAGTCGGCAAATTCCCAAAAGTCACGATACGACTCAATCTCCTGCTGCACTGGCCATTCTCCGAACAAGCTCTCCTCATCACCTGTGTCATGATACAGATAATAGTGTGCCTGTGCAGCTTTATGTCCCTCAATATTAGGATTATAATGTGTCAGTTCTGTTACAGAAACGCCGTCTATGTTTCTCAGGAAACTTACAAAGTCAAGCAGCGGTCCCGAACCTGCAGCATCCGCATTGGTTACATCAGGCACAAGCTGGTTGAATATGGCATCAAGCATGTCTGATTCCGATGCCGCCTGTGAATCAAGATATGTGCGATACTCGGTCTTGGCAGTGTCTGCCGGATTGGTACCGGCTGAATATACTGCATCGGTAGTCTCAACCACATATACTTTTGATACATCATACGGAGGTGAGAACATATACCATCGGTTGCCTGTAAACGAACGCATCATATACATTCCGTATTCAATCTTGTATGTTCCTGTATTGTTGCTTACTGTTCCTGCCCAGCGGTCGGCCTCGCGTGTCGCAGCAGGCATCACGTCCTTCATGCTGTAATTGATGCCGCCTATTGTCAGTTTCGCATTGTTGATAGTCTCCATGTTGGGCACATATTGCATCAGATATGCATTCTTTACAGGGATACCGGCTGCAAGTCCTTTGTATGTGTTGTACACCTCAACCGGTCCTCCCACCTCCATCAGACCCGACACGCCGAGTAGCGGGAACAATGTAGTATAGTTCTGTGTGAAAGAATCGCTCATATCAACATCCTGGTTTGAACAAGGCAGATACAAGTGAACGGAATCCTTGGTATCTTTTTTTACTCCGTCAACATGGTAACTGTACGTGTAAAGATTGCCTTTGCCGCTTTCAACATCGGTCAGTACGGTGTCGGTTTTATCAGGATCGAGTTTGGAATACAGCACATCCTGCCTGCACAAAGCTATAGTATCGCTGTCGGTAGGTCTGTAAATCGGTACAAGTCCGCGTTGTGTGGCATCGCTGACGCGGTATGCATCGCAGTTGAAAGACCCTCCATTGATGTCTGTGTTGTATGGCAGGCGTAGGTCGGTGTATGAGTAATACTGACCGTTGCTTACCACGTCATAGTATGTCTTGAAACCTTCTGCTGAGTAGGTGTTAAATGTGCCGTTTTCTATTATAACATTTGTGACAACAGCATTGGCATCTTTGTCTTCATCGCGACCTATAGAAGTGCCGGTGTTAGGCAGTTTCACATTCGCATCGATGTTTATGCTGCCGAGCAGTTTCATATTAACGGAAAAATCAACTGCTCGGTTGGCTATTGCATGACTACCGGTTGACAAAGCTGTGCTCGTTTTGGCGGCTGTAGTGAGCGTGTATTGTCCTCCGTCAAAAATCACCTGACTTGCAGCAGTGCCGTAGTCAATACTTGGGGCGCTGTGGTCGTATTCGCATTCACCTGCAGAAGTGTCGTAGTCAACGGGCAGATTGAGCATGCCGTTGGTGCGGGCAAAAGTACCGTTTGCATCAGTCGGCCAATAGTCATCAAAGCGCAAGCGGGTGGCGGATTGCAGTATGTCTTCCATCACCATACCGTCATCGGAAGGGTCGTGAGTATAAGAATAGGGACGGACGCTGACAGGGGAGGCTACCATTCGTGTTATACCTTTTGCGAATATGTTGACCAGAACATCTATTTCCAAACCCAGCAATGTTGAAACAATGCAGTTTGCAACTGCGTTGTTGTTAAGATAGTCCATAGAGTATTGCGTAAAGTAACTCTGCGCTCCGCCGGTAAGCGTATTCACGCCTTTGCTGTGTATGCATACTTTGAACGGTTTGGCGGTATCAACCGATTTGCTGCCGAATGCAAGTACCGACGAAGCTCCTCTCGTGTACTTGCTGCCGCTTCCTTGCCCCAGCAGATCGAAAACATTGTTGTTTTTGCCTTTCAGCATGTACAGCATCTTGTCAACACTGATGTTGCCCATAACTGAGCCGAAAGTCATATCCCATGGAGTGTCTGCCATGCTGTTGACCGTGAAATTCTCGATATATATATGCAGGGAGTCGTTCTCATCACCTTTTATAAAAACCAAGCCTTCACTATCTGTACCCCCGCTGTACATGTTGCTGCCGCTGCCTGTAATATACAGTTTCGGAGCATAAGCGTCAAGTCCGAGCTGCGACTTGAGGGATTTTATTCTGCTGACAGTCATAGGGGTGAAAAAGTTCTCGTGATAGTCGTAAATATATCCGTTCTGTGCCGCATAAGCAGGTATGCCTTGCCCGCTCATGTTGAAATATACCTTGGCTATATTGTCTTCGAAAATAAGCAGGGCATCCATCAATGGCACGCCTGTCGAGGAGTCGAATATGGAGTTGATGTCGTTGCCGGAAGGGAATCCTGTCAGTTTGTCCAACGCCTTGCTGAGTACTGCAGTGTAAGAAACAAGTTGATGGTTATCGGGGTTAAACTGCAGCATGTAGCATCCCGGAGTCATGCCGGGAAGATAGGCGCTGAGGTCGGTTGTTACATCCATCAGTGTCATACCGCCGTATGTATAAGGGGCAGGCAATGCTGCAAGCATAGCAGATTCAGGGGTCACATCATCTCCCGACCATCCCCAACTGCCGTTGTATGTAAACGGAGGCACATCGCTGATATGTTTCATGTCGCTCAGGTAGTACCAACCGTTCTTCTTCCCGTCGCCTCCCAAAACAGCAGGCAGATTGGAATTGTCAGGAACAAAGGTGAGCCGGTAATAACCGCTATTCTTGCCTGTTGTTTTGTACAAGTCGGGAAGAACGGCATAAACGGTTACTTCGTCTTGTGTGCAGCCGTCTGCATCAAACAAATCGGTCAATGAGGCAGGAAGCCATGGATTGATAGCATTCTTCAGACGAACGGCATCATCGTCGGCTATGTTGATTGTGGATAGACCGTCAGGGGTAAGAAAAAGCAAACGGGCAGGCTCGAGGTTTGACAAATAATAGCGCGTCGAATAGTTTTCATTATTAAGAAGAAGGGTGTCAAATGTGCACATATAGCGTTGTTGCGTAATATACATGCCAACACCTTCCTCAATCATGTTTCTCATGTCGGGGAACTGCAGCAGCAGATTGAAACTACCGGTGGACGGTACTGTAACCGTATTGCCATCTATTTCCTTCTGAGTGAATAACATTTGATATGCGGACGAGATATCGGGCACTTGCGCCATTAGAAGTGCCGTCATCATGTCTGACATCTGAGTCACATTGTTGTACGCAGTAGGCATCTGTATTCCTGTAGGAGTAATGTAAAATGACAGTACTGGCTCACCTTGAAGTGCTGCGCCTACACCTGCATTGTTGGCTATATAGCAGATGGCATTTGCCGAGATAGAAGAAAAGACTGTCAGAATCAGAAATATGGATTTACGAAGTGTGCTCATAATTGATTTTGTTTATAATTACTGGCAATATGTTTATGGTTAATTTTTGTAAAAAGTACAAGCATATATATCAAGGCGGCTATCAGAAGTGCACCCACACCGTCTCCTAAAGGCAGTTCTGCACGCCGCATGTTTTTGTCCGCCATCATTTGTTCAAACAGATCCGGAGTGGATCCTTCTCCATAGTAACTGCGCCACAACTCGTACAATCCGTCCCACCATGTGGAATTGTAATATCTGTAGCCGTCTTCCTCATACTCGAATCCATCGCCGTTGTCATTGGTGTAGTCGTCAATATTCTCGTCATACCAGTCACCGATTGTTCCCAGTCTGCGACGATTTACATGATTTGCAGAAGCGAGATTGTCGGAAACACTATTTTCTTGATAGCGTGATGCTGTTGAAGGATAGGCAGCTCGTCTGCGTTGCATAACAGGAGTAGCTATGCCATACAAGTTGTTCCCTGTGTTATTGCGGCTGTCAGTTCTATAATTATAATTGTTATGCTGATAATATCCGCCTCCTCCGTAGGTGCGGGTGGCGGAACTGCTCGTAGTTCCGAGCGGGCGGGGAGTGTAGGCGGGCACACTGTTGCGGAAACTGCCGGTGTAGCGGCTGCCGTAACTGCTGCGGTACTTGGGCTTTTCACGCATGACAGATGTGCTCTGCATGTCGCGAGAGCCGGTGATATTGCCGCTTGCGGCGGCAGGTGTATGGTACGCAGTGCTCTGCACTGCCCTTGCCGGAGCCACTGCAAGAAGCATCAATAAAACAAATATGTATGTAGGGTTTTGCATTATGGTTTATGTATAACTGTTAATCTGTTTGTTATGATTTAAATGTCTGAACGGTTGTTCCGCTGACATATTCTTTCTTCCTGACTTGCGGATGCGAAGCAATGTGCACCCCGCCATCAGCACCATCAGCCACCACGGCATATCACCTACAGGTCCGTTGACCTGAGTACCCATACGTGTCCATGAACCATTGTTCCATACGTACCAAGTGCCGTCTTTGCCTTGTTTTTGTTCACCGTAAGTTCCTGTTCCCTCAGGAGCATTAGAGTCATAGGTTTCTTCTTCCTCATCATCGCCGTCTCCGTATCCGCGTCTTTTGCTCATGGTGTGCTGTTCCTGTGCGGAGGACAGCTCGCCTGTCGTCCCTATGGTGCTTCTGCGGCGTGTGAAAGGCGGATATGCCGTGCCTGTACCGCCAAATGACGGCTGCTGTGTATAACTGCTGCTGTTGTTGCTTGCACCCGATGAATACATACCGCCCTGACTCATACCGCCGTAGCTGTGCAGTCCGGCTGACGAGCCTGTGTGCAAGCCGCTTGCACTGTATGTCGCAGCGGACTGCCTGCCAGTGTAGGCGCCGCTGTAGTAACTCCTGCCTGAACCTGCAGTGCCGCGGTAACCGGCACGGGCATGTCCCCACGCTCTGTAACCCTCTATAGTATGAACACTCTGTGCCCCGGGCTGGTAAAGCGCCGTCTGCTCCACTGCCGCTGACGTAAGCGTGAAACCGGCGGTTATTGCCAACCATACCAATACCTTTCTTATATATATAACGTAATCAATCATAATCTTTCTGTTGTAAGATGTGTCACTGACGCCTCTATGTACATTCCTGTTACCATACCACCACTCTCTTCACTCTGTCGCCCGCCTTCAGGATATACACACCTGCCGTCGGCACGCTGAACTCCGTCAGACCGCGGCCTGTGCTGTCAATGCCCACAAGGTGTCCTACGGCATCGTAGCATCTTACCATCCCCGCGCCGGCAGGACGCTCGGCATAGATATGCTTCTCCGCCGACCATGCGACAAGGTCCTTGTCCTCCACACTGTTGACCTGAGTGGTGGTCTGCGGGGTCTTGCTTATCACGCCGCTCAGAGTGAAGCGTCCGGCTGTAGTGCCTTCTGCGGCATAACAGGTGTAGTCACGGTAG
>JAFVBR010000018.1 GCA_017479885.1 Paludibacteraceae bacterium | reverse complement strand
GTGTTAATATCGTTGGCAATAATCATAGTAAGAGTTAGGAGGCGCATTGCGTAGGCTTTGCGCCTCCGCTATGTACGGTGGTTTGTCCGTCAGCTGACGGATTGACGGTGGTTTGAGGGTTGTTTGACGGTGGTTTGAGGGTTGTTTGTCCGTCAGCTGACGGATTGACGGTGGTTTGACGTTGTTTGACAGTTGTTTGACATTCTGACATTCTGACACATAAAACAATGCTCTACATTGTTACATTGTTACATTGTTTCACATAGAATAATCGCATGCATACGCGAGTATGCATGCGATTAGCGAATAGTTAATAGTGAATAGTTAATAGCGAATAGTTAATAGTTAATAGCGAATAGTGAATAACGTGAGAGCCGCATGGCAAGCGAAAAGGCGGAGCGAAGCCTTTTGCGGTTTCTGCGAAGCGAAGCCTTTTCGCTAAAGGGGGGAGGAATATTTTCTGCTGTCACACGGAGCGGCCACGCGCAAGACAGGGCAAAACCGCCGCCCTAATTAAGTTCTGCCAGGGCGTAAACCTGTTTGCCCACGGTGAAACCGAAAGGTGTGATGTCAAATGCGGGGAGAAAGACGGGTATTGTTTTGTCGTTGTTTGTTTTCTGTCCTCTGAGTTGTGTAGTGCCTGCTTTGTCTCCGGTGTAGTATTTCTCTTCGGTAAGATAGATGAGTAGTCCCAAGTCAGCTCCGGAATAGAGTTTGAAGAGTCCCTTGTTGTAATAGGTGAATTGCACGCTCCCCATGAGGCTTGCCCAATGCACATTGATGTGGCTGTGTTTGATGTTGCTGACTATTTTTTTGTCTTTGTCGATATATTCGTAGTAGTCGTTTCCTCTTGATTCGTATGTGGCTTTGAATCCGACTTTGAGCCATTGCAGTGTCTGTCGGTGGTAGTTGAAACTATAGTTGCCGTAGAGCATAGAGTTCATGGCTTTGTAGTTGTTGTGTCCCATGGCATCTGCGACGTCAATAATCCATGTGACGAGATAATAGGGGTTGAGAGCGAGCGGTCCGGCACCGATAGTTATTTCGTTGCGATGCTGTTCCCGATTTTCAGCTTCGTTATTATACTCTTGTGCCAACAAGTTTGCAGATATGAGTGTCAGCAGGAGAACGATAGTCGTTTTGTTTGACGGAATCATAGATTTCTATGGTTTAGCGGAATCAGAGATTCCTGTTGTTTTTTTAGTCTCCCCAGTTGAGTTTTTGGCGCAGTGAGTTGAGGAAGGAGTTTTCGCCGATCTGCACGAGTTTGATTGTGTATTTGGCTTTTTCGATATGTAAGTGTGTCTCCTCCCGCATGGTCAGACTTCGCCCGTCAACGGATAGCAGATAACTGTGGCTTCTGCTCTTTATGCAGAGGTCGAGCTGCCAGTCATCGGGAATGACAATGGGTCTAACATTGAGAGCATGAGTGGCGATAGGTGATACGATGATAGCCCTTGCCTGCGGTGACATCAGCGGTCCTCCCACCGAGAGGTTGTATGCAGTAGAGCCTGTGGGTGTGGAGATTACGAGTCCGTCAGCCTTGTAGTTGTTGAGCAGTTCTCCGTTGACTCTTGCCTCTATACCGATCATGCTGCTGAGTTCCTGTTTCATGACAGCTATTTCGTTAAGTGCGAATGGTTGCTCTATGTGTGCACCGTTGTCGTCGCTTACCTGTAGGAGACTGCGTTGCTCAATGGTATAGTTGTTTTGCACGAGTTGGTCGCAGATGAAATCGACCTCTTTTGTCTGGACATCTGCAAGAAAGCCGAGCCTTCCGCAGTTGATGCCGAGTATGGGTATGTTCTTGTCACCTACGACGGATGCTGTGTATAGAAAAGTGCCGTCTCCTCCGACAGAGAGTGCGAAGTCAACCTCGT
Source organism: Paludibacteraceae bacterium (assembly GCA_017479885.1). GTDB lineage: Bacteria > Bacteroidota > Bacteroidia > Bacteroidales > Paludibacteraceae > Colicola. The sequence continues at coordinate 45,233 of JAFVBR010000018.1, read as the reverse complement.
CGTCAGTTTCAGAGTTGAAGGGTACGTATTTGTCCCGCAGATTCATCTCGTCGCGCAATTCCTGCGCGAGCATGACGCTGACGCCCCGACTCTCCATGAAATCAAGGATATGCGCCACTTCGTCGAGAGTGCTGCGTTTGTACCAATTGCCGAATACTGCTATTTTCATGTCTGTTTGCTATTTTCTGCAAAATTACAATTTCTTTCCCATATATGCAAATATCTGCCAACATTAATAACTCTGTGCTGATACTCTATGGACTTGATAATACAATGATAATAAATTATGCTTTGTACATTTCATTTCTTTTTCGTACCTTTGCAACCGAATTATGACACGCTTGAGTGTAAATATCAACAAAGTGGCAACTCTGCGTAATGCACGCGGGGGTAATCTGCCTGATGTAGAACATTTTGCTCGTTGCTGTGAGTCTCTTGGAGCAGATGGTATCACTGTGCACCCACGGCCGGATGAGAGGCATATTACACGTCAAGATGTCATTCTGTTGAAAGACATAGTTACCTCAGAGTTTAATATTGAAGGAAACCCGCAAAGTCAGTTTGTACAATTGGTTGAGCAGGTACGACCTACTCAAGTGACTCTTGTGCCAGACGGACACGACCAGCTCACGTCCAATCACGGATGGGACACCAAGACGCACCTTGCTTTTCTGCAGCCTGTTATTGCTTCGTTCAAGAGCAAAGGTATCAGGGTTTCAGTTTTTGTTGACCCTGATCCTGAAATGGTTGAGTATGCGCAGATAGCAGGAGCCGACCGGGTGGAACTCTATACAGGGCCTTATGCCGAGATGTTCGAGCATGACCCCGACAAAGCATTGCGGTCATATAGGCCTGCCGCAGAGAAAGCACGGCAACTTGCTCTCGGACTAAATGCAGGACACGACCTCAACCTTCATAACCTTAAACCTTTTGTACAAGCATTCCCGTGGATAGATGAGGTATCTATCGGTCATGCACTCATCTCGGATGCTCTATATCTTGGTATTGCAGAAACAATCAGGCAATACAAAGAACAACTACAACTCTCTTGAACCGCTGAATACAGTCAAATAATCATAAACTACAGATAAATTATGCTTTTCCAAATTGACACACTGGCAACACAAGTAGAACAGGTTGCCCAACAAGAACCAATGAATCTCTTCCACATGGCCGCATACGGCGGATGGATTATGGTTGTACTCGCTGTGCTCCTTGCACTGGCTATCTATCTTTTTATAGAACGATTGGTTGTTATCAACAAAGCAAAGAAAGAGGATAAGTCCTTCATGGACCGTATCAAAGACTATATACATGACGGCAAAATAGACTCGGCTCTCAATCTCTGCCGCCAAACCAATACTCCTGCGGCGCGTATGGTAGAGAAAGGCATCACTCGTATAGGCAGGCCTATGTCTGATGTGCAGGTTGCTGTAGAAAACGTCGGTAATCTCGAAGTTGCCAACCTTGAGAAGAATCTTGTAATAGTTGCTACTATCGCAGCCATTGCTCCTATGCTCGGTTTCCTTGGTACTGTCATGGGTATGGTGCAGACTTTCTATAATATGGCAGGCAGTGCAAGCGGAGTAATTGAACTTTCGCAACTCTCAGAAGGTATGTATCAGGCAATGGTCACCACCATCGGAGGTCTTATTGTCGGCATACTTGTGCTCTTTGCATACAACTATCTCGTCAGTCGTATTGATGCTGTCGTACGACTCCTTGAAGGACGTACCATGGAGTTCATGGACCTTCTTAATGAACCAGCATAAGCGAACCTTTAACACATACCCCACATGGCTCTAAAGCGTAGAAATAAAGTTGAAGCGACCTTCTCCATGTCGTCAATGACCGACTTGATTTTCCTCTTGTTGCTCTTTTTCGTCATGGCATCCACAATGTCGTCTCCCAACGATATAAAAATCAACCTTCCGCAGTCGCGTGCCAAGACCAATACCAAGCAGGTAGTGGCAAAAGTCAATATTGACGAGATTGGCAACTATTCAGTTGCGCTTGGCAAACAGAAGGCTGTGCAGATAATGCCCGAAGAGCTTGAGGCATATCTTGTACAGCAGATTGGTGGTGATAGCGCGGCATACATAGCTCTGCATGCCGACCAGGACATTGCATACAAAGAAGTAGTACGAGTGCTTGATATTGCCAACCAGCATAAAATGAAAGTTGTTATTGCTACAAAGAAACAATAATGTCTGATTACAAATCAAGAATATATGGCGCAATAGGCTCTGCAGCCGCTATGCTGCTACTCTTTCTCTTGCTTTGGTTTGTCTATGTTGACAGGCCTTTCGAACAAGAAGAAGAGGGCATCATGGTCTCTTTCGGAGACAGTGATATGGGAGGTGGTGCTAATCAGGAAACTGCATCTGCACCCGCCCAGACTGTAGCACCGCCGCCTGTGCCCGCCAATCCCTCTGACAATGACCTCCTGACTCAGGAAGACGAGGAAAGTCTTGCCTTGAAGAAACAACGCGAACAGGATGAGAAGAAACGCAAAGCCGAAGAAGCGGAGCGCATCCGCAAACAGAAAGAAGAGCAAGCCCGTATTGAAGCCGAGCGTATAGCAAAAGAAAAAGCAATCGCCGAGCAGAAAGCAAAGGAACAGGCTGCTATCGACAAAGCCAACCAATTAGGTTCTCTGTTTGGTAACTCGGGAAATTCGGGTGGTGCCAACGGTTCTGAAGGGGATACTTCTGTCAAGGGCAACCCTGTAGGACAAGGCTCTTCAGGAGGCAACTCATGGTCTCTGCGCGGCAGAAGTCTCACAGGCAAACTCGCCTCGCCGTCGTACAACTCCAATCAGGAAGGTAAGGTTGTAGTAGAGATTCGTGTTAATGCTGCAGGTAAAGTTATTGATGCGAAAGCCGCATCAGGCACCACTATATCTGACAAAGAGGTGCAGCGTGCGGCTGAAGATGCGGCACGTAAGGCAGTATTCTCTACCGGTGACAATGATGTAATTGGCACTATCACGTATGTGTTCAAATTGAAATAACGCAACCCACTATATAATCCAAATTATCAAATTTTCAAACATCAAATTCCAATTAGCATGAATTATCTCTTTCTTGACAACGGTTTCGAGGAGATAGAAGCCGTTACCAGTATCGACTTGCTTCGGCGTGCATCTGTAGCTCTGACTACAGTCAGCATGACCGGTCAACTGCCCGTAAAAGGAGCGCACGGCATTATAGTTAATGCCGATGTTCTGTTTTCTCAGCAGTCGTTCGAAGATGCCGAAATGCTGATTCTCCCGGGTGGAGGCGTTATGTTGGGAGAGCATGAGAATCTCTGTCAACTTCTTATCAGTCACAATGCTCAAAATAAACCGATTGCTGCTATTTGTGCAGCACCGGCTGTACTCGGAAAGCTCGGTATTCTTGAGGGTAAACAGGCTACTTGCTATCCCGGTTTCGAACATGCACTCGGCGAGAGTTATGTTGGAGGACTCGTTGTTGAATCCAAAAACATTATTACTGCCAAAGGACCCGGCCTCAGCAGCGATTTTGCATTCTGCCTTATTGAGAAGATTTGCGGTGCTCAAGTAGCTGACCAAGTGTACGACACTGCCCAATATTAACTATAGATTTTACTGCAATGGCAATTAACAAAATGAAAAGAATGCGCACAATTACGTCAATTCTTAATGCGCACGTAATCACCAATCAAGAGCAACTGACTAAAGCGCTGCGTCAGCAGGGAATAGAGGTTACTCAGGCTACGCTCAGCCGTGACCTCCATGACCTTTGTGCGGAGAAGAAGGTGTTGCCTGATGGCACTGTCAAATATGTTATTCCTGCCAACCCGGTTGTGGAAAAGAAAGTGCTTGGTATGGACAGTGAGATTGCCAAACTTTCTATCCGAAGCATCGATTTTTGCGGGCAGTTTGCAGTTGTTAAAACCCGACCGGGATATGCCAATGCCGTTGCATACGATATTGATGACCGTGGTAGTGCTTATATTCTCGGCACCATTGCTGGTGACGATACTATTCTTGTTATTCCTCGAGAGACTACCACAAAAGAAGAACTCTACGATTTTCTCTATGATATCGATTGAAAACAAGATGCCGTAGAAACCGTATTACAAAACAAAAAACTTGCCATGTAGGCAAGTTTTTTGTTTGTTATGTAGTGTGCTCTCACTACATCCTTTCCGGCATCTCAATACCCAATAGAGTCATGGCGCTTTTCAACACGTTGCCCACTGTCTGAGCAAGCATTATGCGCAAGTGTCTGATTTGCTCGTTTTGCTCCGACAATATGGAGTAGTCATGGTAGAAGGAGTTGAATTCAGATGCAACCTGATATGCATAATTGGCTATCAGAGCAGGTGAAAACTCGTCACCAGCCTGCTTTACTACCTGAGGATAATCGGCCAGCAATTGAATAAGTGTAATCTCTTTATCGTTGATGGTTGCTGTATCGGTGAGAGTCGCTATCTCCTCGTTCTTTCTTAATACGGACATTATTCTTGCATACGTGTATTGTATGAACGGCCCTGTGTTGCCGTTGAAGTCGATTGATTCTTCGGGATTGAACAGCATGTTCTTCCGTGGATCAACTTTCAGAATGAAGTATTTCAGTGCACCCAAACCGACTTTGCGGGCAATCTCATCTGCTTCTACAGCGCTTATTCCTGTCAGTTTCTGCACCTTGTCTTTGCTAACCTGCTTTGCGTCTTCAATCATCTGTTCCATCAGTTCGTCAGCATCCACTACTGTACCTTCTCTCGACTTCATCTTGCCGTTGGGCAGTTCTACCATACCGTATGAGAAGTGTACAATGTCTTTACCGAAGGGGAAACCAAGCCGGTCAAGCAGTATGCTGAGGACCTTGAAGTGGTATTCTTGTTCGTTGCCAACTACATATACCATCTTGTCGATAGGGTAGTCTTGATAGCGGAGTTTGGCGGTGCCTATATCTTGAGTCATATATACAGATGTACCGTCTTGTCTGAGGAGCAGTTTCTCGTCAAGACCGTCTTTGGTCAGGTCTGCCCATACAGAGTTATCCTCGCGACGATAGAACTTGCCCTCTTGCAACCCTCTCTCTACTTCTTTCTTGCCCTCAAGATAGGTGTTGGACTCATAGTATATTTTGTCGAAACTTACTCCCATATTCCGGTATGTTTCGTCGAAGCCGGCATATACCCAACTGTTCATCATCTCCCATAGTTTTCTTACTTCTTCGTCACCTTGTTCCCAGCGCAGCAGCATTGCCTGAGCTTGCTTCATCAAAGGGGCCTCTTTCTTGGCTGTCTCCTCGTCCATTCCTCCTTCTACCAATGCCCTGATTTGCTTCTTGTATTCAATATCGAATCTTACGTAGTAGTCGCCAATCAGATGGTCACCTTTTTTGCCTGAGGATTCGGGAGTCTCTCCGTTACCGAACAACTGCCATGCAAGCATTGATTTGCAGATATGTATGCCACGGTCGTTCACAATATTGGTCTTTACCACTTTCCAGCCGTTGGCTTCTTGTATCTGTGCTATGGAGTAACCCAGCAGATTGTTTCGCACATGACCAAGGTGTAATGGCTTGTTGGTGTTTGGGGACGAGTATTCCACCATCATCAGTTTGCCGTTAGCCGGTTGTTTGCCGAAATCATGGGCAGAGGCTATTTGTTGCAGACAGTTTAGCCAGCAGCGGTTGGAAATTACAAGGTTCAAAAATCCTTGTACTGCATTGAATCTGTCAATGATGTTCCTGCCTTCTTCGGTCGATATCATGGCTTCGCCTATTTCTTGTGCCACTTGCTGAGGTGCTTTTCTGGCTGCTTTCACAAATGGAAATACTACTACTGTCAGATTGCCTTCAAAGGCTGGTTTGGTCTTTTGCAGTTGAATGTCATTGTCGCTAACACTGAGTTGGTACAATTTCTCAACTGCAGTTTTTACTTGTTGTGTGATTAATTGTTCAATCGACATAAAGAAATTTTTTATATAGTGACTATTTGTTTGTTCTGCTCATGAATCTTTGTCTGATGCGTTCTTCCTTTTTGAGGTTTAGACCGCCGTGGCGCATTTTGAGTCTGGTGCGAGGCTTGACAGTCAGAGGATAGGCTATGTGTGTAAGCGGATTGCCGAGAATAGTCCACATTACTACATCATTGGCATTCGAACCGGCTTTCACTCCTTCTATTACTATGGAGGCAGAAGTTATATCGCGTGGAATGCTGCAACCGTCTTTTTGAGTAGTGTTGCGTGAAAGACGGTTGAAGAAAAACCTGTGGTCAGCATCACTATTAAACTCGTTACTCATCACTTCCCTTGCAATCAGATACCGCTCCCAACCTTGGTAGTCTTCGCGTCTGCCTGCTTCGCAGAAGTTGGTGACTACGCGGTATCCTTCATCTATCTGGTTGACGTCGTATTTTATCCATCTGTAGTTGTTCACTTCATAGTATGCTGCGCCTCCTTGGGCATCTATTACTCCGAAGTTGGTCTCAACTCCCATTGGTTTTGTTCTCTCATCGAGCAGTTTCTCGAAGTCTGAGAGTGTAGCACAGGTTGCCAGAGCATCGTACATCAGTATGCCTTCTTGGTCCATCTGTACATCCAGACTATCGTCTCTGAAGTTGTAGGCGGCAGTGTTCATTATGCTGAAACCTGCCGAGTTGGTGCCTGTCCAGACTTCTTCAACTGTTGCAGGATTGGAATTTACGAGACCGATAAAGCAGTATTTGTCGGTTTCGAAATATCTGACTCTGTTGTTCTGGTCTTCTGCATCACGATGCTTGAATAGCATAGGTCTGCCGCTGCGAGTGGCTTTTCCGCTCACAACGACCGAAGTGCACGACCAGGTGTCGGTCATTGCACAACAGAGTAATATGCATAACCACAATCTTTTCATTGCTGTTGTTGATGGTTATGATTTTCCAAGAACTGTTTTCTTTATCTCACTCAGTTTGTTGAGTGCTTCCAATGGGGTAAGGTTGTTGATGTCAGTGTTTTTTATCTCATCGCGTATTGCCTCAAGCACAGGGTCGTCCAGTTGGAAGAAACTGAGTTGCAGCCCTTCTCTGCTTGTGGCAATGTTGTCAGTGGGTTTTCCTATGTGTCCGTTTTTGTTGGCAGACTCAAGGTCTGTCAGTATTCTCTCTGCACGTTTGACTATGCTTTGCGGCATTCCTGCCAGTTTCGCCACGTGAATACCAAACGAGTGCTCACTGCCTCCGCGCACAAGTTTTCTGAGGAATATCACCTTCCCGTTCACTTCTTTTACTGACACATTGTAGTTCTTTATTCTGTCGAATGTTTTCTCCATTTCGTTCAGTTCGTGGTAGTGAGTGGCAAACAGAGTTTTGGCATGGTGGTGGTTCTCATGAATGTATTCTACGATTGCCCATGCAATGCTTATGCCATCGTAGGTTGATGTTCCACGTCCCAACTCATCGAAGAGTACAAGACTGCGCTCTGACAGGTTGTTGAGTATGGCAGCAGCTTCGTTCATCTCCACCATGAAAGTGCTCTCACCAACCGATATGTTGTCGCTTGCACCTACACGGGTGAAAATTTTGTCAACCACTCCTATCGAAGCACTTTCTGCTGGGACAAAACTGCCTGTTTGAGCCATGAGCACGATCAACGCTGTTTGCCTTAGCAGAGCGCTCTTGCCTGCCATATTCGGACCGGTGAGAATAATAATTTGCTGCTTATTGTTGTCAAGAAGTATGTCGTTGGCAATATATTCTTCGCCTATTCCCAGTTGCTGTTCTATCACGGGGTGACGGCCTTGCCTGATATCTATCGTGAGCGAGTCGTTCACCTCGGGGCAGCAGTATTTGTATGCTTTTGCTGTTTGGGCAAAGCTCAGAAGGCAGTCGATTGCTGCAATAACTTGCGCATTGCGCATAAGTGCTGGCACGCATTCTGATAACGTCAGCAATAACTCTTGATAAATACGTTGTTCTATTATAGCGGTTCTTTCTTCTGCTCCTAATATCTTTTCTTCATATTGTTTCAGTTCTTCAGTGATATACCTTTCTGCTTGAGCCAGTGTCTGTTTCCTTATCCATTCTTGTGGCACAAGTTCTTTATATGTATTCCTAACTTCAAGATAGTAACCGAACACGTTGTTGAATCCGATTTTAAGACTTTGGATGCCTGTTCTTTCTGCTTCTTGTTGTTGCAGATTCATAAGATATGCTTTGCCGTCGTGTTGCAGATGGCGAAGTTCGTCGAGTTCGGCGTCAACTCCGTCTCTGATGTAGTCGGGCTTGCTTGTGAGTGCGGGTGCGGCAGGTGAGATGGTGTGTTTTATTAGTTCTCTTATCTCTTGCAGCAGTTGCAGTTGTCCTGCGAGTTTTGCCAGTTGCTGGTCACCGCTGTTGGTGCACATTTGTTTAATAGGTTCGATGGCGCTAAGTGCATAGGACAATTGCAGAACTTCGCGCGGGTTAATTCTACCTGTAGAAACTTTGCCTGCCAGTCGCTCTAAGTCTCCCATGCTGCTGATAAGTTCCACACACTCATCTTTTTGGTCGGGGTAACGGAAAAAATATTCTACGACTTGTTGTCTTTCTCTTATTCTTTTAGCATCTTTCAGAGGGAAAGAAATCCATCTTCTCAGCAGTCGTCCTCCCATTGGCGATACGGTTTTGTCCATAACGTCAAGCAATGTTTTGCCCCCTTCTCCTGCCGAACCGTATATCTCGAGGTTGCGGATGGTGAAGCGGTCGAGCCACATATATCTGTCTTCTTCTATTCTGCTGAGCCCTCTGATGTGACTTGTCTGCAGATGTTGCGTGAGGTCAAGATAGTGGAGAATGGCTCCTGCGGCGCAGACAGCAGCTTCCATGTGGCTGACTCCGAAGCCTTTCAGATTGGTAGTCTCGAATTGTTTTGTCAGTCTGTCGTTAGCGCTCTCAGGTGTAAGCATCCAGTCTTCCAATTCAAACGTAAAGTATTTGCTACCAAAGGCATTTTCAAACTCAGAGCGTCTGCCGCGCTCGTATAGAACTTCTTTCGGTGCAAAATTGCCCAAAAGGCGGTCTATATGGTCGTTATAGCCTTCTGCTACCAGAAACTCGCCGGTGGATATGTCGAGCAGAGCCAAACCGGTGAGAGCTACAGCAGGCTGTTTTTTCTTAGTGTCGGGCAATACAACGCAGGCGAGGAAATTGTTTTCTTTGGTCTCGAGGGTTGTGTCAGAATAACTGACTGCAGGGGTCACCAGCTCGGTTACACCCCGTTTGACAAGTGTCTTGGTAAGTTTGGGGTCTTCAAGTTGGTCACATATAGCTACTCTCATGCCTGCGTGCACCAGTTTGGGCAGATAAGTATCAAGGGCATGATAAGGAAAGCCAGCCATCTCGGTAGCAGGCGCTGAACCTCCGTTGTTTCGATGGGTAAGGGTGATGTTCAGTACTTTGGATGCTATTACGGCATCTTCTGCATAGGTCTCGTAAAAGTCGCCGCAGCGAAAGAGCAGCATGGCATCGGGATACTTCTGTTTTATCTCTCTGAACTGCCGCATCATTGGGGTTTCCTGAGTCTTATTATCTGCCATAGTAGTGTGCGTTTTGATGTCGGTTATATGCGGATATATGCAATTAATATATAAATCAAATTAGTATAAATCGATAGTTATTTTTCCGTTGAACATTCTGCCGGTCAGGTAGTTGGGGCATGCCCACAATGTGTTGTGGGCATCTGTTACCCAGAAGTAGGAGTTGACGTTCTTGTAGTCTGTGAGGTTGAATACCTCAAATTGCAGTGCCCATCGTTTGACATGTTTAGATTTGCGCATCCATGCATAGGCCTTCTGTGTGAATTCCCAACTGGCACCTATGTCCAGTCGGAAATAGGTTTTCATGTGTCCTCTGATGCTTGGGTTGTTAGGCAGTGCAAATGGCAGACCATCTGACACGATGGTTTTGAGGTGCACCTTCAGTTGAGGCAGTCGCGGTATATAGTCTTGGAAGAGCATCGAGAAGGCAAATCGTTGCTCGTTCATACCTGTTATCCAGCCTTGGTCGTCGTTAGCGAGGTCTTGCCGCGAACGCATGGCGGAGAGTGAAATCCACGATTCGGCTCCGGGTACAAGTTCGCCATATAGTTTGAGGTCGATGCCTGTGGTATAGGCTATTCCGTCGTTTTCTCCCGAATAGCGGATACGCACGTTTTCCACAGTGTAGTTGACTACGCGGTCGATATACTTATAATAGGCTTCGGCGGTAAGTCTGAATGGTCTGCCCCAGGCTCTGAAATAGTAGTCCGCTCCGAGAATGACGTGTACGCTTCTTTGGGCTTTGATGTCGGGGTTGAGACTGATACGTGTGATGCCGTCTGCCCCTGTCACCATCCGGCGCAGTTCTTTATAGAATGGTGCCTGATAATAGAGTCCTGTGGCAAGGCGGAATGAGAAGTCTCGTTTCCAACCCGGCAGGAAGGTTAGTGAGGCTCTGGGTGAGCAGAGAAACTCTTTATTGTACGACCACCATTGTGCTCTTACGCCGGCGGTAAGCAATATGTTGCCTGCTTTGGTTGACCACTTGTAGGTGTCTTGCAAATAGGCTTGCAATCGTGCCGAACGCATCTGCTTGCTGCCTCTGAGCGAGTAGTACAAATTCATGTCATCAGCAGAGGTTGGCATGCTGTAGCCCATCGAGTCGCGCCATTGCCACTCTTGGATGTTGTCACTGATTAGTTCGGCTTGTGCGGAGATACCCCATTGCATTTTGTTTTGGTTGCGCGTCCAGATGCCGTTGTGGGCGAGGGTGACTACTCCTGCGCTTAGTCTGTTGCGCGAATGCTCATGGAACATGCCTTTGCCCAGCACGTTGCCTTTGATGGAGTCGCCGCTTAATGCCTGGTCTTTTACGTTTGCTTCTGCGGGCGTCTGTCCTCCAGCGTCAGTAAGGTCGGTCTCGGGGTCATCGGTCATGAAGTAGTCGTTTGTGATGTCGTAATTCTCCTGCTCATTGGTGTAGAAACCTGAGAGGTTGAAGCCTGTCTCCACTTCGTTGTTTACCTTGCCTTTTGCCCCGAGGGCGGCAAAGGCTGTGCGAAACAGGTCTTTCTCTTGTCCTTCGAAGCCGATGGTCAGTTTGCGGGTGGCACTTAGTCCTCCGAAACTCTCGGATGCGGTCTCTGGCTTGAAGCGGTATGAGTTTTGCGAGAAGTTGCCCATAAAACTCATTTGCCAGCGTGAACTGAGTCCTTCATGCATCCGTTTTTTGTCAAGTTTCCATGTAATATAAGTCTGATAGTCAACGAAATTGGGCTGGTAATTACCTTTTGTTGGCAAGGCTCCGAGCATATATTTGGATGTTTTGTATCTGATGCCGTGCATCATTGAGTAAGTGCTGTCGCCTGTACCCACGTATGCCGAAGCGCCGAGAATGCTTGCCGACAAGGTTGCCTCGAACTGTGTGGGTTTTTTATATGTGATATCGAGCACAGAAGACATCTTGTCGCCATACATGGCATCGAATCCTCCTGCCGAGAAACTGACGTCTTGCACCATGTCGGCATTGACAAAACTGAGTCCTTCCTGCTGTCCGGCTCTGATAAGCAGTGGTCGATATACTTCTATTCCGTTCACGTAAACCTCGTTCTCATCGAAGTTGCCGCCTCGGGCATTGTATTGCGATGAGAGTTCGTTGTTTTGAGTTACGCCTGCAAAAGTGATAAGAATGCTTTCGATGGAGCCTCCTGAGGCATCCGGCATGAGACGTGTCTGGGAGACATCTATTTTGTCCATTTGTCCTGTTTGTCGCTGCACTGCTCTCACCTCCACTTCTGACAATGCTTCGGCAGATGCTGGTAGCACTACGTTGATTTGCAGTACGTCACGTTCTGTGAGGAAACGCTGCCTGATGGTCTCGTAGCCAACCATTGAATACACCAGTGTTACGCTGTCGGCAATATCGGCTTGCAGGTCGTAGTAACCGTTGCGGTTGGTGGTTGTACCGACAGTTGTCCCTTCTATGTATGCATTGGCAAGCTCTATTCCGCGGTTGTCCTCATCGAGCACGTAGCCGAAGAAGCGCACACGTCTTGCCAGGGCTGTATTGCTCAGGCACAGCATAATCAATATGGCGACGTATGCTTTTTTCATTCGTTTTGTCCGTCGAAGATTAGGCTGCCTATTCTAACCATGTTGCTTCCTTCGCTGATTGCAATCTCATAGTCATTTGACATTCCCATTGACAAGATGTCGAAGTATGGTTTGTCGGCAAAGCGGGTTCTGCGCAGTTGGTCAAACAATTCTTTCAGTTGCTTGAACTCTCTATGTATCTGTGCAGTGTCGTCGGTTTGCGTTGCCATACCCATAAGTCCTCGTATGCGGATATTGCGAAGCGAGAACAGGTCGTTTTGCTGAAACAGCAGGTTGAGTTGCTCAACAGAGAGACCTGTTTTAGTGGTTTCTTCTGCGACGTGAATCTCCAATAATACGTCCATCTGTTTGGTAGCAACAGAATTGATGGTGATTAGCAGAGGTAACGAGTCCACACTCTGAATCATTGATGCATATCGGCAAACGTTTTTCGCTTTGTTGCGTTGCAGATGACCTATGAAATGCCAGCGTATATCGTCAGGCAGAGCGAGGGCTTTCTGTTCCAGTTCGGCTGCGCGGCTTTCTCCGAAATCACGAATGCCGGCATCGTATGCCTCTTGTGTCTGCTCTATTGTATGATATTTGCTAACGCAAAGCAGTTTCACTCCCTCGGGGAGCGTTGAACAGATTTGTCGTATGTTGGCATGAATACTCATTGAAATTGATGACTGCGGGTTCAGTCGGCGTTTTTTACCAAGCTGAGCACGTCAACAATGCCTGTCACTTGCAGGTTGGTAATTTCATAGTCGGTGATGGAGTTTTTCATGAACTGATTGATGGCTTGGTAAGCCGACTCCATGTCGATATCTTGTACAAGCATGTTTATTGATATTTTCTTCTCTTTGCCTGCACTTTCGTCAACGGTGGTTAGCAGCACTTTTGCCTTGAACCAGAAGTGTCCTTGAGGATTGGGCAGCACCTCGGCATAAAGCACTTTCTTGATAGATTTCATTTCTATCTCCTGCCCCATGAATACGAAAGGACGAACTTCTTCCAGCACTCTTGCTTCGGCATCACCGAACGATACTGCTTCGATAAGATAAACGTCTGATTGTTTTTGCAGTTTGCCTTCGCCTACTTCTCGTTGGTAGGCAACTTTACATTCGTAGAATTCCATATTCTATTGTATTTATTTTAGTATTATTTCTTTCACGTCAGTAGCTTTTAAGTCGCGTTCAGGCATGGCGGTTATGTTGGTGGTCCAGAATAGCAGTGGTGCAACAGGCTCTTGGTCTGCCACGCAGTCAACAGCATTCTTCTCATTTTCGCCTGTCAGCCACAGGGACTCAAGTAAAAACACCACATCACCTGCTGTATGTTTGTTGAGCGAGCACCTTAGTTTCTCTTGCTCTCCTCCGTTGGGCAGAAGCATCACATCGGTGAAAGGGTATGCGGCTTTTGTGCCCTCAAACTCCAGAAGAAAACTACTTACTTGCCGCTGAATATCATATAACTTCATTTTCTTCTGCTCAATTAGGGTGCGGTTGAGAAAGATGCTGTTACAAAATCCCCCGTCTATCCAGCGTTCGTGTCCGTAAACAGCCATCAGATACGTATTGCAAAGTGCTGCTGTGCGCTCTGTATTAAACCAACCTGTTTGCAGGTTGGCTCGTTGCAGTGTGTTTCTGCCTGTGCCAAGTTGCGGTTTGCCAAAGAGAATAAGTCGGAAATTGTCTTTCCCGATACGCTTCTCCAACTGTTCCATCAGCCAGCCTAAGTCCTGATTGAGACGAATATACATATCTTCTTGCTCGGCTGTTTCTATTAAATCCGACTGTGCAGCGGGCGAGTTGACAGTTAGTTCGAGCATAAGCAAATCAGCCTGCTTGTCTAATCCGAGTGCTGCCGATTTCTGAAGTGCGAGCGCGAGTTCGATAACGAGGGTATTGGCTGCAGGTGATTGTAGTAGCACATCTTTCTGCTGATATGAAAACCCGTTTTTCTTCTCGGTGGCAGTGGGGTGCATATATGTAGTCGGTTCCATTCTGGGAGTCCAAGGTTGTGAGACGAGTGTGCTTATTCTGCCCGATATGTTTATCTCGTCTGCAGCAGCAGGCAGACCTTCGGAATAGTAGCCTGTGGTTGCCCAGCATTGATTGTTTTGCTCGAGCCATGTGCATGCATTGGCGGCATGCCCTGCAAGCAGAATGGTAGTTTCAGGGTGTATTCCGATAGCATAGATCTTGCTGCGGTCAGAGTGCCTCATTCTGAATTCATCGGCGAGAGTAGGAGCAATGAGTGCTTTGGGTGACAATTGAAGGTCGGTGCCTATACCTCGCTCCGAAGTGTCTGTGAAGATGTTTTTCACCTTCCTGTCCTTCCGGTCGAAAAAGCGGTTGGAGGTAATGCCGTGCTCGTCAGGAGTGACACCTGTCATTATTGTTGCCACTGACTCGCATCCGCCGTAAATGAGATGTGGAAAACTAAGAGTTGACTCGTGAGCTTCTTCGTCAAGTGTGCGCAGTCCTCCCTGCTGCCAATAGCCTCGCATCTCGCCGAGTGCCTGCCGGTTGAGTCCGTCCACGCATACCACTACCGTCAGTCGCTGCTCTGCATTTATGGTGGCGCAGAGTGCAATGGCGCTTGCCAGCAAGGCTGTTCGCTTGCTTACTATATGGCTGCATAGCGAATATAGTTGCTTATGTCCTATGGCCATTAGTCTTACACTGTGTACAATTGGTATTGCTATTATCCAGTGCCATGCCTGAACAGATATGCATGCTATTCTGACTAACGAGAGCACCAGTATGCAGATGCCTGCCAGAGCAATGTTGCTCAAAAGCCACTTGCGTGATTTGTGGAACATTGTCATTACTATCGGTACCAGTAGTAACGGATTTATGACGAGCAGGTTGAGATTATGCTTTACCAACGGATGTATAGAGAAGAAACTCAGGTAGCAAACCACTATTGAGAGTATCACTCCACCTACCCATAGCATGCTATCAAACCAAAGACTTGTTTTGCCTCGCCTCAGGTCAACCATTGTCATAACTGTCATTAACGCTATCAGGAGTACAATAAGCATGTAAGGCGAAATCCACCAAGGTTTTCTGCCTATTACGAATTCTTGTGAGTCGTCGCTTAGAATTAGGGGAGAGCCGTCGCTGTAGGCACCTTGCTTCATGAGGTTCATCAGTTGCTCTGGCATAAACAAGCGTCTTTCAGGCAAAACCCGTTTGTCTGCATCAGCACCGAATATGAAGTCAATGCCGAACTTTGGCCATGAGTATGGTTCTGAGTAGTGCCTTACCAGTTGGCGGTATGTAGGTGTGGCATCTGAACCTTCAAAAGGCAAGGGCGTGGCGAGAACGGTGTTCTCAATGTCGGGCACTACTTGCTTGATGAGGTGATAAGGCCGTGTGGCACAATTGTCGAACACGAAGTTGTAGAGATAATATCTGTTTTTTTGTTGGTAGTTATCAAGCAGTTTGTCAAGCAGCGCTTGCCGTTGCTCGTGAGTCAGATTGAGCACTTGCTCATAGGTTGTTCTGCCGATACGGCTGCTGGTGTAGATGAACCAGTCGGTATCCTCTACATCGAGTTGATACCATGTTTCGCCTCGTACGAACTTGAGGTAGAAGTCCTTGGTGTTGAAATTGAATACTCCGTAATTGAAGGTGTAGTCGATGTCTTGTTCGGGGTCACAAACCCTGATGGCTGAGTGTCCGTATTTACTATAGGTCTCGTTGCCTGGGGTACAGGTAAGCAGACTTATAGTGGAATTCTGGGACAGCGTAATCTGTTGTGCAGTAATAGTCTGTACAAGACTTAAAGCCAGCAAAAGCATATAATAGAGAATTCTTCGCATTGTAGTCGCATATTAAGCGTGCAAAGATACGAAAAAAAATATGAAGTGGCAAATGTTTTTTCTGCTGACGGTTTTTTAGAATAGCATAGCGGGCAGCATAGTAAAAAGTAGTCCGAGCAGCAAGCCTGCAACAGTCTGCATAGAAGTGTGTGCATTGAGGTATATGCGGGCGCAAGCCAGCATCAGAGAAACACCTAACAGAGACGGTATTAACCAGAGATTGAATGTGGCGGGGTTGGCATACTGGTAGCCCGCAACGCTGCCTATGAGGGCACCTAAGGTGCTGAGGTGAGAGGAAATTTTCCACCAGTGGTTGATTATGGTTACAACTACCAGAGCAACCGTTGCACCTATAGCCATTACGCATACTATATGTGGCATGTGCACAACGCGCCATAGGTAGAAGCACCACGCAATAGAGGAGAATATGCTGTAGAGATAAGGTGTCAGCCTCGCCTCTTTGTCCTCGATGTAAGCATCTTTCAGTTGCCCTTGTTTTATCATCATCAGTATGATGCTGAAAGGAATAATGCAGGTTAGCAGCAGAGTGCCGCCCACCGTTATCACTTTGTATAACCATGGCAAGTCAAGACCCTGAGAGGAAAATGCGCCGAAGAGCAACAGCATAGCGTATGCAGGTATCAGCATGGGGTAGAGCACAATGCTGATAGCAAGCGATATGTATCTCAATGCTTGATTCACAGTTTTTTTCTGAGTCTTGCTACTGGTATGCCCAGTTGTTTTCGATATTTGGCAATTGTACGTCGGGCAATGGGAAAACCTTTCTCTTTGAGCATCACCACCAGTTCATCATCGTTGAGTGGTTTTTGCGGGTCTTCGTTGGTGATAATTTGCTGCAGTGTATTTTTTATAGCCCGTGTTGCCACTTCTTCTCCCTCTTCGTTTGTCATACTTTCGGAGAAGAAGTATCTGAGTGGGAAAATACCGTAGGGTGTTTGTGCATATTTGGAGTTGCTGACACGTGAGATAGTGCTTACATCGTATCCTGTGCGGTCGGCCACGTCTTTGAGAATCATAGGTTTGAGCAGTGCCTCATCGCCTTCGAGGAAATAGTCCCGCTGTATGGCGACAATGGTTCTCATAGTGCGGAGCAGCGTCTGGTTGCGTTGGTTGATGGCGTCAATGAACCACCGTGCGGAGTCAATGCGGTCTTTGATGAAGGCAATGGTATCTTTCTCCTGCTTGCTGTGTGTGGGTTGAGCCTGATATTGCTGCAGTATAAGGTTGAACTCGCGGTTGACCCGCAGTTCTGGGATATTGCCGTTGTTGAGAGCAATGCTGATAGAGCCTTCTTCGACCTCGATGATGAAATCAGGAATGACGGCAGTGGCATTGTAAACGTCTTGCGAGTAGGTATTGCCAGGTTTCGGATTAAGTTTTTGTATTTCTATAATGGCGTCTTTGAGTTGTTGGTCGGAGAGCGAGTATCGTTCTATTATCTTCTGATAGTGGTGTGAGGTGAACTCTTTGTATTTTTTCTCAAGTATTGTCTTAGCCAGTTCAACGGCGGGTGTCTGTTGCTTGCGTTTGAGTTGCAGCAGCAGGCACTCCTGCAGGTCGCGTGCACAGACGCCTGCGGGTTCAAAGGTGCTCTGTATGAGGTTGATTATTTCAGCCATTTCCTGGTCAGAGATGGTGATGTTGGCTCTGAACACGAGGTCATCGACCAGTTGTTCGGGTTCCCGCCTCAGGTAGCCGTCTTCGTCAATATTGCCGATGACGTATTGTGCCACTTTCTGCTGCAACGGAGTTATTTTCAGCATACCCAGTTGGGAAAGTAGTTGCTCTTGGAATGATTGTCCTACAGAGAACGGAATGTCCTCCTGTTTGTCATCGGGAGAGATATTGTTGGTGCGTGTCCGATAGTCAGGCACATCGTAGTCGTCATCGGAGATATATTCATTGAGGTCAAAGTCTTCGTTTTGCAGTGCGTCTTCATTGTCGTTGCTGATATCTTCGTCTTCAGCGTTGTGCTCGTTGTCTTCACCGGCCTCCAATCCTGGATTCTCCTCAATCTCGCGTTCGATACGTTGTTCCAGTTCCAGGGTGGGATACTCCAGAATACGTATCTCCTGAATCTGCAGAGGTGTGAGAGTGGTTTTCTGCTTGAGGAGGGTCTCTTGTGACAAGGTGTTTTTTTCAGCCATGAGAGTTGTTAGCGGTTGGTGGTGAGTTGGTTGACGGTACGGGTGATGTATTGCAGTTGTTCTTCAGTGAGACAAGTGTGCATAGGCAGCGAGAGTACACATTGTGCCAAGTGCTCCGACACGGGAAAATCGCCCTCTTTGTAGCGTGGGTCTTGGTAAGCTTTCTGCAGATGAAGCGGCACAGGGTAATAAACCATAGCGGGTATGCCTGCTTCGGCAAGTTTCTGCCTGAGTATGTCTCGGTCTATGCCGTTTAGTTGTATGGTATATTGGTGGAAAACGTGTGTGGAGTTAGGGTCGCGGAAAGGAATCTTTATATTCGGGTTGTGAGCGAACGCTTTGTCGTAGCAGTCTGCTGCCTGACGGCGTGATTGGATGTAGTCGTCCAGATGCTGCAGTTTGACGTTTAACACAGCGGCCTGAATGCTGTCCAGACGTGAGTTGACACCAATCATGTCGTGATGATAGCGGACCACCATGCCGTGGTTGGCGATGGCACGCATGCGTGCAGCCAATTCGTCATCGTTGGTGAAGATGGCTCCTCCATCGCCATAGCATCCAAGATTTTTCGATGGGAAGAATGATGTACAACCTATATGCCCCATACAACCGGCTTTCTCAGTTCTGCCATCGGCAAAAGTGTATTCTGCACCTATAGCCTGGCAGGCGTCTTCCACTACATACAAGTGATGCTGCTCAGCCAGTTGCATTATTGCCTGCATGTCGGCGCATTGTCCGAACAGATGAACAGGCACTATGGCTTTGGTTTTGGGAGTGATGGCGCGGCTTACTGCTTCGGCACTCATGTTCATTGTGCGCTCGTCCACATCTACCACTACGGGTGTTAGTCCCAGCAGAGCAACCACTTCGGCAGTGGCTATAAAAGTGAAATCGGGCGTAATAACCTCATCGCCTTGTTTGAGACCGAGTGCCATGAGGGCAATCTGCAACGCATCTGTGCCGTTGCCCGTGGTGATTACGTTTTTTACGGATAACCACTTGGCGAGATGTGCTGTAAAGTCGCTTACTTGAGGTCCTTTGATGAAGGTTGCATTGTCAATGACCTGTTGAATGGCGTTATCGATTTCGGGTTTTATCTGTTGATACTGCGTTTGCAGGTCAACCATCTGAATAGGTCTCATCGTCAGTGTTCAATTATGTATTCCACTTCGGCGGGTGTTACTCGTGCCTGAATGATGTGCTTGTCTGTGTACATGAGCGTTACGGGCAGAGTGTTGGTTTCTGTCTTCGGATATCGGCATATGGCTTCCATGTCGCTTTCGCTGATATCGTTGAAGTGTTGAAGCGCTGTTCTGACTGTAGCCTGCACGGTGGATGGGAAGGTGCGCAGATGTTGGTCTGCCGGCACGTCTTTGACAATAATGGGCAGTGTGAAACTTTTCTCGGTGAACTGCTCTACGGTTGCTCTTACCGTCACGGAGTCGTTGGAGAGTCTGATGTCTGCTACAGTCTCAAGTGCGCAAACCGCAGTAAGGCTGTCACGCAGGCCGGTATAGTTGAGCGTGGTGGTTAGCACCTGTGTTACCGAGTCGAGGGCGGACTTTCTGCCATATACATACACATTTGAAGGTTCTACGTGCGGCGAGTCGGTGAACATATACTGTGCTGCAGGGCTGATGATACCGTCTATGCATACGGGCACTTTCTTTTTCATCTGGGTAAAATATGTGCCTTCTATCACTTCTGGTCTGATACTCTGTATTTTGGCAGTGCCTTGCAACTGGTCTGCTATCTTGCTTTTTATTTGGTCGGACGCTATATGTATATGCCCTTCTTTTTGTGTCAGTTGCTGAGAAAGATCAACCTCTACGGGTGCTAAGGTTGACTCTTTGTATTTCTGCAAACGCTTGCCTTGGTCACGAATGGTGAAACTGAGGGAGAGCGGCAGGGGTTGCTCGAATGAAATATCGTCTGGCACACCGGAGTAAACCATGGTGATACTCATAGTTCGTTCGCGCACAGCGTTCATTGCGTGTCCGAACCATAGTATGGCGGCAAAAATAAGAAACAGGCAGAAGGTGAACAAGTTGCGGTCACGCAGAAAACCCTTCAGTTTTGCCCACATACGTTTCAGTATGTCAGTCAGTCTGCTCAATGAAATAGGTCGGTCGTTTAGTCTTTCTTGGGTGTGGTGGTCTCTTCTTCAATAGGTGTAACTGACGATTTGTCCACTTTGATGGTTACATCTTTGGCGATTGTGATAATGAAGGCATTCTCCTGAATATCTTTTACTTCGCCGTATATTCCGCCTGCAGTTATCACTTTGTCGCCTTTCTTTATGGCATCGCGTTTCTGCTGCAGTTCTTTCTGTCTTTTTGTTTGAGGACGAATCATGAAGAAGTAGAATACTACGAAGATGAGAATCATCATCACCCAGAAGGTCCAGTTGTTGCCGCTATTAGCGCTTTGTGCTGCTCCGGCAGCGTCTTGCAAAAGAATTAAGTTTAGCATAATTATTAGTGTTTGGATTGTTTGTCAGTTTATGTTTGTTAACATTATTTTATTGCCAGTCCTTTGAGCATCTTGCCCTGTTTGGTTTGCTCTTTTATTATCTCGTCAAGCATACCGTTGATGAACTGCGGGCTGTTGTCGGTGGAGTATTCACGGGCAATGTCAAGATACTCATTGATGGTTATTTGGGCTGCTATATCGGGGAAAGCAAACAGTTCGGCAATAGCTGTTTTCATAATAAGCATATCCATGTATGCAATGCGTTCAGCGTCCCAGTTCTTTAGTTTGTCTTCAATCATCTTCTCATATTCCTCCGAGTGCGCAATGGTTTCTTTGAGCAGTTTCTTGGCGAAAGTGAGTTCTTCCTCATGGTCGAACATCTGGAGCAGCGGTTGGTCGGCTCCGTTGTCTTCGTTGAAGCGCTTGATGGTTTTCACGACGTAACTCATAACCACGTTGTCGTCTGCCGTCCAGCCACTGCCGTCCAGTGACACCTCAAGTTCGTCCAATGCGTTCTCAAGGGTGGGGTTGTCGGGCAGGAAGAAGGTGAAGAGTTTGCGCCAGAGAGTTTTGTCGGCATCGTAGGAAGACTCTTGTGCGGACATGTAATCTTTGTAGATGTCGGTTTCAGTTATTTGTTTGTAGAGTGAGGCTATGGCTTCGTGAGCGCTGTCCCAACTGAGTTGTTGGTCTTCGGCTATGTGTCTCAGTTGTCTGTTTTGGAACAGCTGATCAGCGAAGCGGTTGTTGACGAACCTTGGGTTAGGGTTGTAGTCGATGTGCATAGCGAGTGCTTTTTCCTGTCCTTCTTCTATGCGTTTGCGTGCATAGTCGGTCAGTTCGTCAACCAACATAAGTAAGAGACAATAGAGATTGTAGGTGTCGGAAAATGAACGCATTAGTTCTTTTTCCGCAGTGTGAGGCGTTTTGTCTTTGTTTTGAAAAAACGCGAAGAGAGTCAGAATGACTTTGGTTCTTACGAGAGTTCTGTTAATCATAATTATTGCGCCGCTGCGCCATGTTTATTGATTGCGGGTACAAAGGTAATACATTTCTGTGAATTGCACAAATGCAAAATATTGTATCCTCCGCCCGCAAGGTTTTCAATTTGTATAATATATCAAATAAGTATCAGCGTAGAAAGTTGTGTGCAAATGTACAATAAAGAGATAGCAAAGAGTGAGCAACATTATTGCTTGAATGATTAATACAAGTATACCACCTATATTATATGACTATATTATATGAAAGGCTTACTTTTATTTGTAGAACCTGTTCATGGTTCTGACGTGCTCACGCATCATATCACGAACCTCCTGCGGTTCAAGTACTTCAATTTGACTTCCGAGCGAAAGCAGCATCGTTATCAGTTCTTTATTGGGTCGGACATCAATGGTGATTTTCATCTCACGGTCGTAGTTGTGCTGGGTATGGTGGAGAGGCTTGTTTTTTATGTAAGGATAGCGCTCGCCCGACACACGTATAACAATATGGCGTACGGGCTCTTTGGTTACCGTCACTCCTACAACATCGTCGAAATAATTGTTGAAATTGAGGTTGGCAGGTTGGGCGATATACGGCATAATAGATTGTGAGATAGACTCAATGCAGTCGAGAGCAAAATTGGATATCTCATTTTGCGGCATTTTAAGTCCGAAAACGAACCACCGACTGTCGTATTGCTTGAGGAAATACGGATGAAACTCACACTCGGCAGGTTTGTACGACTGAAAAGATTTGTAGCGAAGATTGAGTACACTCTTTGTTACGATGGCGTTGAACATCTGTTTGATGTACTCCAGTCCCTTCATGTCAGTGTTCTGCTCGAAGGCAATAACACTCTCCTTGCTCCCTGTGAGACGAAAACTGTCTTCCAGTCTGCTCAATGTCTCCTCCATCCACTCGAAATGCGGCATTCCTTTGAAACGATTGAGCATCTGTATGGTCTCCCGCAGTTGGTCGGTCTCCTCATTGTTGAGCGGCGAACGCTCTATGGAGAACTCGGGGTCTGCGTAGCGCATATACACTTTCTTGCCGTCTCTGATGCGCTGTATGTCAGCACCGAAGCCTTCAAGGCTCTCAATGTAGTTGAGGTCGGTGTAAATCTGCCGTATGCTGACTGCAATGGGAGTGGAATATACGGTGGTCAACTCTCGGGCGCATGCCTGACTGAGTTCTTTTACTCCGTATTTGCGGCGCGTGTCGCGCAAACATCTGTCGATTGTACGGTATCTGACCGCTGCTCCTTTGTTTTTTGCCATGGCTGATTAGGTTATGGGTGATACATGTTTCGACTGCAAAGTTAGTTTATTTTTGTGAATTTCCAAATTATTAGGAAACAGACAAGGCAATATTTGTGCTTGCAAAGGCATTTTATACAGCCAATTTATAAAAATAGCAAAAAATGTTTTGCATATCTCGAAATCTTGCAGTAATTTTGCATGCGTCAAGAAAGTGTCTTGGCATAAAGATAATATTAATTTAATTTTCATGGAGATGGAAAATCGCAGATTTGATGACAGACGAGAGCCCGAGATAGTGTTCTCGCGCTCGGTGAAAGCAGGTAAGAGAATTTATTACCTTGATGTAAAGAAAGCCCGTAACGAAGATTTGTATCTTTGTATTACGGAGAGCAAGAAAAAATCAGGAGAGGAAGAAGTGCCTACATTCGAGAAACATAAAGTATTTCTCTATAAAGAAGACTTCAAGCATTTTACTGAAGCGCTTAACGATGTTATTGGTTACGTGGAGCAGAAGTTCGGAACTATAGAAGAACGTCAGGCCTGGGTGCCCGAAGAAGTCCCCGCCGAAGAAGAGCCTGCCGAGGAGACGTCTCAAGCGGAAGAGGAACCCAAACGCAGAGGTCTCTTCTCACGCTTCGTAAAGAAAGACTAACAGAAACAAGAAAAGGAGTCAGGTTGACTCCTTTTTTGTTAATCTGTAAGGCGGCGCATCAATGTGCCCTGCCTCAGTGAGCTGGCGATATGATTAATGCGGGTAGGCCAAAAGGTTGATGATAGCTGATGCTATCTCGTCTTTGCTTGCGAGGGGGAGGACGGTCTTTCTGCCGTCAGCACCAAACACCGTCACCTTGTTGGTGTCGCAACCGAAGCCCGCACCCTTGTCTTGAAGCGAGTTGAGCACAATGCAGTCCAGATTTTTCCGTTGCATCTTTTCTATGGCATTCTGCTCCTCGTTGTCAGTCTCGAGTGCAAACCCCACGAGCAGCTGGTTTGATTTCTTCTGCTTGCCCAATGTGGCGGCGATGTCAGCATTGGGCACAAGCGGCAGGAGCATACTTTCGCCGTTGCGCTTGATTTTTTTGTCGGCAGTCTGCTCAGGGCGATAATCGGCCACGGCAGCGCACAATATGGCAATATCGGCATTGACGAACTCAGCTACAGCCGCATTGAGCATCTCTTGCGCAGATGTTACTCTGACAGTCTTTCCACTGAAGTGCTCTGCACTCGGTCCGCTTATCAGCGTCACTTCCGCTCCGCGAAGCATGCATGCACGTGCCAGAGCGTAGCCCATCTTGCCTGTAGAATAGTTGGAGATGTAACGCACAGGGTCAATCTTCTCCTGTGTGGGTCCTGCTGTAATCAGCACCCGCTTGCCGAGCATGTTTTTTTTCTCGAGCAGGCAGTCGGCTGCTTGCAGTATGTCTTCAGGCTCCTGCATCCGCCCTTTGCCCTGAGTGCCGCATGCAAGAAAGCCTTCATCGCAGTCGAGCACGGTCACATTTGGGTATTCTCTTATCGTTTGCAGATTGCGCTGCACTGCGGGGTGTTGAAGCATCTTGTCGTTCATCGCAGGTGCCACGATAACAGGCTTGAGCATGGCAAGAAAAGTGGTGTTAAGCGCATCATCTGCTATACCTGCCGCCATCTTGCCTATCACGTTTGCCGTACAAGGAGCAATTATCATCAGGTCGGCCCAGTCTGGCAGGGAGATATGCTCCGTCTGGTGCTCGTTATGGGGAGCAAACACATCGCTGTAAACGCGGTTGTTGGACAGAGTCTCCAGCGTAAGCGGAGTAACAAACTGCAGGGCATTTCGCGTGGTGCATACACACACTTCAGCGCCTGCTTTCTTCAAGAGGCGAATCAGTTCGGGAATCTTGTATGCGGCTATTCCGCCGGAGATACCTACAAGTATGTGTTTGCCTTGCAGCATAAGTCTTGCTTGAGGTTACTCTTCCAGTGCCTTGTCTTTCGAAGTGTTGCGGATGGTGAGTTCGTCTTCCAAAAACTCTTCGGTAGCCAGCAGCGACGGTTTGGGCAGAACCTCGTATTGACGTGAGATTTCTATTTGCTCTTTGTTCTCGAACACCTCATCGATATTCTCCTGAGGAACATTGAAGTCCTGAAGTTTTGCATCGAGTTCTTTCTTCAGTTCCTGCGATATCTGGTTTGCACGCTTTGAAATGATGGCAACAGTTTCGTAAACGTTGCCCACCTTCTGACTGAGTTCATTCATGTCGCGGGTCACAGTGTTGTGAGGCGCTTTGCTGTTTTTGTAATCCATATATAATATTGTATGTTTATTGATAATCTTGTTAACTTTAGCCTGACTCGGCGTTTGCTTAATCCTTCATCATCTTGCGGAGTTCGTCGCGTATTTTCTCGGCAGCTTTCTTGTGTTTTGACTGCGGAAACTCTGTTATGAAATTGTAGCACTCGTCTTCGGTGTCCTGTGCTCTTTCCTGCCTGCGCTCTGATACACTGTTCACCAGTTGTTGGTATTTCGACTGCAGAATGAGCCAACTGAACTCTTCCCGATACTTGTTTCCGGGATAGTTTTTCAGAGCATTGCGCGACACGATGGCGCACGACTCGTAGTTGTTGCCCAGATAAGTGCCGAGGTTGTAGTATAGTTTTGCGGAATAATACTCTTTCTGCGCCAGTTTGTTGTTCATTGCGTCTATCTCTTCATATGCTTGCGCAGCGTATTCACTCTCGGGATAGAGTTCTACAAACTCGGTGAGGTGTGTGATGGCATTGCGTGTAACAGCTTGGTCAAGCCGGGCATCAGGCGAGTCGAGATAGTAGCAATGTCCGAGCATAAATCGCGCTTCGGTGATGTATCTTCCTTTTGGATAGTTACGGATGTAAATCTGATAGTATTCGGCAGCCGATGTGTAGTCTTTCTGACCGTAGTAGCAGCGTGAGAGGTAGTTGAGCACGTCTTCGCTCCGCTCGGTGCCCTTGTAGTAGGTTGAAATATCGTCGAAGAGAGTGAGCGCTTTGGAATATTTCTTCTGGTTGAAATATTCGATAGCCTTCTCATACTTCAGTTCTGGATCGGCAGACTTAAGAAGTTTCTGATACTCACCACACGAAGTGGCAAGCACCAGAACCAACATCAGTATAAAGCCCTTTTCTTTCATTTTACGAAATTAGCCCGCAAAGGTACTAACTTTTTCCCGTATATGCAAATTTATTTTCCTGTCAGTGCTTTCATGCCCTCGGTCATCAGGATGGCAATGCTGTCTCCGGAGGAGTAGATGAGGTAGCAGTCGGTGCCTGGCAAAGCACTGATCATACTCAAAGCACTGTCTTTTCCCAGCACCATGCAAGCGGTAGCGAGGGCATCGGCCGTCATGCAGTTTTCTGCAATCACCGTGGCTGAGAGAAGAGAGTGATTGACGGGGTAACCTGTTCTGGGGTCAATAGTGTGCGATCGGCGCACTCCGTTGTCGAAATAGAACTGACGGTAGTTGCCTGAGGTCGCCATTGAGAGAGAGGTGGAAGATATGATTTCCTGAATTTCGTTATGAGTGCCCGTAAGGTCGTCTTGCGGTTTGGTTATTCCCACGCGCCATGGTTCGCCTTTCTCGTTCACTCCCTGCAGCACCACCTCGCCTCCTATGTCCACCAGCAGGTTCTTGCAGCCTTGTTTTCTCAGGTACTCAGCCACTACATCGCATGCCTGACCTTTGGCTATGGCACTGGCATCAAGCATAATGCGCGGGTCGGTCTTTTTCAGCAGTTCCCCCTCCATGCTTGTCTTTGGCATTCCTACGTATTGCAGCAGGCTGTCAATTAGTCCGGCTGTCACTTCCTCTTTGTTCTTGAAGCCGAACCCCCAGGCGTTAACCAGAGGCGCAACAGTGATGTCGAAAGCACCGTCAGAGAGTTGCCATACCTGCTGAGCCTTGCTGTACATCTGGCGAAAATACTTGTCGGTACTCTCGCTTTTGTTTTGGTTGATGAGGCTCAGAGTGGACTTCTGGTTGAAGGTGGAGAGACTGTTGTCAAACTCCTTCAAAGTCTTCAATATGCCTTTCTCAAGGTCTTTGCCGGCGCAATAGCGTATGTTGTAGTATGTGCCGAAGATGTGTCCCTGATTGCTGTAGTAGCGGTCTTCCTGCTCATGGTCGGGATATGCCCAGAGGAAGAATGCAGCTACGGCTGCAAACATAAGTGCAAACGATATTTTCATCCAACGTTTTTCCACCGTAGTAAAAAGTGCTTGTGTAAGTCTTGTTTAGCTGACCTTGGGTTAATAGAACCATATACCGAGTCCTATGGCGAAATGCAGACGCTGTGTGTTCCAGTCGCCGCTTGAGGTGTTGTAGAAGTTTCTCCATACGTTCTCTTTGTTGATGCCTGCAGTGTTTACAGCACCAATGCCATATACGTCAAGCGTGAAGTGGTCGCCTGCCTCGAACTCCCAGTTGAGTTTGAGAGAGATGTTGTTGACAGAGAATCCGTCAGCATAGTAGTTGTACATACCTTTCCAAGGCGACATACCTACGGTAGGAGTGAGGGAGAATCCTAAGGGCAACCCGAACTGATAAGAAACATCGATATAGGTGGAGTATGCACGTTTGATGCCGACAACGGTCTCGCCGTCTTCAGCGTACTGCTCGGCATAGTCGTCACCGCCTACATAGGTGTACCATCCCACATGCAGAGGCACATCTTCCAGCAGGTCTCCGAGGTTGTACTCGGCAAACACTTCGGTCTGGTTGCCTGCATAGTCACCATCGTTATATTGCTCCAGAGTGGGCATACGCCAGTCGATATACTTCGTTTTGTCGAAATAATATTGGTGGTTGACACCTACCTTCAATCCGGCGATAGAGTAGGAGAGAGTGACATCAAGTTCGGGTGCTAACTCTTTGAACTTATAGTCCAGCGGAGAGATGTTGGCCCAAGCCTCAAGTTGCAGACCTCCGTAGCCGATCATTACGTCAGGCTGAATAGCCAGACCGCCGAGGTTGAGTCCGCGCCACAGATAAGCGGAGGTGACATCGGCACCAACCGTCCATTCAAAACCGGGGAAATCCCATGCAAAAGTAGCACTCGTGATGCTCAGTGCGGCAATAGCCACTAAGATACGTTTTTTCATTTTTATAAAAGTTGTTTGTTAAGTTGTTAGAGACTAATATTATGTTATGCAAAGAAAGCCGTCCTGATTGTTGGTCAGAGCGCCTTTCTTGCAGATTGTCAATGTTTAATAGGTTGTTGCATATCAGCGGTTCTCCCACGCAATGCGCAGGGCAACTTCCAATATACGCGTGTTGTCAAGCGTAACTATACCTCCGTCGGGACCCGGCTCGATGTGAATACCTGTGCCGTCTTCAGCTTTACCGCCGAAATATGTGCGAACTTCATCGGCAGATATGCCCAATTCTTCTGCAATTGCGTTCATACTGCCGCTGGGGAGGCTGTCCTTGACAGCGCGTAACTTATTGAATGTCGTTATCATAATATATATATTTTTTTGATTATTAGCTTTGGAAATACACCATATTTTTTCGGCTACGAAATTACAACAAATAATTCAATCTTGCAAATTTTCTTTATTAATCAGTTCTATCACCCTCTTGTCCACCCATTCTTCCACGCTCTCTCCAAGTCGCAGCCGCTCTCTTATCATTGTGGAGGAAACGGGAAACAGAGGAGCGCCTTTAACTGTCTTCATTTGCGGGTAGCGCTTGCATAGTTGCTCAATATCATCCCCTTCTCTGGGGTAAACAATCACCGGATAGTGCTCCAGAATATACTCATAACTGCGCCAGCGGTCGAAAATTGCCATATTGTCGGACCCGATGACAAGTGAGAACCTGTGCTCAGGATAGGCATTGCTGAGTGCTCTCAGAGTGTCAACCGTGTACGATGGCCGCGGAAGCGAGAACTCGAAGTCGGATGCACGCAGTTGGGGAAAGTCGGCAGTGGCAACCTGAGCAAGTCGCAGCCTGAGATTCTCGTCCCACAACTGTGACTTGTCTTTCAGCGGATTGTTGGGCGACACCATAAGCCACACCTCATCCAACCTGCAGTAGGCGCATATATATTGCGCGAGTTGTGTGTGCCCTTTGTGGATAGGGTTGAACGAGCCTGAGTAGATGCCTATATTCATTGATTCTGTGGCAGTCAGTTTATCATTTTATATTGATGTAGCAGTTTCTCGAGGTCTGCAAGGGCAGTCTCCAGTTTGTCATTGACTATAATGTGGTCAAAGAATGGAGCGTCCTGCATCTCTGTAGAGGCTTTTGCGAGGCGCTGTTCTATCATCTCTTTCGAGTCAGTTCCGCGTCCTTCAAGCCTTCTGCGGAGTTCTTCTATCGAAGGCGGTTGTATGAACACTGCCACTGCTTCTTTGCCGAAAATCTTTTTCAGATTCAGCCCGCCTTTCACGTCAACGTCAAACACTACGTGGTGACCCTTCTTCTGAATGCGCTCTATTTCGCTGCGCAGTGTGCCATAGAAATGATCTTTATATACTTCTTGATATTCAATCAGTTTGTCTTCGGCAATGAGTCGGCGGAACTCATCAGCGGAAAGAAAATAGTATTCCACTCCGTGTTTCTCAGTGCCACGCGGACTGCGTGAGGTTGCAGAGATTGACAACTCGAAATTGTCGTATTTGCCGAGCAAGTGTTTTACAAACGTACTCTTGCCCGAACCTGACGGTGCACAAAATATTAGTATCATGATATATGGTGGTGTTACGGTTGTTTGGCCATGTTACAGCACATTGAGTACTTGCTCTTTTATCTGCTCCAGTATGTCTTTCATCTTGACGACTATGATTTGCATTTCCGAATGGTTGGACTTGCTGCCGAGTGTGTTGATTTCTCTTCCCATCTCTTGAGCCACAAACCCGAGTTTTTTGCCAACGCCCTTTTCTTCTTCCTGCATAGTCTCGAAGAAATAGCGGATATGGTTTCTGAGACGTACTTTTTCCTCTGTGATGTCAAGTTTCTCAAGATAATATATCATCTCCTGCTCAAGTCGGTTGCGGTCGGTGTTCTGCCGTGTTTCTTCCGAAAGCATTCTGAGGTTCTCTTCCAGCCGTGTGCGTATCTTCTCAATGCGCTCTTTTTCTAACGGCTCCACCTGACTTAGCAAGTCGAGTATGCCGTTCAGTTTCTCGGTGAACATCTGCTGCAGGGCTTTGCCCTCTTGTATGCGGAATGCGTTGAACTGCTCCACGGCGGTCAGAACAGCTGTTTGCAGTGTGCGCCAGTCGTCGTCTGAAAGATTATTTTGCTCGGTTGGTCTTGTAACATCAGGTATGCGCATTGCAATCGCCAGAATATCTGTCTGCAAGCCTTTCTTCTCGGCGTATGCCTGCAGTTGGCTGACGTATGAATCCAGCAGGTCGATGTTGATGTTGGCGCCTGCGTTTTCTGTGGTGGCATTGTCCTGCAGTATGGCGCAATCCACTTTGCCGCGCTCCAGTTGCTGGGTGAGCATGGCGCGTATGTCCAGTTCTTTCTCGCGGAAGAGGGGTGCCAGACGCATGGATAAATCCATTTGCTTGGAGTTGAGAGAACGCAGTTCCACTATGTATTTCTTGTCCTGTATAAGGCATTCGGCTTTGCCGTAGCCTGTCATTGAGAGAAGCATATATTATGTTGTTTGACGTTGTTTGACGTTGTTTGACGTTGTTTGATGTTGTTTGACGTTGTTTGACGTTGTTTGACGTTATATGACGTTGTTTGACGTTGTTTGACGTTGTTTGACGTTGTTTGATGTTATATTGGCTTTATTTGCCTATACAAAAATGTGAGAATATGTTGCCGAGCACTTCCTCGGAAGTAATCTCGCCTGTTATCTCGGCCAAGGCTGTGAGACAGTCCTGCAAGTCCATTGACAGGAACTCGCCTGAAATGCCTTCTGTCAGACCTTTCTGCACTTGCTGAATGGCACTTAGTGCCCGTCGGAGGGCGTCTGCATGGCGGGTGTTGGAAATCATGGCTCCCTCTCCGCCTTCCTCAGGAATTTTCCTCTTCAGCAACTCCGTCAGTTCTTCTATATCACCCTTCTTTGCTGAAATATATACTTCGTCTTCAGTATGTTGGGGTATTTCTGACAGCAGGTCTGTCTTGTTGAACACTCTTATTACGGTTTTGTCTTTGAGGTCTATGTCTTCCAACAGATTATATGCGTCCGCAGATTTGCCTGCTTCCGTAACGAGCAATATTATCTCGGCTTTTCGTGCCGCTTCTTTGCTGCGTTTTATTCCCAGTGCTTCTATCTCGTTGTCTGTCTGACGGATACCTGCTGTGTCGATAAAACGGAATTGTACTCCTCCTATATTTACGATGTCCTCTATCGTGTCTCTGGTGGTGCCGTGGGTGTCGGTCACAATAGCTCTCTCTTCGCCTGCAAGTGCATTCAGTAGTGTGCTTTTTCCGGCATTTGTAGGACCTGTTATCGCTACCGGAATTCCGTTGCGTATTGCATTGCCCATGCGAAAAGTGCTGAGCAAGCGGGATATGTGTCCTTCTATCTCATCGGCAAGACTCTTCAACTCTCCTCTGTCTGCAAACTCCAGTTCCTCATGGTCTGCAAAGTCAAGTTCCAGTTCTATGAGTGATGTGAAGTGCAGCAGTCTGTCGCGCAACGACCTCAGGCTGTTGCTAATACCTCCTCTCAGGTGGGAGAGTGCCAACTTGTGCGCGGCTCTGTTCTCGGCAGCTATCAGGTCTGCCACTGCTTCTGCCTCTGTCAAATCCATCTTCCCGTTCAGGAAGGCACGTTGCGTGAATTCCCCTGGTGCGGCAAGACGGCAACCTGCTCGTGTCAGCAGGTTCAGTATCTCCTGCTGGATGTATCTCGAACCGTGACAACTTATCTCAACCACATCTTCTCCTGTGAATGAATTTGGGGCGCGGAATACTGTCGCCAGTACATCGTCAAGTTCAGCGAATGTGCCGTAATGCACCGAATGTGTGTGCGAATCTGTGAGACGGCGTTTCCCTATGAAAAGACTGTCGGTAATGCTGATAGCATCGCTTCCCGATATGCGGATAACGGCTATTCCGCCTGTTCCCGCAGGTGTTGATATGGCGCAGATAGTGGACAATTTCTTTATACTCTCAACTTTAAACTTTCAACTTTAAACTTTCAACTACAAAACACCGTCATCGCCCACTTTTCTTTCTCCTTTACGTACAGCATCGTCAGCCCCAATTCTTCTGCCTTCTCTTTGATAGCGGCAATGTCTTCAGTGTAGAATCCGCTCATTATCAGTCTGCCTCTATTGTTGAGTGCCTCTTTGTAACGCGGCATGTCCATCAGCAGAATATTGCGGTTGATGTTGGCAAGAATGAAGTCGAAATGTCTTCCTTGCAGCAGTCTGCTGTCGCCGAGCAGAATCTCAATGTCGCTTATGTTGTTGAGAGTGCAGTTCTCTGTGGCGTTCTCTGTGCACCAGTTGTCAATATCAATGGCAGTCACGGGGTTGGCGCCGCGTTTTCTTGCCAACAGAGCAAGCACTGCTGTGCCGCAACCCATGTCGAGCAGACTCTTGCCTTGCAGGTCTGTCTGAAGCAACTCGCCAAGGATTAGCGATGTCGTTTGGTGTGTGCCCGTCCCGAATGCCATCTTGGGATTGATCAGTATGTCATATTTGCAAACGGGAATATTCCGGTGAAAAGGTGCGTGAATGATGCAGTCGTTGCCAATCAGTATGGGTTGAAACGAGTTTTTTTCCCATTCTTCGTTCCAGTCTTTGTCCTCGCAAAGTTCGGTGGAAACGAGTGTGATTCCCTGAAAAGGGAAGTCTTCGAGGAGTTGCCGGAGTATAGTCATGCTCAGCTTTTCAGCAGGAATATAAGCTGCGAAAGTGCCGTCTTCCTGTTCAACGAAACTCTCATAACCAATGTCAGCAAGTTGTTGTGTGAGGACATCTTTCACGAAATCCTCCGTTGCCTTCACACGAAATATGGATTGTGAATACTGCATAACCAAATACAAAAAACCAAAGACACCTTTTTTCAACCTGCAAATATACAAGTTTTTTTTTATCTGTACAACCTGTATTCTATTTCCAACCCTTTTTTTCAGGTTTAGTCAGAGACTGAATGTATTCTTATCTGGCTTCGCTCGAACGATCTAATAGTGCAGTCTCTACAGTGAAAGTACGGTGAAATTACGGTGATACTACGGTGATACTACGGTGAGGTTATTCAGGAGTGATGATTCCACTTGAGGGCTACGAACCTGACAAGTCCAAATATTATTTGTACCAATCAAAAACATTCTGTAATTTTGCAGTCAGAAAGGAAACTCAGTCGTTATGACTTACGAGAAGACCATACAATATCTTTACGATTCGCAACCTGTATTTCATATTGTCGGTACTGCGGCATACAAGCCGGGTTTTGACAATATGCTGCGACTGATGGCGGCAATGGACGACCCGCATAAGGCATTCAGGTGTGTGCACGTGGCGGGCACCAACGGCAAAGGAAGCACGAGCCACATGCTGGCAGCCGTGCTGCAGTCGGCCGGATATAGGGTGGGGCTTTATACTTCGCCGCATTTGGTGGACTATCGTGAGCGGATTCGCATAAATGGTGAGATGATACCGAAGCGGGAGGTGATACGGTTTGTTACGAGATACAAGAGCCTGCTTGAAGAGGTGCGACCATCGTTTTTCGAGACAACCACAGCCTTGGCATTCTCGTGGTTTGCAAAGCAGCAAGTGGATATCGCCGTGATTGAGGTGGGGCTTGGCGGCAGACTTGACTCCACCAACATCATCACTCCCGAAGTGAGTGTGATAACCAACATCGGGATGGATCACACAGAGTTTCTCGGCAATACTCTTCCTGAAATTGCAGCAGAGAAGGCGGGCATAATAAAGCAGGGAGTACCTGTGGTGATTGGTGAGAGAGACAGTCAGACAGAGGCAGTGTTTATCCGCAAAGCGGGTGAGACATGTTCGGAAATCATTTTTGCTGACAGCACTGACAATATATATAAAGGTGAATGTCAACTTCGCGGATTGTATCAGCAGAAGAATATCCGGACAGTGCTTGCTGCAATAGGTATGCTGCAAAAGCAAGGCTGGGAAATAGCAGACAAGGCAATAAGTGAAGGTCTTGCCCACGTGTGCGACCTGACAGGTCTGCATGGGAGATGGGAGGTGATAAGAGGTCTCTGGTCTCACGGGCGAAGCCCTGTTTCAAGTTTCAGGTCGTCAGTCACCATTATCCTCGACACGGGTCATAACTCTCATGGAGTGAGAACGTATGTAGATGATTTGAAGACGATAGAAGGATTGAGAATAGTGTTCGGCATGGTGAGCGACAAGGATGTGAAAGAAGTGCTGGACTTGCTGCCCAAGGATGCGAAATACTATTTCTGTCAGGCAACAACGAAGCGTGCCGTTTCTGCGGAAGAGTTGTTGCAGATGGGCATAGCGGCAGGTTTGACAGGCAGTGCTTTCCCGAGTGTGGACAAAGCTGTTCATGCAGCAATAAAAGAAGCTGCCGCAGGTGACACTGTGTTCATCGGCGGCAGCAACTATGTAGTAGGCGAAGCACTCGTTGTGCTTAACCAACAAAAAATTTCTCAAAATCGGTTGGAAATTTCAGTCTGCAATAAAATACAAGAAAAAACATGAATACTCGACAACCATATAAATAATATAGGTTTTATGCCAGTTGATATCGCCGAAATTCATTCTCGGAATCCCCTGTGAAAGGCAGAATAGTTTTCCCCATAAAACTACGGCACCAACATACAAACATATCTTACCTGTCGCAGTTGGTAGTGTCAAGCAACATAGTATCACATTGCTCACAAAGAAACTAACGTGATACAACCATTGTCTGCTGCTAATCATTTTCCTATATAACGATGTACTTAGTACCACCATAAGTATAGCAATTAGCATGCCCGCTCCGACATATACACTTGTCATACATTGCCCGTGTTTTGTTAGACTAAACAACGGCACATATACGAAAGGCAATAAATCAAAAGTCATTGCCTTTGTCAGTTTCAATCCTCTTGTTTCCATAAATAAGTTCATTGTTTTGTTTATTCAAAAATAATTACAGAAGCATTCTCATCTGGACTTATACCAAAATTATAAATTCCTTCTGGAATATTGAAAGTTGCACCATCATCTATTATACTTTGCGTACAAAGAATTCTGACGATGTTTTCTTCTTCTGTTATGATATCAGAATTGGGATAGTATTCAGAATTACCATTGATAAATGATTCAAATGTACTATTGTTGTTTTTTTCTTTTCCTCCGCTATTGAACACGACCAATACACAAGATATTTCCATGTCGGATGCAACTCCATATCAACTACAGATTGTTGCAAATGTTTAGCACGTTGTTGATATTCGGTGGTAAGTCGTTTGATTCTCACATGAATAAGAAAGACAAGACTAATTATGAATAAAACAACTGTTATACTTATTATAAGAATCATTATATCATCTATTGTCTACATATCAACTCTTGTTATTCTATTGTTTTATAACTGAGCACGTCTTGTTTCTGCCTCTGTTCGAGCCAGTTGAGGAAATCTTTGCCTATACGTACAAAATACTTTTTTGACGTGAGGTTGATGGTGTTGCGGTGCAGTTCGTCTGTAATTTGAATTGCGAGAGACAACTCTCCTTTGTTCTTCCGGCACAACTCAATCAACTCATCGTTGAAGTCGGGAGTCAGGTTGTTAATGGAAATGCTTATCAACAACGTTTTCAGCATTTTGGTTTGCAAGTCCTGCAGGTGCTCCACATTGGTTACATTGAACTCATATTCTGCTTCGTCAGGCAGTACCGGGCGGAAATACTGTCTGCCTGCTCCGCGTTGCTGAATTATACCTGTCACTGCAACATACAGATTCTCAATCAGCATGGGGGCTAC
Organism: Paludibacteraceae bacterium; assembly: GCA_017479885.1. Lineage (GTDB taxonomy): Bacteria > Bacteroidota > Bacteroidia > Bacteroidales > Paludibacteraceae > Colicola. The sequence continues at coordinate 9,561 of JAFVBR010000018.1, read as the reverse complement.
TCTCTGGTAAGTATCTCCAAACACTATGAAGTTGTAACTGCCTGTGTAGTCCTCAATTGTGAAGCGGCCGTACGCCTTGCCCGCCTTGCTTATCAGTTTCTCAGCCTTTGTGATTATACCTCCCACTTTTTCAGCCTTGCCTTCATACTTCTCAATCCAGTCGCGTGGCGGCGTCTGTTCTTCGGGAGTGACAAAGGTCTTCCGCACATCAGGTTTGGAGAATTGGTCGAAATAGGTGAGGTCGGCACAAGTCAGGCGGCATAGTTTCCTTATCTCAAACTCATATTCGTCAAGCGGGTGTGCGGAGAGGAAGATGCCGATAAGCGACTTCTCTATGTTCAGTTTTTCAATAGCCGACCTGCGCGGCACCTGTGGCAGTTCGGGTTTCTGTATCTCTATTGCGAACTCCGAGTCGAAGCCTCCGAACAGCGAATTCTGCTGCATGCTCTTGTCTTGTTGGTACTGGTTGCCGTAGCGCATCAGTGTGTCGAGCATATTCTCTCCCTTGCTGTTCACTCCCATCAGTTGCTCGCGGTATAGTCCGTCAAGTCCGTCGAATGCGCCTGCAAGTGCCATGCTCTCAACGGCTTTCTTGTTGCAGGCACTCAGATTCACTCTCTCTACAAAGTCATACACACTGCCGAACTTCCCGTTGGCGGCTCTTTCTCTCAGTACTGCTTCCACAGCACTTTCTCCTACACCTTTTATGCCACCCAATCCGAAACGTATGTCGCCGTGTGTGTTAACGGTGAAGTTGAGCTCCGACTCGTTTACGTCAGGTCTGAGCACGTTTATTCCCAACGCACGGCACTCGTCCATCAGTTTTGTCACAGAAGTGATGTCGTCTTTCGAGACGGTGAGGTTGGCTGCCATGAACTCGGCAGGGAAATGTGCTTTCAGATAGGCTGTCTGATAGGCTACCCATGCATAACATGCGGCGTGCGACTTGTTGAAAGCATAGCTTGCAAACGCCTCCCAGTCTTTCCATATCTTCTCCAGCACCTTAGGGTCATGCCCGTTTTTCTTTCCTCCTTCTATGAACTTGGGTTTCAAGTCGGCAAGCATGGCGAATATCTTCTTGCCCATCGCTTTGCGCAGCGAGTCCGCCTGTCCGCGCGTGAAGCCTGCAAGCAGACGCGAGAGAAGCATCACCTGCTCCTGATAGACAGTGATTCCGTAGGTGTCTTTCAGATACTTCTCCATCACGGGGATATCGTAGGTGATAGGCTCCAGACCGTGTTTGCGGCGGATGAAGGAGTCGATGTAGTCCATCGGTCCAGGGCGGTAGAGGGCATTCATGGCAATGAGGTCGCCTATCTGCGTGGGTTTCAGGTTCTTCATGTGCTTCTGCATGCCGGGAGACTCAAACTGGAACACGGCTATCGTGCGGCCTTCCTGGAACAGTTTGTATGTCAGCGGGTCGTCAATGGGTATGTTGTCGATGTCCGGCACAGCCGCTTTGCCCTTTGAGTGTTCTATGTTATGCAGGGCTTCCTTGATGATGGTCAGCGTCTTCAGACCGAGGAAGTCCATCTTTATCAGACCCACATTCTCTACCACGTGCCCGTCGTATTGCGTTACCATGATGTCCTCACCTGTCACACGGTCCTTGATAGTGGCAAGAGGGGCGAACTTGGTAAGGTCGTCGGCACCTATGATAACTCCGCAGGCGTGTATTCCCACCTGACGGATGGTGTCCTCCAGTTCCTCTGCATAATGAAGCATGGACGAAACGTTGTCATCCTCGCCGTTCAGCAGGGCTTTCAGTTCGCTTACATACTTGTAGCAGTTATGGAGGTTGACTTTGGGTGTCTTGCCACGCTCGTCTTTCAGGTCATCGGAGAACTTGTCAGGCACCAGTTTCTTTATCTCGTTCACTTCGCCGAGCGGCACACGCTGCACACGGCCTACATCGGCAATGGCTGACTTGGCTGCCATAGTGCCGTAGGTGATGATGTGTGCCACGTGGGTCTTGCCGTATTTCTCGCTCACCCAGTTGAGCACTCGCTCTCTGCCTGCATCGTCGAAGTCAACATCTATATCAGGCAGTGAGATTCGGTCAGGATTGAGGAAACGCTCGAACAGAAGGTCATATTTCAGCGGGTCAAGGTCCGTAATCCACAGACAGTAGGCGACTACGGAACCTGCCGCCGAACCGCGACCAGGACCCACGCTCACGCCCAGTTCCTCTCTTGCTGCGCGAATATAGTCCATCACGATAAGGAAGTAGCCGGGGAAACCCATGGTCTTCATCACGTGCAACTCGAAGTTGATTCTCTCCTTGTGCTCCTCTGTCAGCTTGTCGCCGGGGTAACGCTTGGCAGCACCCTCCCATGTGAGTTTTTGCAGGTAGTCTGCTTCAAGTTTTATGCGGTACAGACGGTCATAGCCACCCAGTTTCTTTATCTTCTTTTCCGCTTCCTCCTGACTGAGAACCACATTTCCTTTCTCATCGCGTGTGAATTCGTTGAAGAGGTCTTCGTGTGTGAAGCGCCGGCGATACTCTTCCTCCGTTCCGAAATCCTCAGGAATGGGGAAGAGCGGCATGATGGGAGCCGAGTCAATGTCGTAAAGCTCCACCTTGTCCACTATCTCCTGTGTGTTCTCAAGTGCTTCGGGCAGGTCGCTGAAGATGGCAGCCATCTCATCAGGCGTCTTCAGCCACTCCTGCTTGGTGTAGTGCATGCGGTTCACGTCGTCAATATATTTGCCCGTGGACAGGCAGATCAGACGGTCGTGGGCTTCGGCGTGCTCTTCTTTGACGAAGTGGGCATCGTTGGTGCAGATGATTTTGGTGTTGGTCTTGCGAGCCAGCTCCACAAGCACAGGGTTGACTATCAACTGCTTCTGATATACATCAGTGTCCGCTCCCGGTTTGTCGGTCTGGTGGCGCATGAGTTCTATGTAGTAGTCATCACCGAAGACTGACTTGAACCACCTGATAGACTCCTCAGCCTTGTCCGTCTTGCCCTGCAGAATCAGTTGCGGCAATTCTCCTCCGAGACATGCCGACGAACAGATGATACCTTCATGATACTGCTCCAACAGCTCTTTGTCAATACGCGGACGATCGTAGAAACCTTCTATGAAAGAGAGCGAGACAATGCGGCAGAGATTGTAGTAGCCGGTCTTGTTCTTGGCAAGAAGTATCAGGTGCCAGCCGGAACGGTCCACAATAATCTCTTTGTCTTCTCCCGTTATCTGCTTGAAGCCTTTCTCCTTCAGATGGCGGCTTCTGCGTGCACAGTATGCTTCTACACCTACTATTGGTTTGAACGGCACGTATTCTGCAGCTTTCTTTTCCAATCGTGGAAGGTCAGCCTCCAAGTCGGGCAGTGCTTCTGCAGCTTTTTTTGCATCATTGATTCGTGTGCCCAGAGTGTCCTTTTCGTGCTCATCGGTCTCGGTCAGGAGTTGCTCTTCCCATGCCGACAACTGCTCTATCATCTGCTTTGCTTTGGCAATCTGCTCCTTGCACTCCTTTACCTTGTTGGCGGGTTTGCCGTTGAGTTTCTTGCAGTAGTCGAGAAATTCCTTGATGCCGTACATGTTGCCGTGGTCGGTCAATGCCACTGCGTTCATACCGTTTTCTCTGCAGTGGTCAACAATGTCGGGCACTTTCGACATGCCGTCGAGAATGCTGTAATGAGAGTGGACGTGAAGATGTGTGAAGTTCATGATTGAATGAGTTTCAGGTTTCAAGTTTCAGGTTTCAGGTTTCAAGTTTCAGGTTTCAAGTTTCAGGTTTCTTTATCCTTTCTTGGGGTACGATTGGCTAAGTCGTGGAGAGTTTGAAGTTTAAAGGAGTCGTCTGGTGGAAAGATTTAAGTTTCTTAAACGACCTGAAACTTGAAACCTGAAACTTGAAACTTGAAACCGAAGTTGGGGGTGTTATTGCAGATTTATTTTATTCCTAATTTCTTCTTTATGTCTTTTGGCAGGGCGTCTTTGTGCACAAGCACGTCGTTGGTCTTGTACTGCATGAAGGCGCGGCTGATGTACCAGATACCCTTGTAATCACTGCGCTGTGTACCCCACGAGTTCTTTACCATATAATACAATTTGCCGTTCTGGTCGGTGGCAGTGCCGTATATCTGCATGCCATGGTCGTCGGTGGTCTCCCAGTTGTCGAAGGCGGTCTGGCGCATCTCTTGGGTAATCTCCATCTCGGGCAGAGGCTTGCTGGTCAGTTCTTTGCGCTTGTCTGCCTGACTCAGACCCAACCACTTGGCGGCGTCAGAGCCTGTAAGGTCTGCTCCTTTGTCTGCATCAGGCATAACGCCTATACCTGTTCGGGTGAAACCAATCTCGCTCACGTCGGCTCCCCATGCAAGAGTGTAACCTTTGTCAAGGGCATTGTCAATGATAGCCATCAGGTCCTCCATAGGCACGTTGTACATCTGGTCCATACGCCAGTTGTCGGGCACCTCGAGTGCAAACTGCGTGTAGAAAGGATGGTGGGTGTAAGAAGTGATTGAAACATAGTCATCGGCATTCAGTCCGAGCGACTCAGCATAGCTCTTCGGAGTGTATTTCTTGCCCTCGTACTCAAACTCCTCGGGTATCTCGCCGAGATAGGTGTCATATACAGCCTGCAGACCTTTTTTCCACACGGGAGTCAGTTTTTTCAGGTTGCTCTTTGTAATGCCGTTTACGTAGCCTTTAGCCACTGCGTCAAGTTCGTTGTGGTTGGGCAAGGTGTCGCCGTACATGATGCCGGGCATAACCTCCTGCGGCACCATGCCGTAGTTCTTCAAGCAGTAAATCACGTCGTAAGCGGAGCCTCCGGCAGCAAACTGTGCCTCGCCGTACATGCGGACCACGTACTCTGCACGGTCCTGCATGGTGTGGTGAACAACGAACATCTCGCTGAGGTCCTTCTCGCCCTTGCCAAGACGCAGCAGTTCCGACTCAAGGAAGCCGATGGTTGAGAATGCCCAGCAGGTGCCCGAGCGGTTTTGGTCTTTGACGGAGGTGATAGGGTTCTCTTTCACCGTGGTGAATACGAATCCCGAGTCTTTCTTCTCTTCGGGAATACTGTCGTTCTGTGCCATTGCGGGAACCATCATCCCCAGCAATGCTGCAATAAAAATAGTCTTTTTCATATCAGATAGTATTTTGTTGTTCCTTATATTATCTGTTGTTAATTATGTTATATGTTTAATCCTTGCAGGTGGTTGGCTTGATTATTCGTTACAGTCAGTTTCTTTTGCCGTGTTTTTGCCGTGTTTTTGCCGTAAGTGTCAGTTCTCTCTCGGGAAGGAGCGGGGTAGGAGTCAGTCTGGAAACTCCATGAGATATCAGTCTGGGAACTCCATGAGATATGCTTTGATGAATTCGTCGAGGTCGCCGTCCATCACTGCATTGACGTTGCTGGTCTGATAGTTGGTGCGGTGGTCCTTCACGCGGCGGTCGTCGAACACGTATGAGCGAATCTGGCTGCCCCATTCAATCTTCTTCTTGCCTGCCTCCACTTTGGCTGCCGCCTGACGGCGTTTCTCAAGTTCAAGTTCGTAGAGTTGCGAGCGCAAGAGACGCAGTGCATTCTCGCGGTTCTTGGGCTGGTCGCGGGTCTCGGTGTTCTCAATTACTATCTCATCGTCCATACCCGTAAGCGGGTTCTTGAATTTGTAGTGCAGACGCACGCCGGACTCCACTTTGTTGACGTTCTGTCCTCCTGCACCGGAACTTCGGAATGTGTCCCAACTGATGCCGGCGGGGTTGACTTCAACCTCGATGGTGTCGTCAATGAGCGGCACAACGAAGACGGACGAGAAGGAGGTCATACGCTTGCCCTGAGCATTGTAGGGAGAGACGCGGACAAGGCGGTGAACGCCGTTCTCGGACTTGAGATAGCCGTAAGCCATGTCGCCTTCCACATTGAAAGTGACGGTTTTGATTCCGGCTTCCTCACCCTCCTGCAGGTTCTGTATGGTAGTCTTGTAGCCGTGCTTTTCGCAGTAGCGCAGATACATACGCATGAGCATGTCTGCCCAGTCCTGTGCCTCGGTGCCTCCTGCACCTGCCACAATCTTGAGCACAGCCGGCATCTGGTCCTCCTCGTGAGAGAGCATGTTCTTCATCTCAAGGTCTTCCACCTCGCGCAGAGCGGTAGAGTAGGCGGCATCAACCTCTTCTTCGGTGACTATCTCTTCCTTGAAATAGTCGAAGGCAAGCTGTAGTTCTTCTGCGGCTTTGCGCACTCCTTCGAAGCCCTGAATCCAGTTTTTCAGAGTCTTCACTTTCTTCATTTGTGCCTCTGCGGCTTTCTGGTCGTTCCAGAAGTCAGGGTCCTGTGTGCGCAACTCCTCCTCCTTGAGTTGCATCTGCTTCTCGTCGATATTGAGATAATGACGCAGTTTGTCGGTGCGGTCTTGTATGTCTTTCAGTTGTTCGAGTGTAATCATTGTTGGTTTTTAGTTTCAAGTTTCAAGTTTTATATTGCCTTGCATTTGTTTTTAAGCCATGCGGCATCGTCGGTTGAGAGCATGGGGCTTATCTCGTTATATACTCTTTCGTGATAGCGATTGAGCCATGTTTTCTCTTCTTCTGTGAGCAGCGACATCTCAATGAGAGTGGTGTCGTAGTAGCAGAGAGTGAGTGTCTCCCAGCAGAGGAATTGGTCGTCAGTCGTGCGGGCATCGGTCTGAGGCGCCTCTGTTACTGCAACAAGGTTCTCGATGCGCACTCCCCACATGCCGGTGCGGTAGATGCCCGGTTCGTCGGAGCAGATGTTTCCTGCCTTGAGGACGGTGGGGTTGTTGTCAGTGCGCACATTCTGCGGACCCTCGTGACAACCGAGGAAATGGCCTACGCCATGACCTGTACCATGCCCGTAGGTTATGCCTGCCTGCCACATGTACTGCTTTGCGAGTGCGTCCAACTGGTTGCCACGGGTGCCTTTGGGGAAGCGGACAGTGGCAAGTGCGATGTGCCCCTTGAGCACGTAAGTGTAGTCGAGTTTTGCCTGCTCGGGTATCTCGCCTCCGAGCCAAACTGTGCGGGTGATGTCGGTTGTGCCGTCAAGATACTGCCCGCCGGAGTCGAGCAGCAGCATACCTTCGGGATAAACGGTAGCGCAGTCCTGCATGGTGGCTTCGTAGTGCACAATGGCTCCGTTGCCTTTGTAACCTGCTATGGTGCCGAAACTCTCGGTCACGAAATTCTTGCCCATCGCTCTGTATTCGTGCAGTTTCTCCATCAGGTCGTATTCCGTGGGAGTCTTGCCGCCACGGAATGCTTCTTCTTCCAACCAGCGGAAGAAACGTGTCAGTGCCACTGCATCCTGACGCATGGCGATGCGCTCTCCCTCAAGTTCTACGGGGTTCTTGACGCTCTTCATCACCAGCACAGGCGACTGGGTGTCTGTCTTCTTGCAGTGTTCGGGCAATGCCTCGTACAATGCGCGGTTGAGACGGCTGCCGTCGAAGAGCACAGAAGCCGTGGAGGGCAGATTGCTGAGTGCGGGGAAGATATCTTCGTATCCGCATACGGTGATGCTCTCTTTTCTGAGATATGCGGCGGCTTCGGCAGTCACTTTCTCGGGGTCAACGAAGAGAGTGCACGAGTCAAGGCGGAGAAGCAGATAGCTGATTACTACGGGGTTGAAGTCCACGTCTAAACCGCGGATATTGAGCAGCCATGCTATCTCGTCGAGTGCGGAGATAACCATGGTGTCGGTTTTACGCTTCTTCATCTCTGCGCGTACCCGGGCGAGTTTGCTCTGCGTGGTTTCTCCTGCGAACTCGGCACTGTATTCATACAGAGGCACTTGTGGAACAGGAGGTCTGTCGGCTGTCCACAACTTACGGATGAAGTCGATGCTGAAGAGCGATATGCCGGCATTGGAGAGTTCGTCAGCCAATGCTTTGTAACCGCTGACGGTGAACATCTCGGGGTTGACTCCCACTGTATCTCCATGCTTCAGGTTGCCGGCAAGCCACTCGGGAATGGTGGGGGTGTCGATGTCGCTTTCGCGCATGAGACTTACGCCTGTGCCTGTCAGCTCTTTGTCGGCTTGCAGATAGTAGCGCGAGTCTGTCCAGAGGAACGCCTCGTCGAGTGTGACGAGCACAGTGCCAGTCTCGCCTTTGAACCCGCTGAGCCAGGTAATTTCTTTCCAGTGGTCACACATATATTCGCTTGCGTGCGGGTCGGTGCCCGGCACGATGTATGCACTCAGTCCGTGCTCCTGCATCAGACTTCTCAGTGCCTCTATTCTTTGTTGTATTGTTGTCATGACTATAAACCTTGAACTTTATACTTAAAAACTTTCCACTATAAAACTTCTCTCAACTCTAAACTTTCCACTTTCAACTATTCCTTTACCGCCTTGAATGACATGTCCAGACTCTTGACGGAGTGGGTGAGTGCGCCGACCGAGATGAAGTCCACGCCGCAGAGGGCATAGTCGCGGAGGGTGTTGATGGTGATGCCGCCTGACGACTCAATCTCAATGTGGCGGCCGTTCTGCTTCTCCCACTGGCGGATTATCTCCACCGCCTTGCGTGTGCGCTCGGGAGTGAAGTTGTCGAGCATGATGCGGTCTGCTCCGTTGGTAGCGAGTGCCTCTTGTATCTCCTGCTCGTTGCGGACTTCTATCTCAATGCGCAAATCTTTGTTGTTCTTTTTGCAATAGTCTTGTGCACGCGTGATGGCGGCAGTGATAGAGCCTGCAAAGTCCACATGGTTGTCCTTGAGAAGAATCATGTCGAAGAGACCGATGCGGTGGTTGGTGCCTCCGCCTATGGCCACCGCCTCTTTCTCCAGCAGGCGGAGTCCGGGAGTGGTCTTGCGCGTGTCAAGTACGCGGCAGCCGGTGTCATGAATGAGCGACTGGTAACGGTTGGCTGTGGTGGCTATGCCCGACATTCGCTGCATGATGTTGAGCATGGTGCGCTCCACCTGCAGCAGGGAGAGCACCTTGCCATAAACACGGAAGGCAATATCGCCGGGCACTACGTGTGCACCGTCCTTGATGAACGACTCAATGCGCAGTTCGGGGTCGAAATAGTGAATGACGTGTTCCGCCACTTCCACTCCTGCCAGTATGCCTTCTTCTTTGATAATGAGTTGCTGGCATCCCATGGCTGTCTCGGGTATGCAACTGAGTGAGGTGTGGTCGCCATCACCTATGTCCTCTCTGAACCACTGTGCGATCAGCTTGTTGAGTTCTTCTGTCGAAATATATTTCATAATATCATGTAATTATTTAGTTTCAAGTATGTGCAAAAGTGCACCTTTTTCAGGCACACAATTATACGGCTGCAAAGATAGTAAAATAAAAGCAATTATGCAAGCGGAATGGTATTGCGATGGTATTACCCGGCGGGTAATCCGTCCCTGATAAAGGCATTAGGCTCTCATCCTAAACAGGGCATTATTTAACATGCACGGAAAATAATTATAAGAAACTGAAAGTATTAGGCGTAAGTATCATTTTGCAGGCTGAGATATAGTCTCAAGCCCGATAAATGCAGGGGTTAGCGAGGTTTCAAACGTTTTAGGCATAAAATTTACTTTCAAAAGTGCTCTAAGTAGCATTTTGCAGGCTGATTTTTC
>JAFVBR010000017.1 GCA_017479885.1 Paludibacteraceae bacterium | reverse complement strand
GACCGCTATGTGGAGCGTGTTGACACGGTGGTACAAGAGCGTGAGCGACTGGTGGAGACGGTTGTGGAGAAGAAAGTGATACCTAAATGGTGCTGGTGGTCGTTAGCGACGACAGCGGCAATAGTGTTAATATCGTTGGCAATAATTATAGTAAGAGTCAGGAGGCGCATTGCGTAGGCTTTGCGCCTCCGCTATGTACGGTTGTTTGTCCGTCAGCTGACGGATAGCCACTTTCTGACATTCTGACATTCTGACACATAAAACAATGCTCTACATTGTTACATTGTTACATTGTTTCACATAGAATAATCGCATGCATACTCGCGTATGCATGCGATTAGCGAATAGTTAATAGCGAATAGTGAATAGTGAATAGCGAATAGCTAATAGCGAATAACATGAGAGCCGCATGGTAAGCGAAAAGGCGGAGCGAAGCCTTTTGCGGTTTCTGCGAAGCGAAGCCTTTTCGCTAAAAAGGGGGGGGAGGAATATTTTCTGCTGTCACACGGAGCGGCCACGCGCAAGACAGGGCAAAACCGCCGCCCTACATACGGAAGTGTGCAAATACGGTTTGTGACAGGTCATGTGTGTGGGTATGTTTTACGTGCGTGCATTGTTCCGGTATGCGATAAAGAACAGAGTGAAAGTGATGAAGATTGCAATTCCTTTAATGAGGTAAAACGGCATTTCAATGAGCATGAAAGCTAATGAGACAGCGAGGAAGATGAGCAAATGCGCTTTTCTCTGAATGACGGCATGCGAGGTAAGTGCGGTGAGCATGGCAACAAGTGATATGAGTGCGCAGATTCCGGACTGCATCCAGTCCCCGAGAAACTGGTTGTGCGGATTTCTGAACAGGTGGTTGTCGAGCGCATCGGGCATATCTCCGAGTCCGACACCGGAAATAGGCTGTGCCTTGATGTGAGCAAGAGCATCTGCGAAGAGTTTCTGCCTTGCAGGATCTATGGAGAAATCGTTTCTGAAGTTGACGTAGAAGACAGTTGCTACGGCGGTTATTAGCGCAAGGAACAAGAGGTATGCAAGCCGGATTGTTTTCCGCGTGGGAAGGAAAAGGTATATGGAAAGCAGTGCTAAAGCGATAATCATAATGATACCTATTCTGCTTTGAGTAATCACAAAAATGAGTATATCCAAAGCTGTGAACAAAAAGACTTGTGCCCGGAGTATAAATGAATGTTTGTTATTCTTGAGTATTGTGATTCCGCAGATGAGTGCAGTGCAGAGAGTCCATGCGTTGTATGAAGGGTGGTCGTACGTGCTCCATGAATAGACGAACTCCCAGCACTGCCTGTTTGCCACGGCATGTTTGTGCGGTATGAAGAAGTCCGCATAAGACAGTTGCAGGGTGTGAACGTTGTACTGCCAGCATACTATGTTTATGACGGCATAAATGAGGGCGGCATTGAAGAATGTGCAGGCGAGCAGTTGCCACTGCTTATTGTCCAATGTGAAAGTGGAGAAGGCGAGGGGCATAGCTATCCAAAGCAGGCTTCGTCGCAGAAGTATGAAAGCTTCGTTTTTGTTGTCAGTCCATAAGAAACTGATGGCTATAGCTGCGAAATAGATGAAGAAGAAATAGTATATCCGGCGGAATTTAAATGTTGAGAGTTGAATTGTGGGGGTTGTTTTGGGCCGAATGATGCCAATCAGCAGAATAGCACAAACAATAAGGAATATATTGGTCGTTATTATGACTGATTTGACAGACAAAATATTAGCTACAAGTATAACTGAGAGTGGAATGAGATAAAGAAGAGGCAGGAGCTTAGAAACATCTGTACGCGTGAAATACTGTCTGAATGCGAGTGGCACGGCGAGGCAAACTCCTATAGGGGCATACCGAAGTATATCTCGTCCGACAGCGGCAGCCAGACTATTGGATTCGACAGACGGAATGATATTAGCAAGAATGCTTCCTATTACAAGTAATATCAGTTCACAAGCGGATAAGTATTTAGTGATTTTAGTCATTGCCTGTCATTTTATTGATTCGTCAGTGAGGTGTACACGCGGAAGTATTGGTTAAAATGTTTGTCGTAGTCGAAAGTGTGTGCGTAACTTATTCTGCGGTTCATTTGTTCCGGTTGCATGAGGGTTTCTATATTGTTTCTGACGCATAATGCCATCTGTTCAGGTTCGAAAGATGTAAAGAAGCATGCACAGTCGCCTCCTATCTCGCTCAGACTTGTTTCTGATGAGCAGAATACGGGTTTGCCGAGTGCCATAGCTTCGATGACCGGTAATCCGAATCCCTCGAAGAGCGATGGGAAGAGAAAAGCCTCACAGTGTTGATATAGCCACAGGCGTTCGTTGTTGTTAACGATGCCGGTGAGAGTTACATTGGTAATATTGTTTTTCCGGATGTAGTTGTTGATAATGTCAGCGTAAGGTGTGCTGTTTTTCCCCGCAATATAGAGATGCTTGTCAGGAAAGTATTGCATCATGCGGACTATGGTGAGGAAATTCTTTTTCTCTTTCACTTCTCCGATAGAGAAGAAGAATGATTTGTTGTTACTCAATGCGGTAAAATCCGGAGTCGGAACTTGTGCATCCTTATCAGGGAACTCGACACCGTTGTAGATAACCTTAACGGGAGTGTCTTTGGGCAGAGTCATGTATTTGATGAGTTCGGAGCGTGTGAAGTCGGAGATACATGCAATATATTGTGCCCTGTTGATTCGTTTCTGTATGCGTGTATGATATTGTTGTGCCACTCTGCCTTCTTTTTCATACATGAAATTGAAATCATGAATGGTGAGCAGATATTGAGTATGGGTGCTGTATGGCATGAAAGGACTTAGTTGGTGTATGGCATGCCATACATCCACTTTGGGGTAGAGCCAAGGCATGAATTTGTAGATGCGCTGCCTCGGCACATAGTCAACTTTGTTGCCGCAACATCCGAAGTAATGTGACGGAACGAGAAGAACAATACGGAAAGGTAGAGCATCGGTGTCAGTGCTATTGATGATACGGATGTAGTTGAGTGCAATCTGTCCTAATCCGCAGTAGGGGTGTTTGAGTACAGAGAGGTCGATAAGTACTTTTTTCTTATGAGTATTCATTTACGGTATCTCCAGTATTTATTGTGATAATAGAGCGTCAGCTTCTGGCATTGAGGAATGCTTAAATGCCGAAGCATAGCATATTCTTTAGCCAAAACGAGGAAGAAATCGTTGTTCCCCCATAGTCGTTCAAAATTTTTGCATCCGAGTCTGGGTCCTACTTTTCTGCTTGTGGTCATACGATTGATGTCGATAACGGTCATGTTGACCTCCCCGTTATTATCTTCGAAAAGAATGTTTCCGGGTGAGAAATCCTTGTGGTATAATCCGCTATTGTGCATTTCAGCAGCGATGGCAGCGAGGCGGCTGATAATATGTTGTGAGTTTTTGATGCCGTGTTGTCGGAATTCGTAAAAATTGCGCTTGTACGGACAGAACTCTGTGATGAGATATGAGTCGGCAATAAGTCCTCCTTTAGTACAGATGATGTATGCTACCGGTTTTGGTGTAGGAATATTGTTGCCGAGCAGAAGAATGGCATTGTTATATGCCCGTTCGGCTTTTGGTTTGCGCAAAAACGTGTATATTATCCGTTGCGGGAGTGCCGGCGTGCGGTATTTTTTTACGCACAATGTTCGAGAGTCAGGAGTGAGAAGTGTGCCCAAGGTGTTGCGTCCTTGAAAGAGTATTGTTCTCTCATTAGCAAAACGTTGTGGAACGGATTCTATCCACTGTTTAAGGTGGTAATATTCGGGATTAATAGTAATCAGCATAGTGATAGATAGAGTTGGCGTATATTTTCCCCCACGACTGAATCTGCGAATTTGTCTGCCTGTATGGCAGCCTTTTGCCTTAAAGTGCTGCGCATGTTTTCATCAGAGATGACGGTTGCAAGTTTTTCGGCTATGTCGTGAGGGTTGAGAGGGTCTGCATATAGTACGGCGTCGCCACCTGTTTCGGCGAAGCAACTACCGGTAGAGGTGAGTACGGGAATTCCGGAACACAGACCTTCGAGAATAGGAATTCCGAAGCCTTCGAACAATGATGGGTATATCAATGCGTGCGCGGCACGATAGATAGCCGGCATGTCGGCAAACAGCACATTATGTAAAAACATTGCGTTGAGTTTGAGTTCTGCCGCCATTTGTTTCATCTGCATAGCGTATTTTGATGTTCCGCCAATGACAACGAGTGGCATAGATGTTTTGGCAATACTCATTGCAAGAAGCAGATTTTTAAGGTTTTTTCGCGGTTCTATGGCTCCAACGTCAAGAAGAAACTGATCAGGCAATGAGTATTTACGGCGCACATTTTCTATTTCGGTGAGAGTTTTCTGCTTTCGGAAAATGTTGCTGCAACCCTGATAAATGACTTTGATTTTCTTTTCATCTGCTCCGAAGAACCGTATGCAGTCTTGCTTGGTCTGTTCGCTAATTGCTACAATAATGTCGGCTTTTCTGCAAGCGTACAGCACTTTTTGCCGAAAGATGTTCCGGTAGGTAAAGCTGTAGAGTTCAGGGTATCGGATAAAAATAGCATCATGCACAGTAACAACCTGCCTGATGTTATGCGGTATTCCGAGTGGTAGTTCGGCGCTGAGCCCGTGGTATATATCTGCATGAAGTTTGCATATCTGCTGCGTGCAGCCGAAAGTGCGCCATGCAGCGGGTACAAACCTCCATAGCCCGTTTGGAAGCACTTCTTGCTCTGAAGGTCCGAGTTGAGGCATCAAATTCAGTCCCGAATGCCGGGGATTGAAAAGCAGATAACGGTTATCGGGTGCATAGATGGTCGCTAAACGCATGTAATCGCGACTATAGTTACCCAAGCCGCGGTAATTGTGGAAAGCTCGTTTGGCGTCGAATGCGATAATCATAGTTAAATGACAGTTGTAAGCCTGTTGTCAACAATGTGCAAAGATAAGCATTATTTTGTGAATGAGCAAATCACCATTTGATTATATCGGCTGTTTTACTGATGGTAAGCATTGCTCCGAAATTATTGCCGAATTGTGAGCCGATATCAGTTGCGAGTGTAACGGAGAAGTTCAACCCCCATGCCTGTGGAACAGTCTTGCCGACAGAGAGTAGTATGGCGGTGTTGCGGTTTTTTGCTGTTCGGTTGGACGCAATGTCGTGTAAGTTGTAATTGCCGTAGTTGACAGTATGTGAACAAACAAGGCGGTATTTGAAAGTATATATATCGCCACTGAGTCCGATGTGGTGTGCTCTGATACGGTTGTTGAGTGTTTGTGTTTGTGATGGTTCTGAGTTGTAAAACGGCGAAGTAATGAGAGGTGTTCCGAGAGTATGCATGTAAAAATTCCATCCGTTGCGATAGATGCCGTTTGTGAAGTAACTGTCGCCGCCGCCTATTACGAGTCCGTCAATGTCGTGGAGCATACCTGATTGGTATGTAGTGTTGACGAACTCGTAAAGCACTCCGTTGATGAACGGCCAGTGGCTTTGTTTGATGCTGAGTCCCCATAAGCCGTCTGCAATATTCACGCTACGCCAGAGAGGATAGACAGGTGCATCTTCGAAAATGTTTTGCCAGTATGCAGTGACTCTCCAGCCTTTCCATTTGGCTATGAGGCTGAGTTGTTGCGAACCGAGATGGTTGCCTTCCGCATTCATTTGGTCGTTAGGATTATTACCTCCGTTTTGTGCAAAGAATATATGTTTGAAGCTATTGAAGTTGTTTCCGAGGTCGCCATGTAGAGGGCTGTAGCCTCCCCATTGCGCTGCATGATGAAATTCGTAAGCGATATTGACCGGCAGATTGCCGCCTATGCGTCCGCCTATGTATTTGTGGTGAAGAAAACTATGGTTGACGAACACATTGTCAATCATCCAACCGTGCGTAATGCCTGCCTTAAACTCCAGATAACCGAAGAGGAAGGGGAAAGGTATGTAGCCGTTGGTAGAAACGGTGATGCGGGGTATTGGTCGCGCATTGCGTGAAAAAAGAAGGTTGCCTGATGTAAGTATAGGATCAGCAGTGTCAATATTGTATTCATCAGGACAGAAACCGGCTGTGATGCGAAAAACATATAGTCTGGCAGATGCCCATGCCTCCTGCGGATAAGCTCTGAAACGCCGGTCTATAAGCATAGTGACACGTGCTGCGGCCGAGTAGTCTATCCAACGTTTTGTCTGTCTTTCATTCTTGAATATTGCGGCATTGATTGTTCCGCTGAAAGGTTGTTCAGATACAGAACCTCGTGTGTTGGTGTGAATCCAGAATGGTGCGTAATTGCCAGAAGAAATGACTGCTGACAGGGCAACATCCCATTTCAAAGTGTCGGCTGAGGTGCGCTGCCACGAGTATCCGGTATAGCCTTCGAGAGAACGCAAAAGCATCTGTCTGTCAGCACCCATGGATGCGATGACAAACATGAGTTGAAGCAATATAAGAGTCAGTCGGCGCATTTGAGGCAATACCAATCGTTTTGCGGAATGAGGTCACGGTCTTCACCTGTTCCAAAATATATGTTGTCGCTTGCAACTGCGGATACCATCTGATCTCTGCCTGAGAATGGCAGCGTGCCGCAGTAGTGCCACCGGTCGGCTGTATAATCGTAGAGAAGAATGTCGTTTAAGAGGGTCTCTGATTTGGCATACTCCGCAGTTTTACGCCCCCCAAAAACATAAATTCTGTTGTTAAGTAGGGCTGCACTTGCAAACATACGTCCTCCTCCCGGCATGTCGTGCTTGCGTATGTATGTTGCAGAGGCAAGATTGAATGCATACCATTGACTTTTCATTCCCAGGAAATAACCGCCTCCGGCATAACAGATGCTGTCTATTTGTGCTCCTGTAGCGCCGCCAATTGTTTCGATGTGCCAGTCGTCTGGCCATTGACTCCATTTGTCAGATTGTATGTCATACTCGTAAACCAGTCGTGAGGAGCCGCTGTGGGTAGGGAATATGGAATAGATTTTTTTGTTGTAATATGCAGTGACAGGCATGTTGGTGTCGGTTGTGGGAAAGTCGGCAAGTCGTGTCCAAGTGTCAGTTGGAATATGCCATCTCCACCAGTCTTTGAGATAGCAAGAATCCGTGTTGATGACACCATTGAACCCCAGTCCGCAGTAAACATAGTCATCCACCACCACTGCAGCCGCTTTGGTGCGCGGTTTGAACGGCATGTCAGGCATACGTGTCCACTTGTCCGACATTGTGTCATATGCCCAACAGTCGCCAAGAAAACCTTTGCGAAAGTTGGTGGTGTCGTTTCTGCCTCCGAATACATAGCATTTTCCCCGATAAGCAAAACAAGTGGCAGAGGTGCGTGCAACAGGCAGAGGTGCACAAGGTGTTATAATAAGCTCTTGCTCCACTTTTCTTGAGGAGCAACCTGCTGATATGTTCAGTAATACGGCAAAGACGGAGCAGAAAAACAATATGTGGCAATGAGATGTCATAATGTTTTGCAAATAGCCGACTCTATGTGTCTGACAATTGTTTCTGGAGGAATATTCAAGCATCTCCAGTCACCATATCGGCAGGACTTGTTTCCGAAGATAGAGCAAGGCCGGCATGGGAGATCAAGTTGCAGGCAATCGTCAGTAGATTGTTGTTTGGGAAGAAATCCTGCCATGGTGTGTGTGGCTCCCCAAATACTAACTACGCGTGTAGATGCAAGCGAGGCAAGATGCAGATTGGCGGAATCCATAGTAATCATTAGCGATAATGTACCCATAAGTTGTATCTCGCGGTCAAGACTCAGTGTACCTGCAACAGAATAAACGTTGTCGTACTTTTGTTGCCACTCTTCAAGGATTTGCGCTTCTCTGCCCTTACCGCCAAACAAAGTGATTATGTAATCTTTGGCGGAAAGCATGCTCACCACTTGTTCCATTTTCTCTATAGGATAAGTTTTTCCTTTGTGTGCAGCAAATGGGGCTATACCTATTTTTTTATTGAAACAAGTTGCACGAACAGAGGGCGTCGTAATGTTGATAGAATTGAAACCGAGCCGATTGAGTACGTCGGTGTAGGCAAGCACCATTGGGCGGAGTTCACGTTTGTGTCCGTGAGTGAGCAACCATCTCTGAATTCGCTGTTTGTCGAGGCAACTGTATTTTGCTCCGGCGAGTGAACAATGCAGGGTAATATATTTGCTACGCCAGACATTGTGCATATCGGCTACAAGATTGAATTGCCGGTAGTTGATGTCGGTAAGTAGAGTGTTGAGTCCGGTCAAGCCTTTGTGTCGCCCTTTTAGGTCTGCTCCGAAGAAACTTACATTCTGAGGCATGTTGTTCCACAATGCAGCCCACTTGCCTTGTGAGAGCATGGTGATGCTCATGTCCGGGCAAGCTATTGCAAGTGAACGAACTACTGGTACAAGCATAGCAGTATCGCCCAACGCGGAGAATCTGATTATCAACAGTTTTTTCACTTCTTGTTGTATAATACAGGGTTAAGTTGCGGGTCGTTGTACATTTTCATTTGGCGATATACCTTCATGATTCGTCGGCCTGCAGCATAGTCCTCAAGCAACTGGCTGATAGAGAGCGTTAGGTCTGTAAGTTGTTCTTGCAGTATGCTGAGTTTGGCGATGCATCGTTGCTTCTGCTCTGCCGAAATGTCTGTACGCTCTGTTTGTTCGCGCATGTGCCAAATCTTTACGTGAAGTATGCTAAGCCTGTCTATTGCCCATGCGGGGCTTTCTGTATTGATTTTGGCATCTGCTTCAGGAACGATATTGCTATATAAATTCAAAAAATATGTATCAATTTGCTCCACTATATCTGTGCGTTCTTGATTACTACTATCAATCCGGCGCTTAATCAACAGGGCATCAGCAGGGTCTATGTGAGGGTCGCGTATAATGTCTTCCAGATGCCATTGTACGGTATCAATCCAATTCTTCTGATAGAGCAGATTTTCGATACTGCCTGTGGGATATGGGTTGCTGATCGGAGTATCCACGTTGTCGGTAAGATGGTAGTTTCTTACCGCAGTCGAAAATATCTTATTGCAGTTTTGTGTAAACATGATTATATATGATTATTGGTTATTGAGGGTTTTCTTCAGCGCGTGTTTTCTTCTTCAATTCGAAGTCCCGACCGAGGTAGTTTTTTCTTACGGTAGGGTTGGCAGCCAGTTCTTCAGGAGTTCCGTGGAACAGTATTTTTCCTTCAAAAAGCAGGTAGGCACGGTCGGTAATCATCAGCGTTTCATCCACGTTGTGGTCGGTTATGAGAATGCCTATGTTCTTGTCTTTGAGTCGCCACACAACATCTTGGATTTCCTGAACAGCAATAGGGTCAACGCCTGCAAACGGCTCATCCAACATAACGAACTTAGGCTCAATGGCAAGGCAACGTGCAATCTCTGTGCGACGGCGCTCACCACCGGAGAGACGGTCGCCAAGGTTCTTTCGCACATGAGCGAGATTGAATTCTTTTATCAGTTGCTCCAGTTTTTCATTTTGATACTCTTTGGTAAAACTTGTCATCTCAAGTACAGAGCGGATATTGTCTTCTACCGACATCTTTCGGAATACGCTTGCTTCCTGCGGCAGGTAGCCTATACCACGTTGTGCACGGCGGTACATAGGGAATCCTGTAATATCTTCATCGTTTAGAAAAATCTTGCCGTGGTTGGCGGTTACGAGGCCTGTAGTCATGTAGAAAGTGGTTGTTTTGCCGGCTCCGTTGGGTCCGAGCAAGCCAACAATCTCTCCCTGATGAAGTTGTATGGAGACATCGTTAACCACTGTGCGTTTGCCATAACGCTTTACGAGATGTTCGGTGCGGAGCACCATTTGTGGGTTGGCTGGCTGCATGCGAATGTTCGTTTGTGATTTTGGTAATGTTTGGAAGTATCAGTTTTTCAGAGTAACGGAAACCGGGCAATGGTCGGAATGAACGGCATCGGTGAGAATGGCGGCATTGGTGAGTTTGTCTGCTATATTGCCTGAAACCCAATGGTAGTCGATACGCCAACCTGCATTACGTTCTCTTGCTCCGAAACGATAGCTCCACCATGAATATTTATCAGCCTCCTTGCAGAATATCCGGAAAGAATCGGTCATGCCGCTTGCTTCCAGTTTGTCGAGCCAAGCCCGCTCTTCAGGTAGGAAACCGCTGACTCCGACTTGTCTCTCAGGATGGTTGATGTCAATTGGTTTGTGGCAGATGTTGTAGTCTCCGCATACTATCAGATTGGGTCTCTCTTGACGTAGTTTCTGCAGATAGTTGAAGAATGCATCAAGAAACTGCATCTTGAAATCTTGCCTGATATCACCTGTTGTGCCTGATGGTATATATACGCATACTAATGTCATGTCTCCATAATCAGCTCTGAGTACTCTGCCTTCGCAATCGTATGTCGGGTTGTTCATTCCTACTACTATTTTGTCGGGCTCAATTTTGGAAAATATTGCTACTCCGCTATAGCCTTTTTTCTCTGCAGAATGGACATAATTGTACTTATAGCCGAGTTCGTTGAAAGCAAACAGGTCTATTTGCTCAGGTTGAGCTTTGGTCTCCTGCACGCAGAACACATCAGGGTCTTCTGCTTTCAACCAGTCAAGCAGACCTTTGCCTATGGCAGCTCGAATACCGTTGAGATTGTATGATACTATTTTCATTTGACGTATATTTTTCGGGTGCGTTTGTCAGTTTTAATAATGTATACACCTTCAGGCAGGTCAGTTATTCCTGTCCGGACAAGTATTCCTTGGATGGTATAGACGGCAACAACTGTCTCTTGCGTGTTATCGTTGATGTCGTCAACAGAAACGATAATGCTGTCTCCTCCTCCGATGAGGTTGAAAGTAATAATATTGTCAGTTTCCTGAATGTTGGTGATAGGATATTTGTTGTATGGCGTGTATTGTGTGGCACCGGCAGGGAAGAGGTCAGTAGGCATCGAATATTTGGTTGTGTTCTGTGATGCTTCTATAAGGTCCACTCCCATGTTGGTTTCAGAGTTGTTGACTTCGTTGTCATACCAGTTCTGATAATTATACTTTATTCTGGTTATCATCAAACCATGCCCTTTCAGGTATTTGTCCCAGCCGGTCTGTTGACGGTTCTCAAGCAGATAGAACTCAGTTGGGTTTGGGTCGTTGCCAATGAGATTGCTTTGCCCGCTTGAAGTAATCATGGCAGCAGAGTTTGTCTCTTTCAAATCCTTAAGTAGGTATGTTCCATTCCTGTTGATGACAGTAGGTGTCAGCCATCCCATGAAGAAACGCTCGTATGCGGAATACGCCGGAGGTGTGCGCCCGTTGTTGAGATAGGGGCCGTAGTCGAGAATATCCCAAGTGTTGAGAGTGGTATGCTTGGATGAGCCGGATGTAATATAAAGGTCAGGCAGACCGAGCACATGTGAAAATTCATGACAGAAAGTGCCGACTCCTGTCAAGGTGCTGCCACTTGCGCCGTATAGTTCGGGTCCGCATGCGTAAGTGTTGATTTTCTTGCCGTCGATAATGCATGTCTGTCCGCCTGCTCTGTCGCCATGAAAATCACTTACCCAGAAAGCATGAGGCCATATTGTTCCGGCATCTGCCCCTGCAGATTGTCCGTAGCCGGCATAGATAACGAACACAAAATCCACTTCGCCATCGTTGTCGCAGTCGTAATCTTTGAAGTTTACTCCAAAGTTCTTGTCTGCAAGTTGACACGCTTCTACTATCATATCCACTGCCCGAAGGTCCTCGCCTGCATAGCCGACTGAAGTGTCATCCTCGCCGTAATGGGAATATTCATAGGAGAGAGTTACCGGGCCTACAACATCGAACTGAGGTTTGTAACTGCCCATCGACTGGTCGGAAAAGTATTGCCGTGCACTGCCCGTAGCACCGTTGTATGTGTAGTTGTCACCGTTGAGCATATCGTTCAATAGTGCTTGAGTGTGCTCAGACTTGAATTCTGTTTTTTTGAAGTTTGCGAGTATAACCAATCCGCGGGAAGCAATATTTCGTGCTGAGGCAGTTGCTGCCTGCTTGGGCATGCGTTTTTGGCGTCGTATATATTCCTCTTGAGTGTCAGTGGGTTTGTCTATCAACTCAAGTATTCCGTCTGCCGTCTCTCTCCAGCAACGCCCGTCAGCCGAGGTATAATAATGCAGCCAGCGGTCACCTGTAAGAGTTACTGTGATAGTGCTGCCGTCTGCAAGCCTTTTCTCAACTTCTCCGCGCCATGCAGGCATACAGAAAAGTAAACTCACAGAGAAGCACAGAATCAACAGCACCCCGTATTTCCTAATCTTTGTCATAATATTATTTGATAAGTATCTTATAGTATCGCTTGTCGTCTGTCAACAAGAGATACAACCCAGCAGCAAGTTGCAGACTCTCCCCTTTTCTTACATATCTCTCAGTATATAGTTTGCCGCTCGTATCATACATGTTGATGTGTGTGTCAGTCTTGAATCGCAGGATATTGTCTTGGCAGATTTCAAACAGATCTTCAGTTGAGAATTCCTCCAGTGAAGAAGGAGTTCCTGACTTTTGAGCAATAACAAGTATATAGATATCCCCGTCAACAAATGGTATAGTGAGAATATTATCTGTAAATGTGAAATCCACATCCGCTACCAAGTCTCTCTCTCCCATAGTTATTGCAATATCATCTATTGTGACTATATATCCTTCGTCAGTAATAACGGAGAATGTAAGATATTTGCTGCTGAGATCAGTTTCAGGTGTAATAGTGGCATGCTCGGCATCCCATTCCACAGTGTAGTTGGTATTGTGATAAACCGCATATAAAGTGATATTGTACGGAGGATAATAAGTGTCTCCTGTTTTGCCTGCATCAGCAGTTTTGCTATCTTTAGATGTGCTCCAGCCCTCGAATAGATAGTCTTCGTCTGCAATGACGGCAGGCAGCAGAATGCCGGAACCGGTCTGTGTTTCGTGAATAGTCTTGGTTGAACAAGTGCCATGTTCTCCTGCATCGAAGCTTACCACAAACGGGTCTTGCTCTCCTCCCATAAATCTGAAATAGATATTGCCGTTGTTCTCTTGAATGTCAGAAATCATGAAACCGTTAATCCCTTCGTATGAAGTCACAACACCTGTCCCCGGATATGAATCTCCGGCATCGCCATAGGAATATACTGTGCCGTTGTCTATTTCATGATACACCTCTCCGTCTGCAGCTATCAAGGCAACACCTTGTTTGCTTACTGCAGCATTGTTGACAGTGTTGCTCTGCCACGAGTATGAGTTATATTGAATCTTCCAAATCAACATTCCGTGCCCCGGGAGATACCTGTCCCATCCTTTCTGCTGGCGGTTCTCAAGTATGTAGAATGTTCTCGGAGAAGGATTGTGCACATCCATGTTGTGTTTTCCTGTGGCAGTTACGACCAACGCTTGCTGAGTTGATTGTAGCTCTTGCAATGTCACGTTTTCCGGCTTACTTAATAGTCTTGCATCCGCCCAACCTGCAAACATACGCTCATATCCCGAAAATCCGGGTGGAGTGCGGCCATCGTTGTTGTATGCGCCTTGATCCATCAAGTCCCACTCTCCCATTGTGGCATTCTTGTATGTAGTGTCATAGAAATCAGGCAGCCCGAATACATGGGCGAATTCATGGCAACATGTACCTATGCCGGCTCTTTTCCCCTTGCTGCCGCCATATCCGCATAACTCCTGATGACATGAGAAAGTGTCAATAGTCTTGCCGTCATATTTTATTGTAGTGTTCCCCGAACCTTTGAGCGACCACTCGCAAGGCCAAACAGTGTTGCTGTAGTTTGAGTCTGCCGCCCCGTAACCGGCATATAATATATCTACGAAATCCACGTATCCGTCATCGTCTGCATCATAGTTTGAAAAGTCAATGTCAAAAGTGTCTTTTGCCGCAATAACCGCTTCCTTGACCATGGTGCCGATTCTGCTCTGATAACTGCTGTTGCCATACCATTCGGCCTGTCTGCTTATAGTCACAGGTCCATACACATCGAATGAAGGTGCAAAATCTCCCCCGGACTGGTCGCTGTAATACTTTCTGACAGAACCTGTAGCACCGTTGTATCTATAAAAGTCACCATTGAGCATTTCGTCAAATGCATCTCTTGTATTAGCTGTCTGAAACTTGGTATCACTGAAATTTACGAGTATAACAAGACCTTTAGATATCAAATTGCTGCCTCCTATTTTTCTTGGTTGTGTGTGCTTTAGGACAGACGTTGCACGTCGGGTCATTATCTGCTTTTCTGTTGGCGCAACACCTGCTTTTGTCAGGAATCCATCTATGTTCCTTTCTAAGAGACAGCCGTCTGAATCAGTCATATAATGATACACTTCGTCACCATGCACAAAATACTCCACCTCACTGCCGTCAGGTTGCGTGGCAGTGCGTTTGCCATGGTAAGCGGGTATTGCAAAAGCTGTGAAGCAGAAGCATATCAAATAAAATATGATAATCGTTTTTCTCATTTTCTTGCAGGTGTGAAGTCTTGTGGAATGTGTTTCTTTATGTATTTCTTTTCGCATTTGCTCCTGTTCTCTTCATTATGAGCAGTGCGGCAAGTCGTCTTTATTTCCCCTTTCCTGTTCAGTCTGGCATAGCAGTATCTGCCATGTTTGTTTTGCTGAATCAGATATCCGTCAAGAGTGGTCTGCCAATGTCTCCACTCATCTCCATGAAGGCGGAATACCAGTGTGTCTCCGCCCGGTTGAACATATTCTATCGGGTGAGGAGTTGCGGGAACTCCACGACGTTGAGTCTGTGCAAAAACTGCCCAGCTCACACTCAACAGCATCAATATAATTGTAAATCTATTGCTCATAAACAGTAAAATCATATAGAATTAACCTTCTTCACTTTCTTAAACAACTCGCTTGCAAACACGAAGTCTTCCAATGCCTCGCTCTCGGCACTGAAAATGTCATGACGGCTGCCCTGCCACTCTTTCTTTCCTTTCAAAAGGAAGACGATGTTGTCCCCAATCTCCATTATCGAGTTCATATCGTGTGAGTTGACTATGGTGCAGATGTTATACTCCTGTGTGATGTCTTGAATAAGACGGTCAATCACAAGACTTGTTCTCGGGTCAAGACCCGAGTTGGGCTCATCACAGAACAGATACTTCGGGTTCATAGATATGGCTCTCGCAATGGCTACACGTTTCTGCATACCGCCTGATATTTCGGAAGGCATAAGCGAGAAAGCGCGTTCTTCTATGTTGACGCGTTGCAGGCAGAAGCGGGCACGCTCCACTTTCTCTTCTGTTGTCATGTCGGAGAACATTTCAAGCGGATACATGACGTTCTCAAGTACAGTCTGCGAATCAAACAATGCAGCCCCCTGAAACAGCATGCCGACTTCGCGACGCAGCAGACGAATCTCTTTCTCTTTCATGTCGGGGAGGTTGCGACCGTCATATTCTATTCTGCCGGAGTCTATCTTGTGCAGACCTATCACCGACTTCATCATAACAGTCTTGCCTGAACCGGACTGACCGATAATCATGTTGACCTTGCCGTCTTCAAACTCGGTGTTGATATGGTCGAGCACTGTAGTGCCATCGAAACTTTTTACTATGTCAACTACTCTTATCATAATCAATTCAACATTAAGTTTGTGAGCAACAGATTGAAAAACAGTATCAACACACTTGAATTCACCACTGCACTCGTAGAGGCTTTACCGACTTCGAGAGCTCCGCCGTATGCGTAGTAACCATAATATGAACTGACAGACGCAATGATAAATGCGAACACAAGTGACTTGATAATGGAATACCAGACGTAGAATGGTATGAATGCATATTGTATTCCTAACAGGTAGTCTGCCACTGTTATCACATCCGAGAATAATCCTACGCAATATCCGCCTACCAAACCTACTGACATCGAGATGACTACCAGTATGGGCATCATCAGTACAAATGCTGTTATCTTCGGCAATATGAGATAGTTGGCAGAATTGACACCCATTATCTCAAGTGCGTCAATCTGCTCGGTGATGCGCATAGTGCCAATTTCGGAGGCGATGTTAGACCCAACTTTGCCGGCAAGAATAAGGCAGAGTATGGTTGACGAGAACTCCAGTAACAGAGTGTCGCGCGTGACAAGACCTGTAGAGTAGGTAGGCAGCAGCGGATTGCTTGTGTTCAGTTTCGTCTGAATAGTGAGTATGGCTCCTATAAATACAGAGATGATAATCACAATAGGCAGCGACTGAATACCTTGTTTCTCAAGTTCTTTTGACAACTGGCGGAAAAACATGCGCCATTTGTCAGGCAGTCGGAATACTCTGCCCATCAGCAGGCAGTATTCACCGATATGAATGAAAAAACTTTTCATAACTACACATTACTCCATAATAAATGCGCAAAGATACTATAAATATACGGAATATGCAAATATTTTGAAACTGCGGTGATACTACGGTGATACTGCGGTGATACTACGGTGGGGTTATTGAAGGGTAATGATGGTGGTGGGCAGAGCTTGCGCAGATGCGGCAAAAAAAGAGCCGCATTGGAGTGCGGCTCTATAGAGGGCGCGATTATTACGCGCGGTATAAGAGAGTGAGTATTGCTCTTATTTGAGAAGGAACTTCTTGCCGTTTTGAATGACAATGCCTTTGTACTCTTTGTCAACCTTCATGCCGAGCACATTGAACATAGGAGCATCGGTGTTGAGCAGTTCAATATTCTCAAGACCGGTCTCAGTACCTGTTGATTTGAATGTAACTGCAACTTCAACGTTTGCAGCCGGCATTGTGAATGAATATACGCCTTCAACAGCGTCAATGGCATTGCCGTTTACTTTCACTGATTCAATCTCGTAGTTCTCATCGGGTGTGATGGTCAGAGTTACAATTGTACCCTTATTGGCAAACTGGGCTTTGCCTGCCTCACCACCTTCTTCTGTGGCAACCACCTTGCCGCCTGTTGTTTCGGCGAAGGTTACTTTGTAGCGTACCTGCTCGGGCAGAGTGACTTCTTTGATAGCTTCGTTAAGCATAATCTGCTTAATTACAACCGTATTGCCGCTTGTAGTGGTAATGGTTACGTATGTATCTTCTGCCGCTGTAAGTTCACAACCTGCCTTGGCTGCTTCTACGGAAAGTTCGGAATCAACTCCGTTAAGGGTGAGTTTCAAGGGTTTGTCTATAAAGCCGAATTTGACGCGCAATACATCACCTTTCTTTACCAATGCCTTCATATAACCGCCTGATGTTTTAATCTTAATGCCGAGATAAGGCTCGTTTCGACTGCTTTTCTCATCGTTGAGAGAGTCAAGGTCATTGAGGTTTGCGTATTCTATGTTGGCTGCATCCAAAACAGCTTTGATGTCGTACTTCGTACTATTGTCAAGCACAAGTTGCTCGAAGTTGACAGAGCTTTGCAGGTAGTTCTTGGCAAGTGAAGCGGAGTAGTTGATGGTAAGTCTTGCCGCGCTGGAGCCAATAACCAAACCGAGTGAAGCGGTAGCAGGTGCGACGTCAACAGTGCTGGTGTAGGTGATGGTTACTTCCTGATTTAGTTTGCCGTCTGCATCAACAGTGACAGAAGTGGGATTGACACTCATTCCTGTCACAGCATTGACTTCGTTGAGAACGAGATTGTAAGTGCCGGGAGTGAGGTTGCGGCCTGTGAAGGTAACGGTTTCAGTAACTGTAGGATATTCGGCAGTAACAGCGAGTTCAACATCTTTTTTGTTAACTGCAAGCTTAGGAGTACCATCGTCTGCAGGACGGAGTACCTTAAGTGCAATCATGTGCGTTGCTGTATTACCATCACGACCTAAACGTAAAACAGAGGTATTGGAGTTAAGAGTGAAGATATCTGCTTCAGGTGTCTCCGCCTCAGTTCTGCCATTTACGCCTTGCTCTGTAGTGAAAAGAAGAGAGTTATCTGCATCATATAGTGCCAGTTTTGCTAATTTGCTGTTATCTGAATTATTGAAGCAAATAGTGATATACACTTGGTCTCCTTCCTCAAAGCCGCCTTCATCGGGTTTTATCTCAAGATAGTTGACTCCGTTGTTGAAAGATGAGGAAAAATTCAATGAGTTTATAGTGGTTTGGTTAGAATTGATTTTCACTGTTGAGGCAGCCACACTTCCTTCTGTAGTGAAACTACCTATTTGATTTGTTTCTTCCTTGTCCCATAAAACAAGAACTTGTGGTTTGGGACGATTGTCTGTAACGGTGATAGTGAGTTCTTTCGTTACCTCGCAGTATGTCCCGTCTGCCTCTTGAGTAGCTTTAACAATATATTCGCCAGCCTCTGTTGCAGTGAAGAGACCGGTTGCATTTACGTCTGCATCTTCAGTCGCCTTGCCACCTTTGAGAACGGTATATTCAACATTAGAGGTGTTGTTGCCTTTGGTAAAGGTGAGTTGCGTTGTTGCCTCTTCTGCGTTTGCAGCGATAACAATAGCCGCACTTGCAGCAGTGAAAGTGGCGTCAGCCTCTGTACATTCAGGGTCAGGAGTAGAGCCCCCAACAGCCGTCAATTGAATGCTTTCAAAATAAGTATTTGATGCAGCACCAGTTGCGATGATATAATAATAACCTGCGGCAAGATTAGAATATGTATTAGAATATGAAGCTTTAGCATTCTCTATTGTGACAGTAAAACTATATGCATCTGTCGGAGCCACTGTTGTCTTTGTACTATTGTTCGTACCAGTAAAGAACGCATCATATTCTGCGGCTGTTATAGTCTTAATATACACTGTAACATCTTCTGCATTCTTCGTAGCCTGATAGTTGAATGAAGCAGTAACATCCATTGCCGCGGTAGTATAAAGAACAATGCCACTGGTATTATTTTGGGTCTTCAAACCATAGGATGAGGCTGAAAACGTTCCGTTTCGATGCAGATACATGCCGTCAGTTATTTTTACGAAACGAGTATCACTACCGGGCTTACTCAAGTCCCCAATGGTGTAGGTTCCAGCAGTTGCGCCTACGTGGCTGTACTGTGCCAATGCACTCATGCTAAACATAGCCATAAGTGCAAGTGCAAAGAGTTTGAATTGTTTCATGATTGATTGTGTTTTAAGTTGTTAGTTTATGTTAGTTGTTTTTTTAGTCTCTGCTATTCGCAGTTTTCTTGCAGGTATTTCTTTGTGTGTGCAAGAAGACCATAATTTTCAACATGCAAAATTAAAGTGCACGCGGGAAACCCGTGTGCACTTTCTGTTTTAATAAGTGTAAATTTTAACAACCTTTTATTTCTGTGCCAGTTTTATGACTTCCTCGGCTATTCTTCTTGCCGAATCACGCTGTGCGAGAGTGAGAATGTTGCTGCTCAGTCTGTGCAGTTTGTCCTCGTTGTGTATTACGCGCAATGCGTTTTCTACCAGCTGGTTCTGAGCATCTATGTCGCGTACCAGTATGGCTGCGTCTTTGTGTACAAGTGCCATGGCATTGTGTGTCTGGTGGTCTTCTGCAACGTTGGGAGAAGGTACGAGTATGCAGGGTTTTCCCAGCAGGCAGAGTTCGCTGATACTGCTTGCTCCAGCACGTGAGATGACAAGGTCCGCTATAGCGTATGCCAAGTCCATACGACTGAGGAAGGCTGTACAGAATATGTTTTCCGCAGGATTGGTCTGCAGTGCCTTTTTGCACTGCTCATGGTATGTTTTGCCTGTCTGCCAGATTATCTGTATGTCGCTGTCTCTGAGTTCGTTTATATGTGCAATAATGCTCTCGTTGATGGTTCTTGCCCCGAGTGACCCTCCGATAATAAGCAGTGTTTTCTTCTTCTCGTCAAGTCCGAAATACTCGGCTGCCTCTTTGCTGCTACCCCCCTCGAGATTCTGCCTTACAGGATTGCCTGTCAGAATAATCTTGTCTGCAGGGAAGAAACGCTCCATGCCTTCGTATGCTACGCATATTTTCTTTGCGTCACGCTTGAGCAGTTTGTTGGTTACACCCGCAAAACCGTTCTGCTCTTGCAGCAATACGGGGACTCCCATTCGCGCAGCAGCCTTCATGGCGGCACCTGAAGCATAGCCGCCTACACCTATTGCCACATCGGGTTTGAAACCCTCTATAATCTTGCGTGCCATGCGCAGACTCTTGCACAAGTCCCACAATACCGAGAAGTTCTTCCACAGATGTTTGCGGTCGAAACCCCTTACAGGCAGACCTATGATTTCGTAACCCGCTTGTGGAACACGCTCCATCTCCATGCGGTTGTTGGCTCCGACGAACAATATCTTGCAGTCAGGCTGCAACTCTCTGAGTGCATTCGCTATGCTTACGGCAGGGAAGATGTGTCCTCCCGTACCGCCTCCGGAAATAAGGTAATTCATGATTATGTTGTTTGATGGTTGTTTGACAATAGTTTGATGTCGTTTGACAGTAGTTTGACAGTAGTTTGATGGTGTTTTGACAGTTATTCCGTTTCTATGTCAGGCACTGTCTCCATGCTTTCGGTGATAGTCTGTTCCTGTTGAGCATGCAGTTCGTTCTGTTCGCGGCTCACACCCATCATTATGCCAAAATAGATACTCGTAATTATAGCACTTGTTCCACCTTTCGATATCATCGGTAACGGTTGCCCTGTTACAGGACCAAGACCCACTGCCACAGCCATACTTACCAATGCCTGTAGCGTAATCATCAGTCCCAGACCCATCACCATCAGTTGTGCCGAGTAGTCGCTATAACGGCTCGAAGTGAGACATGCCCTGAACAGAATACTCATGTAGAGAAGGCATAGCAGTAATGCTCCTATGAATCCGGTTTCCTCTACAATTATGGCGAAGATATAGTCGGCGTATGCCAATGGCAGATGGTTGCGTTCGAGAGAGTTGCCCGGCAGTACACCGAACGGACTCTGCCCGCCTCTTGCAACCGCTACACGTGCCAGGGTTGCCTGCAGGTTGCTGTCGTTGACCCGAATGGTGGAGTTGTCGGTTCTGTCCTCTTTCATCTTGTTGTCGATTCGGCTCACCCAAGTGACTGCACGACCCATCACTCCGTGCATCTCTCTGCCCGGGTCAACATATACTTTCTTTACATAGAAATAGCCTGACACAAGTACAATAGCTGCTGTGCCCACTATTCCCAGTATCCAATACCAGCGTACGCGTGCAAGAAACATAATGACCAGCACAACCGCGCCAAGCAGCAAGGCGGTGCTGAGGTTGCTGAACATAATGAGTATGCAAGTGACCCCTGTCAGTGCCAGCACCCAGAGGAAATACTTCTTTTCCGTTTGTTTGTCTTTTATTCTTGTCAGCAGGTCGGCAACCACAATGATGAGACCAATCTTTGCTATCTCGGACGACTGAATGGTAATGCCCAGAATCCTGACCCAGCGCGTGGCACCGTTGATGGTGACACCTATGTGCGCGGCATTGAGCATCAGGAACAACAATCCCAAGCCGAGCAGAGCATATCCGGCAAGTCGGTACAGCCAACTCGGGAGGAACTGAATGCCGTATGCCAATGCCACACCGAGAAGCAGATAAAGTATCTGTGCCGCAATGGGGTAGAGGGGGTTATGCCCTTGTGCGGTAGCAGTACGTATGAGCGAACTGCTCGCACTGAAGAGCGCGATAATGCTTACCACTACAAGGATGATGAATATCACCCAGAAGGTCTTGTCGATGTATTGGCGTTTGCCGAGTCGGAATGCTGACATAATGT
The DNA here is from genome assembly GCA_017479885.1 of Paludibacteraceae bacterium. GTDB lineage: Bacteria > Bacteroidota > Bacteroidia > Bacteroidales > Paludibacteraceae > Colicola. The sequence goes on along the minus strand of JAFVBR010000017.1, from coordinate 63,416 downwards.
TTAATTGTTTAAGGTTTAAAGTTTAGAGTTGTTTAGTATGGTTTAGAGTTGTTTGACTTGTGCCATGAACTGTTCGCCGCGGTCTTCGTAACTCTTGAAGAGGTCGAAACTGGCGCAACAAGGGGAGAGAAGCACCGTGTCACCATCGTTGGCTGCCCGGTAGGCAAGAGTGACTGCATCGTGTATGTTGTCGGTGTCAATAACCTGCAGACCCATACCGTCGAAGTGCTCATGCAGTTTCTCATTGTGAAGTCCCATATATACCAGCGTATGGCATTTCTGTCTCACCAGTTCGTCAATCTCCGTGTAGTCGTTTCCTTTGTCTTTGCCACCGAGAATGAGTACGGTAGGTGTGGTCATGCTCTCGAGTGCATACCAGCAGGAGTTGACATTGGTGGCTTTGGAGTCGTTGATAAAGCGCACGCCTCGCACAGTTGCCACATACTGCAGTCTGTGATCCACACCGCGGAATTGCATGAGACTCTCGCGTATGACATCGTTCTTTATATTGAGAATCTGTGCAGCCAGACCTGCAGCCATTGAGTTGAAACGGTTGTGTATGCCTTTGAGCGACAGGTCGGATGCGGGCATGGAAAGTGCTTGTGCATTCCTTGCCTCTATAATGAAGTTCTCTCCGTCGATGTATGCCACATTGTGATTTTTGCTTGTGCCGAAGGGGTAGAGTGTGGCTTTGGGGCACAGTTTCATCAGTTCTTTGTTGATAACAGGGTCCTCGCTCCAGTAGATGAAAGCGTCTTTCTCAGTCTGGTTTCTGGTTATTCGGAACTTGGCATTGACGTAATTTTGGAAACAGAAGTCGTAACGGTCAAGGTGGTCGGGAGTAATGTTCATCAAGATGGCAATGTCCGCCTTGAAATCATACATATTGTCAAGTTGGAAAGACGAGAGCTCGATGACGTAGTATTCTCTATCGGTCTGCGCAACCTGAAGTGCGAGGCTATTGCCGATGTTGCCTGCCAGACCGACGTTGAGTCCTGCGCGCACCAGAATGTCGAACAAGAGACTTGTGGTAGTGGTTTTGCCGTTGCTGCCGGTGATGCATATCATCTTGGCATCGGTGTATCTTGCAGCAAATTCAATCTCTGAGATTACAGGCGTGCCTTGAGCGGTCAGGCGCTGTATGACAGGCGCAGTGGCGGGTATTCCGGGACTTTTGACCACCTCCGAAGCGTTGAGAATCAGCTCTTGGGTGTGCCTGCCTTCTTCATAGGGAATGGTGTTTTGTTCAAGCAGAGCTTTGTACACGGGCTTTATCTGTCCCATGTCACTGACAAACACTTCGTAACCTTTCTTTTTGCCAAGTATTGCAGCACCGCATCCGCTTTCTCCGGCTCCAAGTATAACGAGACGTTTCATATTATCTGATTTTGAGAGTCAATATTGTGAATGCAGCCAGCAGTATTGTCACCAGCCAGAAACGCAGTGTGATTTTGTTCTCATGGTGAAGTTCGCTGCTGCCGCGGAACCATACTTTGCTGTTGGGGTCAACCTGAGTGAGTGCTGTGCGGAAATGGTCGTGTATAGGGGTACGCTTCCAGACACGCACCGGTGTGCCTTTCTTCTTGGTGAACCTGAACACCTGTGTCTGCACTATTACGCTGACACTTTCCATGAGGAATACTCCGCAAAGAATGGGTATGAGCAGTTCTTTGTGTATGATGCAGGCACATACGGCTATTATGCCGCCTATAGTCAGACTGCCGGTATCACCCATGAAGATTTGTGCGGGGTAGGCATTATACCACAAGAAACCTATCAGAGCACCAACAAATGCGCCGAGGAAGACTACCAGTTCTTCGCTCCCGGGAATGTACATTACATCGAAATAGTCCGCCCATACCGTAGAGCCGCTTACGTAGGCAAGCACAAGCAGGCCTACACCAATTATAGCGGAGTTACCGGCGCACATCCCGTCCATACCGTCGTTAAGATTGGCACCATTGCTGACGGCTGCCACCACAAAGACTATGAGCAGCACGAAGAAAATCCATCCTGCCTTGTATTTCCAAGTGTCACCGAGGAAACTGAACATGTCGGCATAATTGGCGTTGTGGTTCTTGACGAAAGGTATAGTGGTGCGTGTTGACTTAACATCGGGTGTCTTGTACACAACCTCTGTGTTGTTCTCCACCTTTACCTCCACGTTCTCGTTCATCACAGCCTGCGGAGAATAGCGGAGTGTGAGACCGACGATAAGCCCTAATGCCACCTGACCTGCTATTTTGAACCAGCCGTTCAGTCCGTCTTTATTCTTGCGGAAGGTCTTGATGTAGTCGTCAAGGAAACCCAAGAGCCCGAGAATGAGAGTGGTGGCCAGCATGAGCAGGATATAGATGTTGGTGAGTCTGCCGAACAGCAGTACGGCTGTGAGTATGGCAACGATGATAACAATGCCTCCCATGGTGGGTACACCTGTTTTCTTGGTGTTGAACGGGTCGGTTTTTTCGTCACGCTGTGTTTCGGAAATGTGTTTGCGCTTGAGCAGTGCAATGAAATATTTGCCGAACCACATACTCATGAGCAATGCGACCACGCCTGCCAGTATGGCTCTGAAACTGATGTATTGCCATAGTCCCGCTCCGGGGATATGCATAGTGCTTTGCAAGTAATTGAATAGATGGTATAACATAGGTACAGATTAGTTTGTTCAAATCATATTTCTTATCTCTTCGTGGTCGTCGAAATGGTGCTTGACACCCTTAATAATCTGGTAGTCTTCGTGTCCTTTGCCGGCTACCAGAACCACGTCGCCCGCTTGAGCAAGTGTGCATGCGGTACGTATAGCCTGACGCCTGTCCTCGATGACGAGTGTCTGCTGCTTCTCTTCTTCCGTTAGACCTGCCAGCATATCGCTGAGTATATCCTGCGGTTCTTCATCGCGCGGGTTGTCGCTTGTAAGTATAAGCTGGTTGCTGCCACGCTTGGCAAGTTGCGCCATCATCGGCCGTTTGCCTTTGTCACGGTTGCCGCCACATCCGACTACTGTTATCAGGCGTGAACCTTGGCGTCTGATTTCGTTGATAGTGTTAATGACGTTTTCCACTGCGTCAGGTGTATGTGCATAGTCCACAATGGCAGTCCAACCCTTGGGTGAACGTATTGCCTCGAATCTGCCGTTTACGGCAGTAAGCGTGCTCAGCACCCGCAATACTTCATCTTTGTCGAAACCAAGGCACAATGCGCTACCGTATATGGCGAGCAGATTGCTTACGTTGAACCTGCCCACGAGCGGCACAAACACTTCCTGACCGTTAACATTGAGCAACATGCCTTCAAATCCTTCCTCAAGAATCTGTGCTTTATAGTCTGCAACGGTGCGGGTAGAGTAGGTGCGGACCTGTGCTTTGGTGTTCTGTGTCATCACAAGTCCGTTTTTGTCGTCTTTGTTGGTTACTGCAAAAGCCTGTTTCTTCAGGTTGTCGAAGAACCGTTTTTTTGTGTCGCGGTAGTTGTCGAAGGTCTTGTGGAAATCGATATGGTCACGTGTGAGGTTGGTGAAGATTCCTCCGTCGAAGTCGAGACCAGCTATGCGCTCCTGTGCAATAGAGTGTGATGATACCTCCATGAAGCAGTACTCGCATCCTGAGCTCACCATTCTGCTCAGTAGTGAGTTCAATGCCAAGGCATCGGGTGTAGTGTGAGTGGATGGTACAGCCTCGTCTTCAATATAATTGCAGACAGTAGAGAGCAACCCTACTTTGTGTCCGAGTGCTCTTGTAAGTTTGTAGAGGAGGGTGGCGATAGTGGTCTTGCCGTTTGTGCCGGTAACGCCGACGAGGGTCAGGTGTCCGGAGGGCTCTCCATAGAAGACAGAAGCCATCTGTCCCAACGCTTTGTGCGAGTTCTCCACAACGATGAATGTGGCTCCGCAAGTGTTCTCGGGCAGATGTTCGCAAACGATAGCAGACGCACCTGCTTCGATGCACTGCTGAATAAAACTGTGTCCGTCAACAGTTGTGCCCGGAGTTGCCACAAACAGACTTCCTTTCCCGACTTTTCTGGAGTCGAACTCTATGCCTGTTATTTCCACGTCTGCCGGTCCTACGGTCTGCAGAATACTGAGCCCTTTGGTTAGTTCTGAAAGTTTCATATATATAATGTCAACTATAAATTCAAGATTATAAAAAAACAAACTATCTGAGTTCCAACTCCACCTTGCCGCCTTTCTGTGCCTTGGTGCCGGGGGCAATGCTCTGACTTGCCACTTTGCCTTTTCCGCGGATTGTGACCAGCATACCTGTCTGTTCAATAGCATAAACGGCATCTCTTGCGCCCATTCCCGTAACATTGGGCACAATGTCGGAAGTCACATGCAGCGGCTCTGCTTCGTAGTTCTCATTGACGCGTATCCACTGCGAGTCTGTACGTTTGATGTCAATATTGGTTCCGTCGCCAGCCTTGCGTATCTCCTTTTGCACTCCTCTCTTGACGGGCGGCAGCAGAAGCGAGTCTTTGCTAACATATTTATTGCTGACATGTACGGACCCGCTGTAAGCCATGGTTTTTTCCGCTATGCGCCGAACTGTTCCTCCGCAGTTCATTCCCGCATCATAAGGATTGCGTGGTTTATGTATCACGCAGATGCAGGTGTATTTGGGGTCTTCCATAGGAAAATACCCGCAAAAGGCGATGCGGTGGTATCGGCTTGAGTATTTGCCGTTCTCAAGTATTCGTGCAGTACCTGTTTTGCCGGCGATATGCACGATATCGCTTTGTGCTTTCTTTTGTCCCCACGGACTTATGGATGCCGTGCCGTAATCGTTGTCCCAGACGACAGCCTCGAGGCAGCTCCGTATGTCTCTGAGAGTAGAGGATTTACATACAGAGGAGGCAATGGTAGAAGTACTGAATCGCTTTACTGTTTCACCATTCTGCTGTATCTCCTTTACCATGAACGGACGTATCATCTTGCCGTTGTTGGCTATCGCATTATAGAACATCAGGGAATAGACAGGCGGGAGTTCTACGTAGTATCCGAAAGCCATACGTGCGAGGGTCTCCCCGTCTTTAGGCACTTCTATATATGGCAGATTGGTGCCGGGGATGTCGAACGGTATGCTGTCGCGCACTCCCATCTTGTCGAGTTTGCTGACGAACTTCTCAGCTTTTTTCTCGTAAGCATGTGTGACAATCTTAGCCAACGCCACGTTGCTTGATGCGGCGAGTGCCTGTTTGACTGTGATGGGATGATTGTAGCGGTGAGCATCTGAGATAGGACGTTTGGGGTCGGTATATACCCAATGGCCGTTGTTGGTGCTGAGTGTGTCGTCAAGACTTGTTTTGCCATCGTCAAGCGCCGCCATAAGTGCATAGGTCTTGAATGTGGAACCCGGTTCCACTTTGGTCACTGCATAGTTCTTGTCTTCTACATACACGTCATCATGTTTCCCCAAGTTGCTTATTGCCTTCACTTCGCCGGTGTGAGTCTCCATGAGTATGCAGCAGCCCCAGTCGGCATCAAGGCTTGCAAGAGTGCTTCTGAGATTGCTCTCCACTATATCTTGCAGGTTAGCATCGAGAGTGGTCACTATGTCCATTCCGTCCACAGCCTCACGGTTGACTTGTGAGATGGTGTATCCTTCCACAGTGTGGGTGCCCATCTCTCCTTCTTTGCCGCGAAGCACTTCATCGTATGCCATCTCCAAACCTGAGATGCCTTTGCCGTTGTTACCGAAGATATTGCCTATGCTTCTTGACGCAAGACTGCCGAAAGGTTTTATCCGTTGGTAGTTGGATTCGATAATGAGTCCGCTTTTCAGTTTCCCTTTGTTAAAGAGCGGCATTTGCTGCACAGCCTTCATTTCGCTGTAGGTAAGTTGTTTCGGATACAGACGAAGTCTGCCATTGCCGGTGTTGTAGCCTTGCTGGAGGTAGCGCTTGTATTCCTGTGCCGTGCGGTCGGCGAAGAACTCGGAAAGTGCAGTGCTGACGCTGTCGATATAGGTGTTGAAAAGTTTGCCTTTGTTCTCGTGCAGTGCCTGCACGCGCGTGTCCATATAAATTCTGTATGAAGGCGCACTGCCGGCAAGAAGTCTGCCTGTACAGTCATAGATGTTTCCCCGGTTGGGTTCGATAGCATAGTCCTTGCTCTTCTGGCGGGCTGCTATCTTCATCAGGTCGTCTCTCTCCACAGTCTGGGTGATGGCAATCTTGACGAGGACTGCCACAAAACCGGCTGCTATAAGTAAGAATACTGCAGCAAACCTGATGACTGCTTTTTTCTGGTTGTCGTTCATAGGGCTGTTAAGTTTAGGTTCGTAAATATTGCGGTTCTGTTACTGAACCGGTCAGCTTTCTTACGGACTCATTTTATGAGAGTAGGCGGGGTGACTGACTCGTGCACCCTGCTTCCTTTTTCGCGCAGTTGCCGGTTGATGGCGGAAGGGCGTGTCATTTGTGTGTATTCCGATGAGAGCTCAAGCATCTCATATCTTGCTTCTTTTATTTCCTCATTGAGCACTTTGATTCTTCTTTGCTGGCTCTGGCTCTGAAATCCGCTGTAAATATATATGAAAGTGAGTGCGGCAATCAGGGCAAGCAGTTTGTACTGCTTGCGGAAGAATCCCCGGGTGAAGATGCTACCCGAAAGGATTTCCTTCAGACTGATTCTGATGTGCTCTTTTCCGTTCATCAGGTTGTTATCATGAATTGTTGCATTATAGGCTGCCGGTCTTTTCCGCTATTCTCAGTTTGGCACTTCTTGCCCTCGGATTTTTCCCGACTTCTTCCTCGCCTGCTGTTATAACCTTGTTGTTGACGAGAGTGAACGGTGTAAGCGGATTACCGTAGAAATCCTTCTGCAGACGGCCTTCGATGTTGCCTGTACGCAAGAAGTTTTTCACAATTCTGTCTTCAAGGCTGTGGTAGGTCAGTATGGCTATTCTTCCTCCGGGACTGAGCACTTCGAGAGCTTGCTGCAGCATCTCTCTGAGTGCGGACATCTCATCGTTTACTTCAATCCGCAATGCCTGAAACACACGTGCAAGGTCTTTCTTCTCTTTGTCGCGTCCGCAGAAAGGAGTCAGCAGTTCAGTCAGTTGTTCGGTTCTTTCTATCGGGTTTCTCTCTCTTGATTTGCATATTGCTTTTGCTATCTGCCTGGCATTCTTCATTTCTCCGAACAGAAAGAAGATGTTTGCCAGTTGTTCTTCCGAGTATTCGTTTACCACTTTGGCAGCAGTCTTTTCCGCCTGTCTGTTCATACGCATATCCAGCGGACCTGCAAAGCGGAACGAAAAGCCTCGTTCTGATGTGTCGAAATGATGAAAGCTGACACCAAGATCAGCCAGTATGCCATCGGCGGGTATTGCATTGTAATAACGGAGAAAGTTCTTGAGATAGCGGAAGTTGCCATGTACAAACTCCCATCGATTGTCATTCACGTCTATTCTTCCGCCAGTTATAGCATTCTCGTATGCTTCAAAGTCTTGATCAAAACTGAGCAGTCGGCCGTTAGGACCGAGCTGACTCAGTATTGCTCCTGAGTGACCTCCTCCGCCGAACGTAACATCTACATATACGCCGTCACTCTTGAGAGCCAGACCGTTGATGGTCTCGCTTAGCAATGCGGGAATATGATAGATGTTGTCCGGCATAGGAAAGAACTTTTTTGAGGTCTTCTTGCAGAGACTGAATAATTCAGTCTCTACTTGCGTCAAAGTTTTGTTAGGTTTAATGGCTTAGGGCTTTTGGTTTAATGGAAAGTTGTATATAATAATGAGGCGGATTTTAGAGGATTGGTTTGTCATTCACCAGTTTTCTTTGTCATCTTTTGTCTGAGCAGTTTGGCAAACTCTCTTTGGTCCATTCGTTTGTTGAGGAAAGTCTGCTTGTCCCAGACAGCAAAGCGGTTCATCATTCCCACAATAAGCAAATCGCCTGTTGCACCTATCTGTTGCAGATTGCGTTTTTGCAGGAGTATCCTGCCTTGCGAGTCGGGCTCTAAGTATTCTGCATCCGCTACAAACTGCATCATCAGCATCTGGTCGTCAGGATTCCACTCGTCGAGTTGTTCACTTAGTTGTTCCACGCGCTTGTTCCACACACGCTCAGGATAAATCACTAAACATTCGTTCTCAGTGTCACGACGCATGACTATGCGCTGACTCTCTTCTGTAGCAAGTATCTTCCTGTAAACGGCGGGAATGAACATGCGTCCTTTCTCGTCGAGCTTTGCTTCTATGTTGCCAATGAATGTGGACATCATCAATTATGCATTATGAATTGTGAACTATGCATTATGAATTATGCATTATCAAATTCCGCTGCAAAGGTATAAAAAATATCTGATATTCCCCACTTTTCACCACAAAATATTTTTCAACAAGGAAATAAACAAGTTATTAACATCTGTATCTTGATATAACGTTCTGTTTATCAATGAATATATATATTTATTAACATGAGTGGTGGAAAGTGGTGAATAATATGTATGAAGCATCACCGTAATCTCACCGTAGTATCACCGTGATATCACCGTAGTATCAAAATACAACAGGAGGCACATTATTTATGTGCCTCCTGAATGAGTTGTTTATGTAGGATGATTTACTTTGCTACGCGGATACCGGTTGCGTTGTAAATCTCAGTGCCACGTTTGATGTAGAGGTGGCCGTCACGGATGAACTTCTTGGCATCATCGTTGACATTGATATCGTTGATTCCTGTATGCTCGCCTGTGGTGAAGGTAACTTCTATAGGCTCGGCCTCGTTGCCTGCCTCGTCAGCAGCAGTGATGTAAACAAGGTACTCGGTGTTTGCCTCAAGACCTGTGAGAGTTGCCGTGAAGTAGTAAGCACCATCCTCGTCGAGGGTAGGAGTATTCTTAATAGAACCTTCTGCCTGGCTTGCAAGTACGTTGCCTGTTGCATCAACTACCTCAAGGGTGAGATTGCTTATCTCAGAATATATCTCAGTCGGCAGATATTGTTGTGTTTGTCCGTTAGAAGCCCAATAGGTCATAATGTCCATGTAGAAGGGACCATCATAAACTCCGAACATAATTTCAACGGTAGTGCCATTTACTTCTGGTTCATAGCTCTCGTCATCCCAAAGTTCAGGTGCATCGGTATCTGTAAAGCCCATCATAGCAATGTTATCGGATGTAGCATCATCGTATGAACGCATGAAATCGTAAGCTTTGTAGGTGTAGATGTTTCCATCAGATGCCTCTAATTGAAGATTAATTAAATAAATGTTGTAGTAATCATACACGTTACCTTGATAGTCGTAATTCTGAATGAATTTAATCTCAAGTACAGTATTATTTACGGTCAACCGTTGCCCATCTACATTGATATAGCAGTAATTGTCCTCAAGGTTACCAAGTTCTTGGCTATATACACCTGTCAATGAATCTTTCCTCGGAGTATAGATGTCCAAACCTCCGTAAGGCAAATATTTATTTGCACTTGTACCTTGGAAAGCAATGTTATAATTATACCATCCTTCTTCGCTGTATTCATCACTATATACTGCAAACCATGCATCCACGCCATTGTTAAGTGAGATGGGCTGTAACTCGATAGTGGTGAAGATAAGAGTAACACTTTCTGTACTTACGTTGCCGCCGAAGTCCTTCACAGTAACGGTTACGGTATAGTCGGTCTCGGGAGTGAGTCCTTCGAGAATGAGGTATCCCTCTTGAGCCTTCATCTCAACTACTGAGCCGTCAGCAAAGGTGAGAACGTATGTCAACTGTTCTGCGGTAGCGATGTTGTCTTCTGCAGATACGGTGATGATGACATATTTGTCGAATACATTGCCTTCCTCTATTTCAGCCTTCAGGTTCTTCGGAGCCTCTTCGTCTTTAATAGGAGTGAAAGCAAACTCATACTCATCGCTTACGTTGCCTGAGGGGTCGGCAGCAGTAATCTTGATATTGTAGAGTTTCGAAGTCAGACCTACGAGTTTCAATGTTCCGTCTGCCTCAAGAGAAGCATTGGCAAGTGTATAGTCGCCGCTAACGCTGTAAACGAGATCGGCAGGGGTCAGATAGGGGTTGTTGTCAGTTACAACAATGCCAAGATTAACCAGAGTGTCTGTAACATTTGCAAGATATACCGAGTCGATTTCAGGAGCTACACCATCCTTAATTTCAAACACAGGACCCTGTATCTTATCTGAGATTCCATAAAGAGTATTGCCTGACAGTTTTGTAGATTGCACGGTCCAAGTATATTTTCCTACGGGAAGTTGTTGAGTCGTAGCGCTTAGCCCGGTTGCATAGAAATAGCCGGTTGAAACAGTGTATTCTGTCCCATCTTCACCATAGATGCTGACAATATAGTAACTTTGAGCTCCAAGTGTGCACTCCCATGAAAGGGCTGCATTCATATTTTCGTTATCAGGTACTGCTGCGAGGTTGGTAGGTTCATCCGGATTAGTACCAAGGGTGAAGTATTTATATCCTCTGTTGCCGAGTGAGTAGCCATAAGGACTCCAAACAGTCACACTTGTATAATATGTGGCGTTGTCTGTAAGTTTCAGAGAGTCAGGAATAGTATATGTTTTTACAGTTAAGCCGTCAACATCTACGATGTCTGAGTCGGCAAGAGAAACACTTATCTCATATACTGCACCTTCAGGTATCTCATTTGCAACTTCCCAAGCAATAGTTGTTGCACCTGTTGTTTCGGTAGTAACTTTAATATCGGTGACAGCGTACTCTTCTCCTGTAAGTATCAATTGAAAACCGGCAGCAGCGATATCGGTATCCTCACTACTGGTATCAACATAAGTGCCTGTAGAATCTAACGGATATCCTTCTAAAGCAAAATAATATGTTCCGGTAGGAAGATAGTTGGTCTGGCTTAATGCAGATATAACTTGACCAAAAGTGCTACCGGTTTGAGAGTTTGTAGTCTTGCAGAAATTGATAAAACGTGCAGAGGAAGAGAAATAAGTGTTAAAAACTTGTGTAATAGTTGCCATCGGGAAGAAACTACGTGTTAGGGCTATCGGCTGGAAATTTGCATTGAGTATCTCTACTCTGTAATATTTACCTGTTATCACTGCACTGTCACCAGGTTGCATTCCAAATGCAGCAACACCAACACCTGCCTCTATAGCTCCAAGTTTGGTCTTGTTTACAACTACTGAGTCTTCTGCAACTTGCTGTACAATCTTCTTAACTGCATTTACATCAAGTTGTGCCACCTCTTTGCTTTGGAAACTGGTGAGGTTCACAGCATCAAACTGTTTAACATTGTCAATGCGTGACATCTGCTGGTCAAAAGCTACTTGTTGAAAGTTGTTCACTGCTTTTGCCTCTACTTTCTTAACGGCACTAATCTCTTTCTGTGATAGCGTCGTTACAGGTGCTGCCAGTACGCTCAGCGATACAAGCACTGCACTCAGAATAAAAGTAATCTTTTTCATACGTTTAATTTTTTATTGTTAGACTTATATGTTTGTTTCTTTTGTCTTTCGTCTTCAGCGAAGCGGTCTTTTCTCTCTCAATCCCCTTTTGCCAAATTGGTCGCAAAAGTACTGCTTTTTGTTGATTTGTGCAAGTAAAAGGGCGTATTTATTGATATTTTACGCCGAAAAACAGCATTTTTTGTGTATTTTTGTATAATTATAACACGATAGATGAATAAAAAGTAAGGCAGTCTTCTGTGAGAAAGACTGCCTTCAGGTTGTTAAAACTGATACTTGTCAGTCTTTCAGTTGCACTTCGTTTCCGAGAATGTTGAAATAATGACCGTCTTTCTCAATGTAGATTGCTCCGTTGATCATCACTTTTCTTGCATGTCGGTTGATGCTCTCTATATTCTCCACAGCTGTCGGCATGAAGAAGCGTGACCAGTTCTCGTCCTGTCTGTATTCAGTCTCATCTCCGCCTTCCACTATCACCTTCATAGAGTTCTCCACGCCTTCGAATGTGTTGTCGGCAATCTGAGGCATCTTTCTCGGAGCATAGAACTCACCGCTTGAGAGATTCATGCAGCCTGCAAATACAAAGTTGCCTATCAGCTTGGTGTTACCCTCCATTCGCACGGTCTTCAGGTGGGTGCAGTCCTCAAAAGCATAGTTGCCTATACCCTCTACTGCTGCAGGAATAGTGATTTCTTCGAGTGATGTACAATCAGAGAAGGCATAACCGTCGATAGAGGTAAGTGTTGAAGGCAGCACCACGGTCTTCAGGTTCTCGCAAGCACGGAATGCTGACGGACCTACAGTAGTTAGTCCCTCAGGCAGAGTAATCTCTGTCAACTTCGCGCAGTTCTTGAATGACTCATAGTTGATGTTCTTCACCGTGCTCGGCAGGTTGAATACGGACATCTCCTTGCAGGTAGAGAAGAAATATGCAGGGATCTCTTCTATACCTTCGGGCAATACCACCTTGCTCAGTGTGTCGCAGTTGGCAAAAAGTGCCTGACCAAGACTTGTTACGCCGTCAGGAATAGTGATTTCCCTGAGCAGACGGCAGGCGCGGAAAGCCTGATTGCCGATAGTCTTCGGAGAACCGAGGAAGTTGATTTTGGTTACACCTACTTTGCTGTTTTCTATCTTGTAAGGACGTGTGGTCAGGTCAGCCTGTTGCAGACCGCCACCCATACCATAGAACATATAAGCGGGAATATGCTCGACTTTCTCTCCAATGTTAACCGTCCTCAGTCCGTATGCCGACCAGAATGATTCAGGGTCACCATCAGCGTCATACACATACTCGCTATAAGCCATGTTGCCAAATGAGAACGGTGCAAACTGCGGTAGAGAAAGGTCTTTGCAATTGACGGCGTTGTAGTTAACCACTCTCAAACTATAGCAAGCCTCAAATGCCTTGTTTTTTATATATTCTATCGACTCAGGAATAGTGATGGTCTTCAAGGACGCACAATACGAGAAAGCCTGCTCGCCGATGCCAACGACCTTGTATATTTTGCCTCCTGTTGAAATCGAATCAGGTATTGCAATGTCGTTTTTGTATTCGTCTTTCACTGCATTATACCAAGTGCCGCTGTATGTTACTTCCACAGCATTAGAACCGTAAGTCGCAGTTACATTGTTGTACCATAGACTTGCACCTGCTGCATTCTTTACTTCGAAGTCATGAGCAACAGCACTTGTGGCAACCATTGCCAACATTATCAATATGATGTTCGTTCTTTTCATATATCTTTGCTTTTTAAGTGTCACTATTAGTTTATTGCTCAAGAGTCATTGTGAAGTTTGCATCTTCAATCTTGCTCATCTGTAGTCCCTTTGAAGGGTGGAAGGGTTCAAGTATCTTGAAGTTGTACGTGCCGTTGAAAGCTTTCACGAAGTCCTCGCCATTGTAGTTTATAAGGTTGTGCTGACCATTGGTGCCGTTGTAGGTGAGTTCAATATTGCCACCTTGCATCTTGTAGTCAAAGTAGTATTGGTCTTTCAGCTCGTTCTTGCCGGTGCTTGTATAATAAACATCAAGTGTCACCGAGCCTGTCCATGAAAAACCTACACTTAGTATCTTTGCATTCTTGTTCCCTTTTGCGCTGCCTACACCGGTGTGCAGGAAGTCTTCCAGAGTACTGATAGCCGAGGTAATACTGCTTCCCAAACTCAGTGAATCAGCCTTCCATACAGTGCCGTGAGCGATGCTTGATTCGAAAGCAGTGCTGCCTTCCATCTCAATATAGATACTCTCGTCAAGTACCGATACCAACCGGCTCTTGTCCTCGCTCAGGTTGAATGATGCACGGTTGATGGTTTGCTCGGATATCTTGTCGTCATGCAGTCGGATGCCGTTTTCTGTAACTATGAATCCGTAGTATTGTCCGCCTCCGAGAGTATCAGCTCCGAACTCGAATACCCGGAACTCATGCTTAGGACCATTGTATAGCGACAGGTGTTTGGCGTTAACATACATGCCGAGTGGAAGATTTTCTTCAAACAGGAATTTGTCCATACTGTCAAGTTTCTGGAAGTATTCCTCCCAGTCTTGACCTTCTGCCAAGGGATAGAGGCGGATGTAGCAACTGCGTTTCTTGCCTTTCAGCAGTTGGTAGTTCTCTTTCTCGTTGTATTCAAGTACCATAAACTCGTAGTCTCCTCCTACACCTTCACCGTCCGCTCCCCATAGTCCGAGGGCCGGGTCAGGATTGCTGTAGTAATGGAACACTTTGTTGAACGAGTTGAATGTAAGTACCGTACTATTGTCGCTGATAATATCCCACAGACTGGTTTCTGTCATGTAAACACCATCTACCGGTGCGCCCACTGTCACTGTGCCGTCATTGCGGAACTTGAAAAGGAAGGTATAACCGCGATGCTTGATGGTATCGGAAGATGTCTGGTCGCTTTGTGCAAAATATTGCATAACCCACCCGTTCTCAGCATTGATGAGGCGTTCTTTCACAACTTCTCTGTTCTGCTCCAAACGCACAACAGCGGTATCATCGAATACGTCTGCTACCCGAGGTGAGCAGCCTGACATTGCAAGTACAACTGATAATATCAATATATAATATTTCTTCATAATCTGTCCTCCAAGTTTATTCTGCTGTTCCGATAGTTAGAACCTGATTTCTCAGTGAATCGATGTTCATGTTTGCCTGACGTGTCTGTACTTCTTTGCGAAGTGAGTCAAGTTCGATATTCCATTCGTCATGCAACCAAGTGCGGGCAATGGTAAGTTTCTGCTGTATTACTGCCGGACCATCCACTCCGTCAGGGTCGTCTTCCAACTGGTGCAGTGTGCCGTCGTCGTCTTGTTTCCACCCCTTGGATGCGTCACTCATCATGCTTGCCCACTCGTCATCGGTCTTGACAATATAGTTGGCAATAATCTCCACAAAGTCTTCACGTTCCTGACTTGAACCATAGTTGCCGGTGAATCCCAGACTGCGGGCTTCCTGCTCGGAGCGCTCTTCCCAGCCGTTGGGTTTGTACCAACCTGCTGATATCGTACGGAACTCGGCAGGGTAGGTCTTGGTTTGGTGGAGAATATGAGAGAACTCGTGGTGCATCGTTTTGAAGTAATATTCATTGAGTGTGGCAACGTTGGAAGGGTCAACATAATTGATGGCATGCAATGTCACTTTCAAACCTCCTTGAGCCACACCGAGAGTGACGGAGCCGGTGGCATTGTGACCTGCCGAACCGATAAGGCAGATGATTCTCGGACCATACTTTTGAAGGAACTCAGTGCTCCCCGTTACAGTTGAATATACATCCCACCACAGATATTTTGCCATAACAGCCATTGTGATGGCATCATCATAGGTGCATGGCACAAGATTAAAGTTCATGTCGGAACTAATGTCCTGCATCTGATAGCGGAACTCAACGTTGTACACTTCCTGAAAATTCTTCTTGCAGAATGAGTCAAGTTGGAAACTATATGATGTGGGATCCAAATTTTCGCCTACTTTAGGAAAAATACTCTCAGGGTCAAGTTTCTCTTTACAGGAACTTGCAAGGCCGGCGACCAATGCCAGTGCAAATATATATCTAAAATATTTCATCATAATCTAAATATTTAATCGTTCATCACTCGTTTTCTTCATTTTCCTGTGCTTTGCAACTTCCGGTAAAGACTACAGCGTCTTCCACTGTCTCGGGGATGGCTGTCGGGTTAGGTGTCATACCTGCTTCGATTACTGTCGAAGGAATCTGTATCGCGCGTCGCGGGTCATTCCATGTGAGTATCATCTCGGGGTCAAGTCCTTGCTTGTGACGAACCTCGATGCCGTAACGTTTGATGTCGAACCAGCGCAGACCTTCGTGGATGGTTTCTATGCGGCGGAAGTGGAGCACACAGTTGAGCCAGATATTCTGTTTTGTATCTATTTGCCAATCCGGACAAATGTCAGAACAATGGAGCTGGCTGATACGATATACTCTTGTGCCTTTTATTTGTATGTCGCTGCTGTAGAAACTCTCTATGTTGGTTTCAGTCAGCGGATCAAGTTTCTCGGTTGTACCTACTTTGCGGCTATCGTCCCATACCTGAAGGTCGGCAAAAGCCTTGTCATACTCCTTCTTCATAATGTAAGCCTCGGCACGGCAGAGCAGAGTCTCCTCGCCTGTGAAGGTCGGGTTGACATTGTGAACGTAGCCTATACCTGCCACCTTGTCGGTATATTCGAAGTACTCGCCTGTATGCACGTAGAACAATCCGTAGTCCTGGCTGCCGCGCAGATACAGACCTTGCACTTTCTGGTAGCAGGGATGGAAGGTGTAGTTCTGCCAAGTGGGTCCCTGACCATAGATTGAGGCGCGTGATGCCTGACGGTTACATGCGTAGCGGCCGTTGAGTGAGCGGTAGAAGGTGGAGTATGTAGTTGTAAGAAGGAAATTGCTTGGCGAGGAAGTGTTGGAATAAGCATACAAAAGAGCATCCTGTGTAGAGTATGATTTTGACCAGTACTCCGTACGCATGCAACTCATCGGGTTACTTCCCAATGCCATGGTGGCATACTGAATAACCTTGTCGTAGTCGCGTTTGTACAAGTAGAAACGTGCTGCGAAAGCGTAAGCGGCCTGCTTGTTGAAGTGATACTTGGGCTGAGAGTAGTTGTCGCTAACGCCTTTAAGTCCTTCTACAAGGTCTTCTTCGATGTTTTGGTAAAGTTCGGTGAGTGTGCCGCGATCGGCATTCGAATAAACTACTTTCTCAGGCACTTTCATGTAAGGCACTCCAATATCCTGCGTGCTTAATGCTGAGTCGCGATATGCCATACAGAATATATTGGCAAGTACAAAGTGGTTGTAGGCACGGCAGAGATATGCCTCGGCACGTACTTCTGTAAAGTCTTCCTTGCTTCCTTCTTTTTCCAGATTGTCCATAATCTCCAATGCGTGGTTGGCAACAGCAATTGCTTTGTAGGCACGGCTCCAGATGCTGACGGGCGAGTCGCCGTCGTTACTGCTTGCACTTACTGCAGGTCTCCATGCAAACACTTCGTTCTCAACTTCACCTTTACTAACCGAAAGGTTATAGCGTGTCCATGTACCGTCTTCAGAGTTGTTGTCAACAATATTGTCGGAACTGAATTCTCCTATAAACCCGAAATCTGCTGTAGAATAGGCAGAACCCATCAGTTTCTTCACTTGGTCGAAAGTAGTGATGGTAGCGCGGTCATCAGGGTCCTTGTCCAAGAAATTGCAGGCACTGAGTGCTGCTGCCGTCACAAATAGTAATATATATGTGTATCTCTTCATAATGATGTATGTCTAAATGTCTAATATTAACTGTCAATTGTCAACTTATCAGAATCCCACACGTGCTGTAAGTGTGAATTGCTTAGCCATAGGAGTGGCAACACCGCCTGAATTGAAAAACTCGGGGTCTTGTCCGTTCAGTTTGCGGTCGGAATATACAAGGAACGGGTTGGTTACTTGCAGTTTCAGACTTGCGCTGTTCAATGCCACATTACTCAAGTACTTGGTCGGTATCGTGTACATGAGAGATATCTCCTTCATCCTGATGAAATCACCCTTCGCTATACGCTCCGTCGAGTAGTTGTATGCATTGTAAGCAGTCTTCAGGTTATAGCTTCCGTAGGTTTTCTGCTGACGGGTGGAGGCGATTACCGGTATGGTAGTCTTGTTCTCATCGCCGGGCAGAGTCCAACGGTTGCGGAAGTCGCGAGGCAGAGCGGTGATGTCGTCGTAGCTTGACGAGAATATCGGGTCAAGACGAACCACGTTGCCGAACGAGTAGGTCATGAAGATGTTGAGCGTGAATCCTTTGTATGTGAAGATGTTGCCGAAACCACCGGTAATGGTAGGATCGGTGGGACCTTCGTATTTCAGGAATTCTGTGTTCTCTATCTCCTGGAAATTGATGTCGGTAACTGTCACCTCGTTGTCTTCGTTGATAAACTGTGGCAAGCCTTCGTCATTAAGTCCTACAAACGGGATTGAGAACAGCGAGCGTACAGGATAACCTTCGCGTGCATAACCGGAACCTGCTACCAACGACATTACGTTTACGCGCGAGTCAAGCTTGGTAATCTTGTTGTTGGTGTAAGAGAATGTCAAGTCGGTAGTCCACTTGAAGTCTTTTGTCTTAATGTTGGTTGTCGAAATTGTCACCTCGACACCTGAAGACTTCATTGTTGCCACGTTGGCATACTTGATGCTCTCACCGCCGATACCGGTTGTATAGGTAGGACCAATAAGGTCGAAATTGTCGCGGTAGTATGCGTCAATATCCAGATTGATACGGTTCTTCAGGAAACCGAGACTTACACCGGCGTTAAACTCATACTTTTTCTCATAGGTAAGTTCAGAATTGCCGAGCAATGCAAGGTCAATCACGAGTTCCTGTGCAGCTGCGTTCGGACGCCATGCAGACGAACTGGTGAACATAGGTTCTGCGTATGAGTAGCCGTAAGGGCAACGGTCGGCAGTCAGAGAATATGATGCCTTGAGTGTGGCAGTTGACAGAACATCGCTTGCTGGAGCGAACCACTCTTCCTCGTGTGCATTCCAGCTGGCACCCACGTTCCATGTCGGCAACCAGCGTGCAGTTTGTGTCTTGCCCAAACCGTTGGTTCCTTCATAACGACCTGTGAGGTTGATATTGTAGCGACCCATATAGGAATAAGTTCCGGTAGCGAAGAATGCCATGCTACGGGCATAACGCCATGAGTTGGCATAGTAACTACCGCCTTCTTCTACCTGCTGCTTGAAGAGCGTGTAGTCGGTAAATGGAGTGCGACCGTCATCATAACAGAAACCATAGCCGTTGAAAGCAATTGTGTTACGGTTGGTCGAGTTGAGTTCCATTCCCGCGAAGAAGTGCAGGAGGTGCTTGTCCTTGATAGCAGTGGCGTATGTTCCCGACAGACGAAGGTCAAACTGCGACATCTTATATTGGTTCATATAGTATATACCGCCTTTGGGCAGCACTGTCTCCGGCAGAGCATTTTCGTCATCAGGATTAGTGTAGAGGAACGGGTTCATGTCGCGAATGGTGGCATCTTCAGGTTCTATACCTGCACGATAGGCTCGCGCCTGATTCGACTGGTCTTTCACATGGTGCTCATTGGTTGAACTCTGGTAGCGGTATGCAGCAAGGGCGGTGAACGACAAACCTTTGATTGGTTTGTACGTAAGGTCAGCCTGGAACTTGACATCGGTTACACCAAGTTCGATGTAGTTGTTGTCCAACTCGTCGAAAATGTTGAATCCGCAGTAGTTGCGGGTGTAAGTCTCGTTGGGGTCCATCGCGCGCGATGCGTTAAGAGCATAACTATAGGGGTTGATGTCGAAGTCACGCTTCACTTCTCCTGTCACTACATCCGTCTCCTGAGAGAGTGTTCCGGGAGCTTTCTGCTTACGATAAGAGTCGGAAGTCAGAAGGGAGAGAGTGAGTTTCTTCGTTATATCAAACGATGCATTGGCGTTGACGGTGTAGCGTTGTACGTCGCTCGACAAAGTCCATCCCGGGTCGTACATTGCCGACATTGATGTGTAGAAACGTGCGCGGTCTGTACCACCTGAAATACTGATGGAGTGAGTTTGAGTCACAGTGTTCCGGAACAGCAAGTCAAACCAGTTGGTGTTTCTGTATTCGGCTTCACGCAGATATTCGTTTCTTGCGTTGATAGTGTTGGCAAGTCCGAATGTGCCTGTAGCAGGGTCATAAGTATTGATGAGTTGGTACATCTTTCCGTATATACCCGATGTGTGAGCCTTGGCAAGGTTGGCAAACTCGAGCCATCCCTTTTGTTCCATCTCACGATAGATGTTCATCTGCTCCTGCGAGTTGCTGATGTTAAATTCGTTGTAGCTCGGCTTTAAACGAATGGAGAACTCGCCTGTATAGTTGATTTTGCTTTGTCCCTGTTGACCTTTTTTGGTGGTGACCACAATCACACCTGCCATAGCACGTGCACCATAGATACTGGTCGCACTACCGTCTTTCAGAATCTGGAAACTCTCAATATCATCGGCATTCAAACCTGCAATAGCAGAAGAAATAAGGGTCACGGCGTCACCTGACGAGAGCGACTCAGCATCCACTTCAACAGCGTCTTCCATAATCACACCGTCAACCACCCACAACGGCTTGCTTGAGCCGTAGATACTGGTGGCACCGCGCATACGGATTTTCGGGGCTGTACCGAATGTACCACTGACGTTCTGCACACTCACACCTGCCGCCCTTCCTTCAAGGCTTCGGCTGATATCTGCCACACCGTCAAGCTTGGCTTTCTCGGCATCTATACGGGTGGTCGAACCTGTGTTCATTCGTTTGTCTTGCTGGTACATACCGGTTACCACAACTTCCTGTACCATTTGTGTTTCTTCTTTGAGTTGGACCTTGATGACCGATTTAACCGGCACTTTCTGTGTGGCATAACCCACAGATGATATTACAAGGTTTTTCACTCCTGCAGGGACGTTCAATTCAAAGTTTCCGTCAAAGTCGGTTGTGGTGCCCACACTTGTCCCCTCGGCCATAATTGTTGCGCCGATTGCACCTTCGCCGTTCTCATCCAATATAACACCCGTAACCCTTGTTTGGGCTATGGCTGTCAATGATAACAGACAGAAACTGACTAATAAAATGTAGATCTTATTCATGTTGTGTATAAATATGCGAATATAAACGCGAAATTTCGCGCAAAATTACAACAAATATCCCGTTTGACCAAATATTATGTCAGAAAATTGGGCTTTTTCGTGTTATTTTGTACTTAATTAGTATATTTTAATACAAATAGTGAACTGTTTATTCGTATTTAAGAATAAATATGTTATTATTGCCAAATATTTCCTTTGCCGTCTGTGAAAGGATATCAGGTGTGAGTTGTTCTATTTCAGCGAAAGTGTCCTCCCAAGCCGGAGCCTGATTGGTATATAGCATAAGTTTGGCAAGTCTCAAGGCATAGTTTTCCTGGTTTTGGGCGGCAATCGCCATTTGTCCGTGCAGTTGTCTCAATGCTTTTTTCAGAGTATAGTCAGAGATGCATGTCTCTGTCATCTTTCTTAATTCTTGTCTCACCAGTTGCTCACATTCATCAACATTTTGCGGCTCTGAGGCAAAATAGATGCTCCAATACCCGCAGTCAGATAAGGGGGAGTAGGTTGATTCAATGGTATAAACCAGACCTCTTTGTTCGCGTAGCGACATGTTGAGGCGCGAGTTCATGCTTCCTCCTCCCAGAATGTTGTTAAGCAGATAGAGTGCCAGTTGCTTTTCGTGGCCTATAGGATAGGCTCTGCCTCCTATCATCACATGTGTCTGATGTGTGTGCCGACGGAAAGATGCCTGCTTGGCATCAGGTATGTCGGGTGTCACTCGCGTGTGTGTACGGAATATATTATAAGGTGCATCGCTTAGATATTGTTCGGCGTATGCTATCACTTTCTGCATGGGCAAAGAGGAGAGCGAAAACATCACCATCTCGCTTGTGCAGTAGTTCTCCTGCATGAATCTGGCGGTCTGTTCTTTGTTGATGCGCTTCAGACTCTTTTTAGTGCCCAGAATCGGCATCTCCAGACTATTTCCTTCAAAGACCAGACCTTCGAAATCTTCATAGATAAGTTCCGAGGGCGAATCTTCGTACGACTCTATCTCATCGAGTATCACACTTAGTTCCTTTTCGGTCTCCTGCTTTGGAAACGAAGGGTGGAACACCATGTCGGCAATCAGTTCGAGTGCGCGCCCGAAATATCGGTTGGGCACAGCGGCGTAGAAGGTGGTTTCTTCTTTGGTGGTGTATGCGTTTATTTCACCGCCGATGTCTTCTATACGGTTGATGATTTGTTTGGCTGTGCGTTTGTTTGTGCCTTTGAACACGGTGTGCTCTATATAGTGCGCCATTCCGTTAACTGCAGTTTCTTCGTCACGTGTGCCGCAACCTGCCATCAGTCCGAGCCATGACACATCCGACCGGGTTTGGCAGTGCACTATTCTGATCCCGTTTGCCAGCGTGTGATAATATGTGGTTTGTTTTTTCATTTGCATGATTGAAATAATTGCATTACCTTTGCAGTCCAAAATTGTACATTCTTCTTTTGTACATTTGTAGCGCTTGCGGCATTGGCGTAATTGGTAGCCGCGCCAGACTTAGGATCTGGTGACGCAAGTCGTGTAGGTTCGAGTCCTATATGCCGCACAAATTTATATGAAAAAGTACACCTTCGGTACCCGAAAGGGAGTGCAAAGGTAGTGCTTTTTATTTATTCTGAAAAACGCTGATATGAAAAAAAACATTCTTCCTCTTCTGTTTGTTTCGCTGATAGTCCTTCAGTCGTGCCTCAACAGCAAGTATGAAACCACGCCTGCAGTTATGGTAGACCCCGTTATTCTGGTCAATGACACTGACACCGTGACATACTTATACAACAATGACCTCAGCCAGTATTGCACTGACACTCTGTTAGTGGGAGATACTGTTATGTTTACCATTATTTACGATGCGTTGGGCAACAACCTTACCAAGGCTCAAATCAAATATCAGCCCGAGTATGCCTATTTTTCGGCTGTGCTCTCCAGCCAGTTAGAAGATGTGGTTACACAAACTGAATCTGATGGCGGTTTCGTCCTTGATGTGGCAACAGGATACAGGGCGATTGTCTTCCAGTTCAAGTATGTACCCCTCAAGGCTGGGCTGGCGAAACTTGAGTTCCGTGTGGAGTCCGACTCGCAGTACTCGCCGGTGGAGGCTTCTATTCTTACTCCGATAGCCCTTAAATCGGAAGAAGAGGACAAAGGTGGTGAAAGTGAAGAGTGATTCGTTTGTCCTATGCGCCGATTTTTGCCGTATACAGCCGTGGTTACGGCTATGCTGATCTGGGGGTCTTCACCTATAGCCACCAAGCTTACTCTCGGTTATCTCAACCCGCTTACCCTCATTACTATGCGCATGTCGCTGGCTGTAATGCTGATGCTTGTGGCCGGTCTTCTTGCCGGCAGTCTGCAGCGTATAGAGAAGAAGCATCTGCCGCTCTTCCTCATAGGAGGGTTTATACAGCCTTTTCTTTATTATGTTTTAGAGACGTACGGTTTGCGTCTGTCGGCTTCGCCTACAGTGAGCGAAGTCTTGCTTTCCACTTCTCCTCTGATGGCTCCGCTGTTTGCATATATACTGGTTCATGAGCGGGTTACGTGGAACAATATTGTCGGTATATTGCTTTCGACGGCCGGCGTGGTAATGATGGTTTTTGCAGGCAATGCTTCGTTCAGTATAGGGTCGCCTTGGGGAATAGTTTTGCTGCTGGCGGCGGTGGTTATGGCTGTGTTATATACAGTGGTACTTCGCAAGATACCTGCCAAATACAACTCGTTTTCCACCGTGTTTTATATTGAGGCTGTTTCGCTGCTGTTCTTTCTGCCTGTGTGGGCGGTAGTGGATGCGCCTCGTCTTGACCAAATGAAGTTCGAGGCAGAACCTTTGTGTGCAGTTGCTTATCTGGCAGTATTTGCTTCGGTGGTTGCTTTTGTCCTTTTCTGTTATGCCGTAAGAGAGTTGGGAGTTACTCGTGCCAATGCCTTCAACAATACCCGACCGGTTTTTACTGCGCTTATCATGCTTTGTTTCTTTGGCGAACACATGCCATGGATGAAATGGCTGGCAATGGCTATAGTGATAATAGGTTTGTTCATTTGCCAGTATCAGAAAAAAAACGTATCTTTGTCAGCCAAAAATCCAAATCCGGAAAAGATATGAAACGAATAGTGCTTCTCATACTTGTGGCTGCAACTTTCTGTCAGATTCCTTTTGCCCAGCCAAAGCGTGAACTGCGTGCCGCATGGATTGCTACGGTAGCCAATATCGACTGGCCTTCGCGAGAGGCTGTAGGTCATACCGACCTGCAGAAGCAGGAGATGACAGCCCTCCTTGATACTTTGCAGAGTTTGAACATGAACGCAGTTGTTTTCCAAGTGCGACCTACTGCCGATGCGCTCTATTATTCCGACCTCGAGCCTCTCTCCAGTTGGCTCACCGGCAAACAGGGGCGTGACAATGATGTGCCTTACGATGTTCTTGAGTTTGTTTGTCATGAGGCGCACAAGCGTTGCCTTGACGTACACGTATGGCTCAATCCTTACCGCGTTACCAACGGACAGAAACTTGAGAGTCTTGCCGACAGCCATATTTACCGCCGGCATCCTGAGTGGTTTGTGCAGTATGGCGACAAGTGGTATTTCGACCCAGCTCTGCCCCAGACACGCGACTTTCTCAACAGTGTTGTGGCTGATATAGTCACGCGCTATGATGTGGATGCTATTCATTTCGATGACTATTTCTATCCATACAAGATATCCGGCAAGCAGTTTCCTGATGACGGGAGTTTTGCCGCCTATCCTCGCGGTTTTACTGACAAGGAAGAGTGGCGGCGCGACAATGTAAATCTTGTTATCGAGCAACTGCAAACCACTATCAAGTCTATAAAGCCTTGGGTGGAGTTCGGTATCTCTCCTTTCGGGGTGTGGCGCAACATAGCAGCCGACCCGGACAGGGGAAGTCTTACAAAAGCGGGTTGCCAGAATTACGACGACCTTTATGCCGACATCCTGCTCTGGCTCGAGCGGGGATGGATTGATTATGTGGTGCCCCAACTGTATTGGGAGATAGGCAAACGCGTGGCGGACTATGAGGTGCTTGCCCGTTGGTGGGCAAAATACTCCTATGGCAGAAACCTCTATATCGGTCAGGCTCCCTACCAACTGGGTAATCCGCGTGGAGCGGAAGCCTGGCGTACACCCAACGAGATTTGCCGGCAGATACGTCTTAACCGCACAATCAACGAAGTGCAAGGTTCGGTTTATTTTTCCATGCGCTCGCTTGTTGACAATAAACTTGGCATTTGTGACAGTCTGCGCTCTGACTATTACCGCACTTACGCTCTGCCGCCTGCCGCCGTTTCTGTTGAAGAATTGTCACTGCCGCCTGTAGATATCAAACTTGAGGGACATGTGCTCTCGTGGCAGTCGGCCGATACGACAGCCACTACGCACCGGTATGCCGTGTACGGTTTTCCGATAGGTGAAACCGTGGATTTTGACAATCCTCAATATATACTTTCTGTCACTGCCGCCGACTCATGTCTGATTGACGAACCCGACCGATACAGCACACTGTGTGTTACAGAGATAAACAGATTCAAACAAGAGAGTGCTCCATGTATCTTAGAGAACTGAATATACTGAATTTTCGCAATATAGAGTCGGCATCGCTCTCTTTCTCTCCCAAAATCAACTGCTTGGTGGGGCAAAACGGCATGGGTAAAACCAATGTGCTCGATGCAGTGTATTACCTCTCTTTCTGCAAGTCGTCGCTCTGCAGTATAGACTCTCAGAATATCCGTCACGACTCGGAGATGGCGATGGTGCAAGGCGAGTATGTGTTTCTCGACGAAGAGAATGCGGAAACTGTTTCATGCGGATTGCGCAGAGGTCAGAAGAAGCAGTTTCGTCGCGGAAAGAAAGATTACAAGCGTCTGATAGAGCATATAGGATTGATTCCTCTTGTGATGGTCTCGCCTAAAGACTCCGAACTTGTGCTTGACGGCTCCGATGAGCGCAGGCGCTTTATGGACAGCGTCATCTCGCAACAGAACCGCAAGTATCTGGAGTTTCTTACTGACTACAACGCTCTTCTGAAGCAGCGCAACACTCTGCTTAAACAAATGCAGGACGAGGCAGTAGGCGGAGCGGCAACCGACGAGACTATGCTTGAGGTGTATGAGCAGAAGATGACACCGCTCGCCGAGTATATATATGCTGAGCGTGAGGCTTTCATCAATGCTTTTGTGCCTGTGTTTCAGGATATCTACAATTTCATAGCCGAGCAACAGGAGACCGTTGACCTTCACTATCGCTCACAACTTGCCGACCGCAGTCTTGATGAGGCATACTCTCGCACCCGTCAGCGTGACCTTATACTGGGATGGACTTCGCAAGGCATTCACAAAGACGAGCTGGAGATGTCGCTTGGAGGCTATCCGCTCAAGCAAGTGGCAAGCCAGGGGCAGCAGAAGACATACCTCATATCACTCAAACTGGCGCAAGCCGTATGGCTGAGCAAGCAACATTCGCTTGTGCAGAACACTGTCAAACCCCTGCTCCTGCTTGATGATATTTTCGACAAACTGGACTCTCACCGTGTTCGCCGCATAGTAGAATTGGTAGGTTCAGAGCGCTTCGGACAGATATTCATCACCGATACCGACCGCCAGCACCTGACCGAACTGATGGCAGCAGACAGGAATAACAACAAAGTGTTTACAGTGGAAAACGGCACAATCAATCCGCTTACCGATTAAACAGCATTACCCCTTATGAACGAATTTCTTGAAACAGAAGAAAAAATAGTACAAATGCTCCGCACGGTGTTTGACCCCGAGATACCGGTCAATATCTACGACCTCGGACTCATCTACCGTGTTGACCTCCAACCAGAGGGCAAACTTATGGTTGACATGACTCTGACTGCCCCTTCGTGTCCTGCTGCCGATTTTCTTGTAGAGGATGCAAGGCAGAAACTTGCATCCATCGAAGGCATCAACGAAGTGACGGTCAACCTTGTGTTCGAACCGGAATGGAGTAAAGACATGATGTCGGAAGAAGCCAAACTTGAGCTCGGCATGCTATAAACAATAACAGAATTCTCCCGTAATTTTCCCATGCCTGCGGGTAAGGTGACGGGAAAGAGAGTCAATGATTTACTTCCTCAGCGATGCACATATAGGCTCACGTGCTCTTAATGACAGAGCGGCACACCAGAAACAGGTGTGCAACCTGCTATTGTCGTTGGCAGCCGATGCCACTGAGATTTATCTGCTGGGCGATATGTTTGATTATTGGTACGAATATGTGTGGCGCAAACCTCAAGAATACAACCTCACGCTCCAGACATTGCGCACCTTGACCGACCAAGGTATAGCCGTGCACTATTTTACCGGTAACCATGACCTGTGGACTTTCGGATGGCTGGAGCGTCAAACGGGGGTCATTCTGCATCGCCATTCTCAAATCATGCAGATTGGCGGCAAGCAGTGTCTGCTGGCACATGGCGACGGCGTTGGTCCTTCCGACCTTCTCAGCCGTTATCCCAAGCATCTGAGGCGCAAGATAAGGCGTTTCATGTTTTTGAGAAGCGTATTCCACAATCCTCTTCTGCAACGGCTATATGCCCTTGTACCTCCTTCGCTTGGCGACAAATTCGGGTACGAGTGGGCACGCAGAAGCAGAATGAAGGAACTTGCCAACCCCGTGGGGTATCTCGGCGAGAACAAAGAGGCGCTGGTGCTTTTTGCAAAAGAACACGAACAGAAAGAGCACCTTGACTACTATATCTTCGGTCACCGGCATATTGAACTCGACCTGCAACTTGCCACCGGTGCCCGCGTTATTATATTGGGTGATATGTTTCGCCAGTTCACCTATGCATGCATGAACGAGCGAGGTGAATTGTCGCTACAGAATATTGCTGAACAAACTATATAATATGAATACCCGTCAACAACAACTTGAAGCATTCGACCGTCTGCTGACCGTTATGGACACGCTTCGTGCGCAATGCCCGTGGGACAAGAAGCAGACCATGCTCTCACTTCGCGAGAACACTATTGAAGAAACCTACGAACTGGCATCCGCCATTATCAAACAGGATATGCCCGAGATAGAGAAAGAACTGGGCGATGTGCTACTGCATGTGGTATTCTATGCCAAGATTGCTTCCGAGACAGGAGACTTCGACATAGCCGATGTGTGCAACCGTCTGTGTGACAAACTCATTTTCCGCCATCCGCATATCTACGGCCACACCATGCAGGCGGACAATGAAGAGCAGGTGGAGCAGAACTGGGAGCAGATAAAACTTCGTGAGAAGGGCGGCAACAAGACCGTGCTTGCAGGCGTGCCCGAAGCATTGCCTTCGCTCATCAAGGCGCATCGCATTCAGGACAAAGCTCGCAATGCCGGTTTCGACTGGGACGAGCGGAGTCAGGTGTGGACGAAAGTGAAAGAGGAGATAGCAGAGTTCGAGGCGGAGATTGACAATATGGATGCCGACCGCATGGAGGCGGAGTTCGGCGATGTGTTCTTCTCGCTGGTGAATGCCGCAAGACTGTATCATATCAAACCGGACAATGCACTTGAGCGTACCAACCGCAAGTTCATCAGCCGCTTCAACTACCTTGAGCAGCGTGCACACGAACTTGGGCGCCAGCTGTCAGACATGACGCTCGATGAGATGGAGGCCATCTGGCAGGAAGCCAAAACAAAAGAATGACTCACCTGCTCAAGCATACTTTTAAATGAAATTAAAATAAGGGTTACTCGGCAGTAACCCTTATTTTTTGTTTTTAAACAGCAGTCTTCGGCTGCATTAAACTATGAAAGCGATCTCTTATTCCGTTAATCGCTATAGCAGCCCTTGTGCCTAAAGTTTCCTGAGCAGTTCTTTCATATCAACAGCCTTGCTGATGATGCCTTTGAGGTCAGCAATGTTGACGCGCTGTTGAAGCATGGTGTCGCGATAACGGATGGTGACGCAGTTGTCGGTGAGAGTGTCATGGTCCACGGTGATGCAGAAAGGTGTTCCGATGGCATCCTGACGGCGGTAGCGCTTGCCGATAGAGTCTTTCTCATCGTACGTAGTCTTGAAGTCGAAGCGGAGCATGTCCATCACTTCGCGTGCTTTCTCAGGCAGACCGTCTTTCTTTACCAGCGGCATCACACACGCCTTGACGGGTGCAAGCACCGGAGGCAGGTTGAGCACTACGCGTGTGTCGCCGCCATCGAGTTGCTCCTCTTTGTAGGCTGAGCACATCACGCTGAGGAACATACGGTCAACACCGATACTGGTCTCAATAACATAAGGAATATATGACTGGTTGAGTTCCGGGTCAAAATACTCGATTTTCTTGCCTGAATATTTGGCATGCTGGCTGAGGTCGAAGTTGGTACGCGAGTGTATGCCTTCCACTTCTTTGAAACCGAATGGCATGAGAAATTCGATGTCGGTAGCGGCATTGGCATAGTGAGCCAGTTTCTCGTGGTCGTGGAAACGATATTTCTCATCGCCAAGTCCGAGAGCCTTGTGCCAGCGCAGACGGAACTGTTTCCAGTGTTCAAACCACTCGAGTTCGGTGCCGGGGCGAACGAAGAACTGCATTTCCATCTGCTCAAACTCTCGCATGCGGAACACAAACTGGCGTGCCACTATCTCGTTGCGGAAAGCTTTGCCTATCTGTGCAATGCCGAACGGCACTTTCATGCGGCCCGTCTTCTGCACATTGAGGAAATTGACGAAAATACCTTGGGCTGTCTCCGGACGGAGGTAAATCTTCATGGCGCCGTCGGCAGTGGAACCCATCTCTGTTTGGAACATCAGGTTGAACTGACGGACATCGGTCCAGTTGCGTGTACCGCTGATAGGGCATACAATTTCCTCGTCAAGTATAATCTGCTTGAGCTCGGCAAGGTCGTTGGCGTTCATTGCCTGTTTGTAGCGTTCGTGGAGTGCATCGCGTTTTTGCTGGTGCTCCATAACCCGTGGATTGGTCTGACGGAACATCTGTTCGTCAAAACTTTCGCCGAATCGTTTGGCGGCTTTGTCCACTTCTTTCTGAATCTTCTCGTCGTATTTGGCAATCTGGTCTTCAATCAGCACATCTGCGCGATAACGCTTCTTGGAGTCGCGGTTGTCAATGAGCGGGTCGTTGAAAGCATCCACGTGCCCCGAGGCTTTCCAAGTGGTGGGGTGCATGAAGATGGCGGCATCGATGCCCACTATGTTCTCGTGCAGAAGAGTCATCGCCTGCCACCAGTATTGCTTTATGTTGTTTTTCAGTTCAACGCCGTTTTGTCCGTAGTCATAAACAGCGCCGAGTCCGTCGTAGATTTCGCTGCTGGGGAATACGAATCCGTATTCCTTGCAGTGGGCTACCATTTTCTTGAAGGTTTCTTCTTGTGTTGCCATAAGGATATTATTTGTTAGTTGCAAAAACAGAGCAACCTCTTGTGTCGCTCTGTTTCTCTCTTAGTACCCAGAGCCGGGGTCGAACCGGCACAGGGGTGAACCTACTGGTGTTTGAGACCAGCGCGTCTACCGATTCCGCCATCTGGGCAAAAGCGAGTGCAAAGGTACGACAATTATTTTAATCTGCAAAATATTTGCGTTATTTTTGTGGGTTTGTGAGTCTGAGAAGTATCTTAAGTGACTTAAGCGACTTAAGTATCTTAAGATTGTTAAGTTCTTTCAGCGCAGCGGTCTGTTGTCTTATATTTCCCACTGCTCAAGTGTTCCAACCAGTTCATCGAACGAGTGGATACGGCTCTTGTTCTGAACCTCCCGAATCTGGCGGTTGACAGCCTCATCGTAAGTCTCTTCCTCCACATTGCGTATCACTCCCAACGCTACGGGCAGGTCGTCGGGTTGTACTCCCGCTTCGGTAGGTTGCCCCATGAGTGCGAGCATCCGGTGGAGGGCGGGGTCGGCGAGAGTGGCATCATGCACGAGTACACGCTGGTCAGATGCGGGCACCACGATAAGTCGAGGCATAAGCCCTTGCGAGTAGTCGAGTGCCAGACCCTTGTCTTTGTTTATACCGAATATCATAGGTTTGCCGTGCTCGAGCAGTATGGTGCGTTCGGCGCGTGTTTCACGGTCAGCAATCCACGAGTGCGTGCCGTTGTTGAAGATAACGCAGTTGACCAGACACTCTACCACGGATGCTCCTTTGTGTTGGTGAGCTTGAACCATGCAGCGGACGGTGGTCGGCATATCGACATCGAGTGTGCGGGCGAAGAAGGTGCCACGTGCTCCGAACACCAGTTCGGCAGGAATAAACGGGCGTTCTACGGTGCCGAACGGTGATGATTTACTTACAAAGCCTTTGGGTGAGGTAGGGGAGTATTGTCCTTTAGTCAGTCCGTATATACGGTTGTTGAAGAGGCAGATATTGAGGTCCACATTGCGTCTGATGCTGTGGATAAAGTGGTTTCCTCCTATGGCGAGGCAGTCGCCGTCGCCGGTCATCTGCCATACGGTGAGGTCGGGGTTGGCTGTCTTGACACCGGTGGCGATGGCGGCTCCGCGTCCGTGTATGGTGTTGAATCCGTAGGTGGCGAGATAGTGCGGCATGCGGCTGGAGCAGCCTATACCCGATATGACAACGGTCTGATGTGTGGGTACTCCTATCTCTGCCATGGCTTTCTGCAGGGCTGCACAGATGGCATGGTCGCCACAACCGGGGCAGAAACGTACATATTGGTCTGATTTGAAATCTTGTGCTTGCATGAGAACGAATTATCTATTTGAACGTCCGTCGACTGACAGACTATTTAAAGATTTAAGATTTGACGTATTCAACTATGTCGTTGACTTGGAAAGGTTGTGCTCCGAGGCTGTTGAACTGCTCGAAACGGAGACCTTCGGTTTTGGTACGCAGGTATGCTGCGAACTGCCCCGTGTTGAGTTCGCAAACCACGATGCGGCGGTATGCTGAGAGCACTTGCTGTGTGTTGCGCGGCAGGGGATTGATATAGTTGAAATGTGCCAGAGCGGCAGGTTTGCCTTCGCTGTTGAGAATATCGACGGCAGCCTTGAGGTGTCCTTCGGTAGATCCGAAGCCGACGAGTAACGTGTCAGCGTCTTTGTTGCCGTAAACCTCGAGTAGAGGTATGCGGTTGGCCACCTGTGCCACTTTCTGTGCCCGATTGCGAATCATAGCGGCATGGTTGTCCGGATTGGTGGAGATAGAGCCTTTCAGTTGGTCGCGCTCGAGCCCTATGTTGCGGTGCTCAAAGCCTTCTTTGCCT
Organism: Paludibacteraceae bacterium; assembly: GCA_017479885.1. Taxonomy (GTDB): domain Bacteria; phylum Bacteroidota; class Bacteroidia; order Bacteroidales; family Paludibacteraceae; genus Colicola. The sequence goes on along the minus strand of JAFVBR010000017.1, from coordinate 31,678 downwards.
GCGGGAGCGAAATAGCGGATTAGAGTATCAGGGTCACGCAGGGCAGGATTGAATTGTCCGTGAAGTTCTTCGGGTACACCTTGCGGATGAATCTCGGGCAGTTCAGCCAGTTTGGGAAGTTTCCACAGTGAAGTGCCATTGGCGAGATAGGTGTCGGAGAGGAGGATGACGGGAGTCATGTTCTCAAGTGCGAGTCGTGATGCTTCGTAGGCATACCTGAAGCAGTTGGAAGGTGTGGAAGCCGCGATGACCACAGCGGGGCACTCGCCGTTTCTTCCATAGACAGCCTGCAACAGGTCGGTCTGCTCGGTCTTGGTAGGCAGACCTGTGCTTGGCCCTCCTCGTTGCACATCGATGACCACGAGCGGCAACTCTGCCATCACAGCCAGGCCTATGGCTTCAGACTTGAGCGACAGACCGGGTCCGCTGGTGCTGGTGGCAGCCAGACAACCTGCGAAACTTGCGCCGATGGCTGTGCAGACGCCTGCAATCTCGTCTTCAGCCTGCACAACGACGGCCCCCACATCTTTTCTGGCAGCCAACTCGTGCATGATGTCGGTAGCGGGAGTAATGGGATATGAGCCGAGGAAGAGACGTTTGCCTGCTTTCTCTGCTGCGGCTATGAGTCCCCAAGCAGTGGCTTTGTTTCCTGCGATGGAGGTATAGACGCCGTGGGGGAGGTCATCGGACTTGTCGATAGTATAGGTGTTGATGTTGAGTGCCAGATTCTGTCCGTAGTTGAAGCCGTCGGTGAGACACCGAATGTTGGCGGTGAGCAGATCGGGTTTCTTCTTGAACTTGCTTTCAAGGAAGTGCACTGCTTTGTCAATTGGTCGGTTGAAGAGCCAGCAAACGAGTCCGAGAGCGAACATGTTTTTGCTTCTCAGGACGGCTTTGTTGTCCATACCGGAGTCGCGTAGGCTCTCTTTGGTGAGAGTGGTGAGCGCAACGGGAACAATCTGCTGCGACTCGGGGAGACCGAGTTCGGTGAACGGGTTGTCGGTTTGGTAGAGCGCTTTCTCGAGGTCTTTTCCGGTGAAAGAGTCGGTATCGATGATGATAACCGAGTCAGGTCTGATATTGCCGATATTGACTTTGAGTGCGGCGGGGTTCATGGCAACGAGCACATCCGCCTTGTCGCCCGGCGTGAATACATGGCTGCTGCCGAGTTGCACCTGAAAGCCGCTGACACCGCCAAGTGTGCCTTGCGGAGCGCGTATCTCGGCAGGAAAATCGGGGAAAGTACTAATCTCATTGCCAAGAATGGCGGAGAGATTGGAGAATAGAGTGCCGGTGAGCTGCATGCCGTCGCCGCTGTCGCCCGAAAAACGGACTACTACACTCTGCAGAGGGGTGGTCATGATATATTAGTTTAAAGTATAATAAATTAGGGGGTGCTCCCCATTGTTTGTCTGTGATGGCAGGCAATTGCTGCAAAACGCGAGCACAAAGGTAGTGCTTTTTCTGCGATTGGGCAATAGTTTTTTTTTGTCGGGAAACAATTTTTTTGCAACAGAGTTGAACAATTGAAAAGTTTGCAGTAATTATCTACCTTTGCTATGCTCATGTAGTCAAAGTACGCCTCATTTTTTATTAAAATGTGCAAAAAATAATGCTTATCTCTTGCACATTCCAAAAATTTGCAGTACTTTTGCAGCCCATTTCGCGAGAAACGGATATTTTGAAAACAAGTTTAACTGAATAACAAACATCAAAACAACAAAAACATGATTGTAGTACCTGTAAAAGAAGGCGAGAACATAGAGCGCGCCCTGAAGAAATTCAAACGTAAATTCGAGAAAACCGGTGTTGTGAAAGAACTCCGCCGCCGTCAGCAGTTTGAGAAGCCTTCGGAACTTAAGCGCGAAAAGATGATGCATGCTGTATATGTTCAGCAGTTGCACGCTCACGACGAGATCTAAGCCATAGATTTCATTCCGAAAGATACATTTTTCGTTTCATAATAATATATATTCAGGGTGTCCGCACGGCGGGTGCCCTTTTGTTGTTTTGGAGAGAGCAGCAATGTGCGTCAGAAAACGCGGTTGACAGTGTGGTTGAGCAGAAGAGCGAGAGCCTCGGTTGCCGGGCATGCCCGGAAAGACGAGAGAGCGGAGAGTGCTGTCTGCTGATGTTCGCGCATACGTTGCTGTGCATAGCGGATACCGTCGTAGCGGAGAACAAACGACTTGATTTCGTTCTCTATGTTGAAATTGATGTCGTGCTGAGTGAGCGAGATGATGTGTTGCGCTTCGGCTTTCGGTGCACGGTTGAGAGCGATAAGCAGAGGCAGAGTAACCTTGCCGTCACGGATATCGCCCATGGTGGGTTTGCCCAGTTCTTCAGAGTCGGAATAGTCGAGAATATCGTCCTGCATCTGGAAGCATATACCCAGTTCTTCGCCGAAGCATGAGAGTGCGGTCTCCTGTTTCATGCTGGCTCCGGAACTGACGGCTCCTGCCTCGCAACATGCTGCAAACAGACGGGCGGTCTTCTTGTCTATGATGTTGAAATAGTCGCGTTCGCTTATCCACATGTCGTCTTTGGTGTGCAGTTGCAGCAGTTCGCCTTCGCTGAGCGACTTGCCCATCTCAGACACTATGCCGAGTATCTTCACGTTGCGTAGCGTAGCGAGTATCTCTATCACCTTGGAGAGCATATAGTCGCCTGTTAGTACGGCAATCTTGTTGTTCCAGCGTGCGTTGACCGAAGGGAGTCCGCGTCGAAGATCGCTGCCGTCAACCACATCGTCGTGCATAAGGCTGGCGGTGTGAAGAAGTTCGAGGGCGACAGCAGCTTGAATGGTTTTGTCGTTGACACCATGACACAGCTTGGCGCTCAGCAACACAAGGGTAGGGCGCAACTGCTTGCCCCGGCGGGCAAGAACAAGCGAGAGAACCTCCTTGAGGAGCGGGTTCTTGGTGAGAAGCGCGCGCTCAAACTCCTTCTCGAAAAGGCGGAACTCTTCTTCTATCGGGCGGCGTATATCGGCAATGTTTGTCATTCGAGCCGCAAAGATACTACAATTTGTGCGAATATGAAAATAAAATATTCGTTTAGTGCGAGCATTGGTTTTGTCCGATTGCTGTTAGTACACAGTCTGCTCTGTTTGCCGATTTTAGGCTGTAGAACGTCAAAATCTACACAATGCGTCAATTTGTGCACTGAAAGTTGCATAATTTTGGTTATCTTTGCAACGTGAAAAAACGGGTACATCCCAAACGCATGACAGACTAATAACAATATAACAATTAATCATACTTATGAAACCTTTCATGGACAAAGACTTCCTGCTGCAGACCGAGACCGCGCAGGAACTGTATCACGAACATGCGGCCAAGATGCCGATTATTGATTATCACTGTCACCTCATTCCGCAGATGGTGGCTGAAAACAAACGCTTTGAGTCAATCGCGCAGATATGGCTTATGGGCGACCACTACAAATGGCGCGCCATGCGCAGCAACGGCGTGGATGAGCGTTTCTGCACCGGCAAGGACACCACCGACTGGGAGAAATTCGAGAAATGGGCGGAGACCGTGCCTTACACCTTCCGCAACCCGCTCTACCATTGGACGCATCTGGAGCTGAAGACGGCTTTCGGCATTGAGAAACGCCTCAACCCAGAGACGGCGCGTGAGATATACGACAAGTGCAACGACCTGATTAAGAACGACCCGAAGTTCTGTCCGCGCGGACTGATGAAACACTATCATGTGGAGATTGTCTGCACCACTGATGACCCTGCTGACAGTCTGGAGTGGCACAAGATGGTGAAGGAAGACCCGACGGCAGAAGTGCGTATGTTGCCCACCTGGCGTCCGGACGCAGGCATGAATATCGAGGCTGCTACGTGGAAGGCTTATATTGAGAAACTCTCCGCCGTTTCCGGTATGGCAATCGCCACGTTCGTCGATATGGTGGACGCCCTGCAGAAACGCCATGACTTCTTCGAGTCGATGGGTTGCCGCCTGAGTGATCACGGAATAGAGGAGTTCTACGACGAGCCGTACACCGATGCAGAAGTGAACACTATCTTCCAGAAAGCCCTCGCAGGCAAGGAGTTAACCGCTTATGAGATTCGTCAGTACAAGCACGCTTATCTGCACGTACAGGCAGAGATGGACTACGCTTCGGGTTGGACGCAGCAGTACCACTACGGCGCTATCCGCAACAACAACAGCAAGATGTTCGCCGCTCTCGGTGCAGACACCGGCTTCGACTCCATCGGCGAGTTCACGACAGCCAAGGCTATGGCTCATTTCCTTGACGAGATGAATGCAGAGGGCAAACTGGCAAAGACCATACTCTACAACCTCAACCCGTGTGCTAATGAAGTGATTGCCACGATGCTCGGCAACTTCCAGGACGGCAGTGTGCCCGGCAAGATTCAGTTCGGTTCGGGCTGGTGGTTCCTCGACCAGAAAGACGGCATGGAGAAGCAGATGATGGCACTCTCGAACCTCGGTCTGCTCTCGCGTTTCGTGGGTATGCTCACCGACAGCCGTTCGTTCCTCAGCTATCCGCGTCACGAGTATTTCCGCCGCACGCTCTGCAATGTCCTCGGCAACGACATCGAGAACGGCATGGTTCCGTACACCGGCTACGAGAAAGCCCGCGTGCAACAGATGGTAGAAGACATCTGCTACAACAACGCTAAAAACTATTTTAAATTTTAAGATATGGCTAAAATTGTTACCTTAGGCGAGATTATGCTCCGCCTTTCCCCCAACGGAAACGACCGATTCATTCAGAGTGAGAGTTTCCGCATCATCCCCGGCGGCGGTGAAGCCAACGTGGCTATATCAGTCGCCAACTATGGTCATGAGGCTTATTTCGTAAGCAAACTGCCGAAACACGAGATAGGCCAGATTGCCGTGAATGCCCTGCGTCGTTACGGTGTGAACACCCAGTATATCGCCCGTGGCGGTGAGCGCGTGGGACTCTACTATGCAGAGACCGGCGCTTCGATGCGTCCCAGCAAAGTTATCTATGACCGTGCCCACTCGGCAATAGCAGAGGCAGACCCGCAGGACTTTGACTTCGACAAGATAATGGAGGGAGCCGACTGGTTCCACTGGTCGGGCATCACTCCCGCCATCTCCGACAAGGCGGCCGAACTGACACGCCTTGCCTGTGAGGCAGCAAAGCGCCACGGAGTGACGGTAAGCGTTGACCTCAACTTCCGCAAGAAACTGTGGACGAGCGAGAAAGCCATCTCAGTTATGCGTCCGCTGATGAAGTATGTGGATGTATGCATCGGCAACGAAGAAGATGCGGAGCTATGCCTTGGTTTCAAACCAGAAGCAGACGTGGAAGGCGGCCAGACCGACGCGGCAGGCTATGAGGGTATCTTCCGTCAGATGCAGCAGGAGTTCGGCTTCAAGTATGTAGTGAGCACATTGCGTGAGTCGTATTCCGCTACATTCAACGGTTGGAAAGCACTCATCTTCGACGGCAAGGAGTTCTATCAGTCGAAGCGTTATGAGATCAACCCAATCATCGACCGCGTGGGTGGTGGCGACAGTTTCTCAGGTGGACTGATTCACGGCATGCTGACCTACAAGACCCAAGGCGAAGCATTGGAGTTTGCCGTGGCAGCAAGTGCATTGAAGCACACCATCAACGGCGACTTCAACCTCGTATCGAAAGAAGAAGTGGAATCACTCGCCGGCGGTAATGCCAACGGGCGAGTACAGAGATAAGAACCGACATATCGAAGTGTCGGGATATCGGAATATCGACATATTGGGATATCGGAATATCGGAATATCGACATATTGGAATATTGACATATTGGATATCGACATATTGGAATATCGAAAATTGAGAACAAACAGTAAATAAATTATGGCAAAGTTTGATAAGTTTCAGGTGATGGCGAAGATAAAGGCCGCACCGATGGTTCCTGTGTTCTACCACAAGGACGTAGAAGTTTGCAAGAACGTGATAAAGGCTTGCTACGAAGGCGGCGTGCGCGCATTCGAGTTCACCAACCGCGGTGACTTCGCGCACGAAGTGTTCGGCGAGCTGAGCAAGTGGGTAGCTGTGGAGTGCCCTGAGCTGGCACTCGGTATAGGCTCGGTAGTGGACGCTCCGACAGCTGCGTTGTACTTACAGTTGGGTGCCAACTTTGTGGTTGGTCCGCTGTTCAACAAAGACATTGCGGTAGTGTGCAACCGCCGCTGCGTGACCTACTGCCCTGGCTGCCTGACACCGAGTGAGATAGGTGCCGCACAAGAGGTGGGCTGCGACTTCACGAAAGTGTTCCCGGGCGATGTGGTTGGTCCGAACCTCGTGAAGGGTCTGATGGCTCCGATGCCGTGGTCGAAGATTATGGTTACCGGCGGCGTGGCTCCGGAGAAAGAGAATCTGGAGAAATGGTTCAAGGCAGGCGTTTATTGCGTAGGTATGGGCAGCAAACTATTCCCCAAGGAAGTGATTGCCGCTCAGGACTGGGCATATATTACGAACAAATGCAAGGAGTGCTTTGAAATTATCGCGGTGTGCCGCAAATAATTAACCTCGACATATCGACAAACGATATATCGACATATCGAATAATTATGAGTGATTTAAAGAAAACCGTTATGACCAATTGGCGTTGGGTGATGTGCGCAATGCTGTTCTTCGCCACAACCGTCAACTACATGGACCGTCAGGTGCTGAGCCTGACATTCAAGGAGTTTATCCAACCTGAGTTTCACTGGACCGACTCGGACTACGGCACCATTACCGGTGTTTTCAGTATTGCGTATGCCATCTTCTGCCTCTTTGCCGGCAAGTTCATTGACTGGATGGGTACGAAGCGCGGCTACCTGATTGCCATCGTGGTATGGTCGCTTGGAGCCGTGATGCATGCAGGCTGCGGTATAGCCACCACCTGGTTTGTAAGCGAGGTTGACTCGGTAGCAGCCCTTCGTGCCGTGGAGGCAGGCTCTGCAGTAGCGAGTTCGATATCGATGGTGAGCGTGTGGCTGTTCCTTGTCTGTCGTATGATTCTGGGTCTTGGTGAAGCGGGCAACTTCCCCGCCGCCATCAAGGTTACCGCCGAGTATTTCCCCAAGAAAGACCGTGCGTTTGCCACAAGTATCTTCAATGCCGGAGCATCGGTAGGCGCTCTTGCCGCACCTGCTACTATTCCTCTGCTTGCCAAAGCATGGGGTTGGGAATGGGCGTTCATCATCATAGGTGCATTAGGCTTCGTATGGGCAGGCATCTGGGTGTTTGTATATGACAAACCGGCACAGTCGAAGCATGTCAACGAGGCTGAGTTGGAGTATATCAACCAAGACGAGAAAGAGCAGACTGCTGCGCCCGTTGCAGAGGAGAAGCAGATGAGTTTCCTGAAGGCGTTCAGTTATCGTCAGACATGGTCGTTTGCTTTCGGCAAGTTCATGACAGACGGTGTATGGTGGTTCTTCCTGTTCTGGGCACCCGCCTATTTCCAGGACCAGTTCGGCATCAAGGCGAGTGACCCTCAGGGTATTGCGCTGATATTCACGCTTTATGCCATTGTGACAGTTGTGTCGCTCTTTGGCGGTTATCTGCCGAAGATATTCGTTGAGAAACGCGGTATGGAGCCTTATTCAGGGCGCATGCTGGCGATGCTTATCTTTGCATTCTTCCCCATCTTTGCTTTGTTCGCACAACCGTTGGGCGGTATCTACGGTCCGTGGGCTGTAGCCATCATCATCGGTATAGTGGGTGCGGCTCACCAGAGCTGGTCGGCTAACATCTTCTCCACGACAGGCGATATGTTCCCCAAGTATGCCATTGCCACCATCACAGGTATAGGCGCTATGGCAGGCGGTGTGGGTTCGTTCCTGATTAACAAAGGTTCGGGTGTGCTGTTCGACTATGCAGCCGCCCAGGGAGAGGCTTTCTCGTTCATGGGTTTCACCGGCAAACCTGCGGGCTACATGATAGTGTTCTGCATCTGCGCCGTGGCATACCTGATTGGCTGGAGCGTGATGAAACTGCTTGTTCCGAAGCACAAACCGATTGAGGAATAAATACGATGAAACGTTTGTGCATTATTCTGACGATTGCTATGTGTCCTCTGCTGCTAATGGCGGCAGGGGATACCTTGCGCATATTGTGTATAGGCAACAGTTTCTCCATGGATGCAGTGGAGCAGGAGTTGCTCCCGATGGCAGAGGCAGAGGGTGTAACACTGATGGTAGGTGACTTGTATATAGGCGGTTGCTCGCTGGAGCGCCATGTGAACAGCATTCAGCAGCATATACCCGACTACACCTACAATGAACTCCGCAACGGCAGGCACGAGGCCTACGAACACGTGACGTCCAACGAGGCACTGCGCAAGTATGACTGGGATATCGTAACCATGCAGCAGGCGAGCCACTACAGCGGAATGTGGGAGACTTATGAGCCTTGGCTCGGCATACTGGTTGACTCGGTTAAGACCATCTGTCCCAAGGCAAAAATTGCATGGCACATGACTTGGGCCTATTCAAAAGATTCCAATCACGGAGGGTTCAGAAACTACAATTGCGACCAGCAGGAGATGTATAACCGTATATGCGTTTGCGCCGACAAGGTGATGGAGAACTATCCTTTCGATCTCTTTATTCCCGTTGGCAAAGCAGTGCAGAAAGCGCGTGAGACCAAACTGGGTGACACATTCTGCCGCGACGGTTTCCACCTGAGTTTCGAATATGGCAGATACCTTGCTGCCTGCGTGTGGCTGCAGACTCTTACGGGCACCAAGCCGCACAAATGCAATAACCGTCTTATTCCGTATTACGGCAACTATTGGGAGCTTCGTGCAGTCAACAGCCGTGATGTCCGCTCTCAGAAAACAGAGTGCATCTGCCGCGGGGTGGCCAGGAAAACGGTGAAAGACTTAAAGAAGTAATGCAAAAAAGCGCTTGCCGACAGGCAGGCGCTTTTTTACAAGTCATGCTTGGAAGGTAAGGATGACTGCTCTTATTTGAACAGATCCTTGAAGAAGTTCTTCTTGTCCGATTTGCCTGGTTTGCTGTTTTCGCTTTGTGCGAACTTTTCCATCATCTCCTTCTCCTCTTTCGACAGATGCTCGGGGATATATACACCTACGTTGATGAGCAAATCGCCTGTGGCATACTGGCGTCCGTATTGGTCAATCACGGGCAGACCTTTGCCGCGCATGCGTAGCACTTTGCCGGGTTGTGTGCCAGGAGCAATGGTCACTTTGGCTTTGCCCTGAAGTGTGGGAATCTCCACTTGTCCGCCGAGAGTGGCAGTAGGAACAGAGAGCAGCAGATTGTAGATGAGGTCTCCTTCATCGCGAACGAGTTCGGCATGCGGTTCTTCTTCTATCAGTACGAGCAAATCGCCTGGTACTCCTCCGTGCGGAGCGGCGTTGCCTTTGCCTTGCACTGTCAGTTGCATGCCGTCCATTACGCCTGCAGGAATCTGTATGCTTATCACTTCTTCACCTTGCTTTACTCCGTTGCCGCCACATTCCTTGCATCTGTTCTTAATGGTTTTGCCTTCACCCTGACAGCTGGGACAAATCTCCTGCATCTGCACCAGACCGAATATGCCTCGCTGGGTTTTCAGTATACGACCTGTGCCGCGGCAAGTGGAGCATGTGTCGGTAGTGCCGTCTTCGGAGCCTGTGCCGTGACAATGGTCGCAGGCAATGAGTTTCTTCACTTTGATTTTCTTTTCGGTGCCGGTGGCAATCTCCTCGAGTGTAAGGCGCACTTTCACTCTCAGGTCGCTTCCGCGGCGCACACGCCTCGTGCTTCCTCCTCGTCCGCTTCCTCCGCCGAAGAAACTGCCTCCCATGCCCCAGCTTTCGAACAGGTCGCCGAACTGTGAGAAGATGTCGTTAAGGTCCATTCCCTGTCCGCCGAAGCCTCCTGCTCCGCCTACGCCTGCAAATCCGTACTGGTCGTATCGCTGACGCTTCTGCGGGTCGCTCAGAACTTCGTATGCCTCAGCCGCCTCCTTGAACTTTTCCTCTGCCTCTTTGTTGCCGGGGTTCTTGTCGGGGTGGTATTGGATGGCTTTCTTGCGGTAAGCCTTCTTTATCTCCTCTGCGGTAGCCGTCTTAGGCACCTCGAGGACCTCATAGTAATCACGTTTTTCTGCCATAGTAATTTATGCATTTGATTCATGCATTGTAAATAATTATTCGCCTACAACCACTTTTGCGTATCTGATAACTTTTTCTCCCAGAGTGTAGCCTTTTTGTGTGCAGTCTATCACTTTGCCTTTCTGTTCGGGTGTAGGAGCGGGGAAAGTGGTTACCGCCTCATGAAACTCGGTGTCGAAATCAGCATTTTCGGTTTCAATAACCTTTACCGAGTTCTTCTCAAGAAACGAGATGAACTTCTGGTAGATAAGGTCGATGCCTTCTCTGAGTGCCTGAATGTCTTCGGTAGTCTGCATCGCCTGGCGTGCACGCTCGAAGTCGTCGATAAGCGGCAACATATCTTTGAATATGCGCTCTCCGGCAGTGGTCATCAGATCGAGTTTCTCCTTGTTGGTGCGGCGGCGGTAGTTGTCGAACTCCGCCATCATACGCAGGTTCTTGTCTGCCAAATCGGCACACTTGTCGCGCAGTGTCTCGAGTTCTTTCTCTAAGTCCTGCTGTGCTTCTATCGTTTGTTGCTCTTCGGCATTCAGCGTTTCTTCGTTGTCGAGCGCAACGTTATCGCCCTGTGGCTCAGCCTGAGGGTCGTTGATTTTGTTCTTCTTTGACATGGTTAACAGTTTTATATTTGTCTTATTATGGGCAAAACAAGTGCCAAACCCTCTTGCTGCCAATTTGGCAGAAGAAGAGTCCTTTAATGTATTTGCGTTAGTGATGAATAGATGATAACTAAGATGAAGAGGTGTTAACTCTTTTTTTTAATAATTGATAGGTGAGCTACTTGACCAGTTCTGTTTCCCACTCTCTGGCATAATCGAAGAACTCGTATGCATTCTTTGCAGGCGGATTGTTTTCTTTCAGCGAAACGGCAGTAAGGTGAAAGTCGGCATAATAACTGTATCCGTCAGGCATCTCGGCCATGCAGTTTTTGAGTGGAACAAGATAAACCAGTGTCTGCCCTTGGGGTTTCTCTATCCCGCCGGCAAACCCGTATGGTACGGCTACTGCTATGCCGAGAGTCTCTTTCGGATATTTTACGGTATCGTTCACAGGCCAGTCGGTGCCCCATGAAGCAAGCAACACTCCGTAGTGACGCTCGTTGTCCTTCAGTTGTTTGGTGCTTATAGTCTCACCATTTCCGATGGTCTGCACACCGGTGACGAGTGATGTGAGCGAATCGGAGAGGAAGAGTTGGCAAACCATGTCGCGATGTCCGGCAAGAATGGTGTAGCGAGTCAGCATATCCACGGTTTTGCCCTCGGTCTGCAGTTGCTTTATTTCCACTTCGACTGTGGCGGCTGTGTCGCTTACGGAAACAATGCGTTGTGTACGGCTTGCGAACTTGTCCGTATTAGCAAGTTTCTGCTTCTCTTTATCCCAAGGTCTGACAGACCCTACACCTATTGTGTTCCCTACTTTCAATACATCATCGCCAAATCCGCGTGCCAGTTGCGCATCGTCCGGATACCATAGACTCCCGGCAAGTTCCAGCCGTGGGGTGCGTTTGGCATAAACGTCAACAGTCTGCCGCTTGTCGAAATAGATTCTGTAAGCCATGACTTCGCTTTCGAGAGCCACACCGTGATGGTGCATCTGGTGAAAACTATCATCTCCGGGGAGGAATGTCTGACAGGTTACGGCGCGGATGCCGTAATGCTTGCCTTCTGCATAACATTCCACCACGCCTTCTTCACCTATCGGCGCTTTCAGAAACATCTGCGCATTGACGCGTTTGCCTCCGTCTGCAGGGGCGCATGCCTGCAATGCAACAAGCAGGATGAGGAATAAAGTATTATAGAATCTGCTCGCCATTCACGTAAACGTCGTCAAGAGTGATGTTTTCTGTTTTGTTGAAGGTGGCACCCTCTGTGGCAGTTATACGGATATTTCGCAGAGCCACATTCTGTATGGGCATCTCCGGCAGTCCGTTGAAGTAGATAGCGCGTTTGGCACCATCGCAGATGACGTTGCTGATAGTGATGTTGCGGAACTGCGGAGTGGTTTCGTCCACTTGCGGAATAGCGGCAGCCATGCGTGCGGCAATCTCTTCGTCTGTCTCCTCTCCTGCCCCCTTGCCTCCGTAGAAGAGGTCGAACAGAAGGGCTTCGTTGGGAATATTGTTCATGCAGACGTTCTCAATGAATATGTTCTCTACAATACCTCCTCTGCCTCGGGTTGACTTGAAGCGCAGACCGACATCGGTGCCTATGAAGAGGCAGTTGCTTACGGCGATGTTTCTTACTCCGCCCGACATCTCGCTGCCAACAACGAATCCGCCATGACCGTGATAAACGGTGCAACGGTCAACCAGTATGTTCTCTGCGGGAATGCCACGACGGCGGCCGTCTTCGTTTTTGCCTGATTTCATGCAGATGGCATCATCGCCCACGTCGAAGGAGCAACGGGTGATGATAACATTCTTGCACGACTCTACATCCACTCCGTCGCCGTTTTGCGAATACCACGGGTTGCGCACGGTGAGGTTGCTCATAACAAGGTTCTCGCACATGAGCGGGTGCAGATTCCATGCGGGAGAGTTCTCGAAGCATACGCCTTCAAGCAGAATGTTCTTGCAGTTGATGAAATTGAGCATTACCGGACGGAGGAAAGAGCGTATGCTGTTCCACTCCTCGTCGGTGGTGAGACCGACCGGTACGTTCTGGTCCTCGCACAACGAGTGCGCATAGATGGATGCGGAGTCAGGATACCACACTTTGCCATCGGCGGAAACGACACCGCCCGATGCCAGTTTTTTCTTCCATTGCGAGTCTGTCAGTTTGGCTTTCTTTACAGGACGCCATGCATCACCGGAGCCGTCGAAAGTGCCGCTTCCGCAGATAGCAATATTCTCGGCATTGTAAGCAGAAATGGGTGACTGGCAACGCCTTGTGTCAAGGCCCTCAAATGAGGCTTCTCTGACAGGGTAGAGCGAGAAGTCGGGCGAGAAAATGACAAGTGCGTTGTGAGCGGCATAGAGTCTCACGTTTGATTTGAGCACAATAGGACCTGTGAGATACACTCCGTCAGGAATGAGCACGGTGCCGCCTCCGCGCTCTGAAGCATTATCAATAGCGCTCTGTATGGCCTCGGTGGTAAGCGCAGTGCCGTCATTGACTGCACCGAAATCCATAACTGACAAAGTGCGGTCGGGGAACTGAGGCAAACTGACCTTCATCGCGAAGGGGGCGTTTTTGGCAAGCCTGTTGACGCATGACTGGCTGGTTTGTTGCCACTTCTCCATGTTGCAACATGAAGCAGAAACAATGGCCGACAGCAATATAGGTATGATCTTTTTCATTGTAGAAATAATTTACGTATTTTCACAATGCAAAGATAAAGCAATAACGGCTAACTTACGTCTATTTATTGTTGCTTTAGGTTGAAATTTTGTTGAAGATGTGCTCAGGATAGACTATATTTGTGAGGAAAAGTCCGTCAGCCGGAACCGACTGACCGGCTGCAGTACGGTGTTGCCTGCTGATGACCTCTTCGAACTGACTGACAGTCAGACGATGTCTGCCCACTTCGAACAGTGTCCCCACTACTGCACGTACCATATTGCGCAAAAAACGGTCGGCTGTGATAGTGAATACAGCCCCTTCTGCGGTCAGCGTCCACTCTGCATGGGTGACGTGGCAGATGGTGGTTTTCACGTCGGTATGCAGCTTGCAGAATGAAGCGAAGTCGGATGCGCGGAGCAGGACTTGCGCCGCCTCGTTCATGAGTGCAAAATCAAGGTTGGCGGGGATACGCGTAGCCAGTCCTTGTCTGAAGGGGTCTTTGCAGAATGTGCAATGATACTCGTAGGTGCGCGAAAGGGCGTCGAAACGTGCATGCGCGTCATCGGCAACAGGTACAATGCGTTGCACTGCTATGTCTTTCGGCAGGTAGTTGTTGAGGCGGGAAATGAGTTGTGAGATATCGGGAACAGGCCTTGCGGTGTCGAAATGTGCGACCATCAGTTTGGCGTGTACTCCGGCATCGGTTCTGCCTGCTGCAGTCAGACTTGTTTTTTCCGACATCAAGAGCGACATTGCCTCCTCCATAACCTGCTGCACAGAGATACCATTAGGCTGGCGTTGCCAACCGTGGTAGGAAGTGCCGCAATATGAGAAATAGAGAAAATATCGCATAAGGTATTTAGTCAACAGCGAATCAGTTGTCAGTTTGATTAATCTCTCTTCAGTTTCTTTCTTATATACTCGTTTATGTCAGGCGAGATGCGCCATACCCATGCCACGGCAGCAAACAATCCGAGGATAACGGCGGAGCGAACCACTGACGAGAGCCAGATGTTGAGTTCAGGGCAGAAGTGTGTCACTGCTTCGTTAGCTGCAAACAGCACTGCGGTGAGAAGCAAAGTCTTCAGGTGGGCGGCAGACAAAGGGGTGGTGTGGAGGAATATTCTTACCACCAGCAGCACACAGACAAAGAATATTATGTAACTCAGGCAGTTGGCAAGGGCTGAACCGTTGATGCCGTAGAGCGGGATAAGTTGGTTGTTGAGAACAATTGTGCAGGCGGTAAGTATGGCAGAGCAGATAAGTGAGAAATAGTAGTGACGCGAGTAGTTGATGGCAAGGAGCGCGATGGAGAATGCGGACAGAAGCAGTTGGCTTAGCGAAAGCAACAGAACTGTCAGCCGGGCGGAAGCATATATTTCGCCATTGGGCAGAATATGGTAAATAAGGTCTATATTTATCCAGATGGCAAGAAGTATGAAGCAGCCTATGAGAAACAGGTTAGACGAAACCTGCTTCAGCAGTAAAGAGCGATGCCCGCTGTCGTTGTCCTTGAAAGTCTGTGAGAGTTCGGGAGATGCAATGGCATTGAGCGAGCGCGAGGGAATGCATACAAGTGCCGCCATATTGAGCGCTACATAGAAAATACCGGTATAGTCGAGTCCCATCTTGGCAGAAACAAAGAATCCGCTTATCAGCGGTGCCGCCACTGAAGCTATTGCCGAAAGAAATAGGAACCCGGTGTAGAGCAGATAGCGGCGCACAAGTTCCGGATTGCTCTTGACAAAACCCATGTCGGGTTTGAGGCTGATGCTGTCGGTTGAAAACAGATAAACAATGTTAAGCAATGCCGCTATAGCATATACTCCGCACAGTGAAACTACAAATCCGTCCAGACTAAGTCCCGCAAAGGCATAAAGTATATAGAGAACCAGCAGCAACAAGCGGATTATCACTTCTCTGACGGTTCTCGGAAAAACTATTCTCATCCTTGCGTTCGAGTTGGTCTCGAACACTGTCTGATAGAGCATGAAGAATGCGAGGGGGAGAACGTAATAGAAATAGTTGACAAAGAGAGCAGACTTTTCTTCAAAGAAGTGTTTTATGGGATTTTGCAGTATGATATACAAGACTGATATAAGTACAAACCCGAGCAGAGGTACAATAATGGTCCAGAAGAAAAAACCGTGGTCTTTGTGGTCTTCGGTTTTGAAGTACGGGTAAAATCGTATAACAGACGATGTGGTACCCAACTGAGCGAGACCAATAAACAGAGTGCCGGCGTCAACAAGTGTTCTTGACAGACCAATCTCTTCCGCCGTAAGGAAACGCGTCAACACGCAGAATGTCGTGATGACGCTTATCAGTGCACCAAGATATGTAGCGATGGTGCCTCTAATACTCTGTTTTGCTATCTCACCCAATGTTGTTTGTAGTTGAGAGATTAAAGTTGAGAGTTGAAAGAAGTCAGAAGTTTATACCTTAAACTTTTTACAGGAGTTTTGCTCCGTCAGACTTTCTTTCAACTCTCAACTGTAGAGTTTATTTCTCAATGCTGAGCAGCTCTACTTCGAAGATAAGAGCGGAGTAGGGAGGAATGCTGCCTGCAGCACGTGAACCGTAGCCGAGTTCCTGGGGAATATAGAATTTGTATTTAGAGCCGACAGGCATCAGTTGCAGACCTTCAGTCCAGCCTGCAATGACCTGATTGAGATAGAACTCTGCGGGTTCGCCGCGGTCAACAGAACTGTCGAACACAGTGCCGTCGGTCAGAGTGCCGTGGTAATGAACCTTTACTTTGTCGGTAGCAGCGGGTTTCTTGCCCTTGCCTTGTTTGAGTACTTCGTACTGCAGACCTGACTCTGTGGTTGTTACTTCGGGGCGTTTCTTGTTCTCTTCGAGGAAGAGTTCGCCTTCTGCCTGAGTGTCACCGTATTTGATTTTGTTGATGGCGTTGTTGACATACTCGCCTGCTTCTTCGTTGGTCATCATCTCTTCGAAGCCGTTTAGACCATTGGCGAAACCTTGCTCAATAAGCATGAACTCGGTTTCTATCTGTTCGATGCCGAGCAGACCGACCGACTCTTGTTCCTTGATGGTTTTGCCTATCTGCTGAGCCATCTGTATGAGTTGCGGATTGGTGATGTCGCTCTTAACGCCTGCATTGATGGCTTCGATAAGTGTATTGAAATCTTTGCCGGTAGAGTCGTTGCGGAGCACGTTGGTAGCGATGTCAGCACCATTGATGTAACCGAAGATGTAGTTGATACTGTCGAGTTCCGATTGCAGTTTCACGGTTTTTACTTTCTTGCCGCATGTAGCCTTCACCGGTTTGCCCACTTTAATGCTGTCGTTAAAGTCAGCGCGTGCAGTGGTGTATTTGTTTTGGAACCAGTCGCGTGCAGCGTCAGCCTGCATAACGGTAGTGTCGTTTTTCATACCGTTGACGAGTCCTTGGAAGAACAGTTTCTCGTTGAGGGTCCACTGTTTGTTGCCTGCAACGCCATGTTTCTCTGTGTTCTTGATGAACGCACCTATGCTCTTGCCGGTTTGTTCAATTTGCGATTCTTCTTTCACCTTGCCTTCGTATGCTTCGTTGAAAGCATTCATAAACTGGTCAACGGTCTTCTTTGATGAGTCGCCTTGAAGGTAGTACATCTTGATTTGTGCACCGTTGATTTGACCGAGAGCATAGTTGATACTGTCGGTTTGGTTGAAAAGGGCAACTTTCTTTGCATCATAACTGTTGCCGCATGACACCATTGCCACTGTGGCAATGAGTGTGAGTAATGTCATTTTTTTCATTGTTTATTAAGTAGTTTTTAATGATTGTCAGATACATTGACTCTTATTCTATTCCTAAGAGTTCTACAGTGAAAATGAGTGTTGAATACGGAGGAATCTGCGCTCCGGCGCCCTGCTCCCCATAGCCGAGTTGGTATGGGATATAGAGTTTGTATTTCGAGCCGACAGACATGAGCTGGAGTCCTTCGGTCCAGCCTTTTATCACTTGGTTGAGAGAGAAAGTGATCGGTTCTCCGCGACGGTAGCTGCTGTCGAACACTGTGCCGTCGATGAGAGTGCCTTCGTAGTGCACCTTCACTCGGTCGGTAGCCTTGGGTTTCTGACCGATGGTTGCGCTCAGTACTTCGTATTGCAATCCGCTCGCAGTGCTCTTCACTTCGGCGCGCTTCAGGTTCTCTTCAAGGAACTTCTGCCCGCGTTCTTTCTCCACCTTGGCTGTCTCCTGCTCAAGTTCGGTAAAGAAACGGTTGAGAATCTGTTGTGCTTCCTGATAGGTTATTTTGGGTTGTTTGGCTTCGAGTACATCCTTTATGCCTATTGCCAAATCCTGATAATTAAGTTCTTTTACTCCGCTTCCAAGCAGGTTTTGCCCGAGGCTGAGTCCTAATGCATAACTAATTTTGTCCATATATGATATTGTTTGTTGTGCTTTGTTGTAAGTGTCTGGTTTTTTGCTTACGACTTGAAAGTCAAACTTCTTAATACGCCATTCTCGGCAGGGTGCAAAGTTACTACAATTTTTGCAGATTGCAAAATATTTCTTTCATATGTGTATTTTGAAGAGCTGGTGCGCAAAAACAAACAAAGGCTACCTTTGAGGGCAGCCTTTAATTTGTACAGACGCTGCGATTGAAAATTCGTAGTTATATGCTTGTTATGTTATGCCGATAATACCCTGTAGGTGAGGGCAATTGTTATTACACTGTTTGCTCGACGTTCCAGACGAAGGCGCGGACGCCTACTTCGGGGTTGCGGGCATCGAGCTGGCGGACGGCTTGCAACAGGGAGAAGACCTTGTCGTCATCGACAATGGTGATGATTGCCGAGTTCATCTCGGGCCATGTGTGCGTGCCGCGACGCGGTTCACCCGTGTTGGTGCCGCGACCCTGCACCTGCTCAAAAAAGGTGAAACCTTTGATTTCCAACATATCGAGCATGTACTCCACACGCTCCGTGTTGGCTTGGTTGAATACGATAAATACTGATTTCATAATTGTATAAATAAATTTATAGAATTTTACTCGTTTATTGAATTTTTCTTGGTTAATTACATGTGAACTTGTCGTCATTGTCAGCCGACAGCCTTCTATCCGTGTGTTAGCACTTGCTATCCCAACAACTGCTCGGTGTGGTTCTTTGTATCCACTTTCTCGATGATGCGCTCAAGCGTACCATCAGCCGAAAAGACAAAGGTCTTGCGCAACGTACCCATTGTCACTTTGCCATACATTTTCTTTTCTCCGTAGGCTCCGAGTGCCTGCAGCAGTTCAGTGGATGGGTCAGAAAGCAGCGGGAACGGCAAATCATATTTGGCAATAAATTTTTGATGTGACGCAGGCGAGTCCTTGCTCAATCCATACACCTGATAGCCGCGTGCAAGAAACGAATGATAATTATCCCTTATGTTGCACGCCTCGGCAGTGCATCCGGGTGTTGAGTCCTTTGGATAAACATAAATCACTGTCAGCTTACCGATAAGGTCTTTGTCGCTTACGACCACCCCGTCCTGATTCTCCACAGCAAACTGCGGCATTCTGTCTCCAATCTGTAGCATAATTATTCTATGTTTTTGGTTATATTATGAAAGTTAGATGATTATAAAAGTTCGATGCTTATGAAAATTTGTTAATTATGAATGTTCGATGCTTATGAAAGTTAGATAACTATGGAAGTTAGATACTCCGCCGCAGACGAGCGGATTGTTATATCTTTTGATGTCCTTTTCCGTGGCATAGTGTATTGTTGAATATTATATGCTAAATTGTTATCTTTCTGGATAGAATTGTTGCTATTTCCCGAGTGCAACGATACTATATTTTGAATTGGCGTTGCAGGTTTATGGTGGTTTGGGTGGGTTTTAGCGGGAAATGTTTGAAATAAAATGCTCTTACTGCTTTATATAAAATGTGTTTGTTACTGCTCTGGGACTTCTTAGGTCAGATACGGGAACTTCGTTTGTAAGTGTAATCGGCGAATATAGGTTGTTATTCGTTTTATAATTGAGTGCAAAGATACATTCTCACTCATATCAGGATGGGCAGAAAGTTTTTTCGTCACAATCTATGTTATTTTTTATATTTCGGATTAGTAATGTATGTTTGTCCCGGAGTGTGGCGAGGTTTTGTCGGAAGAAGAATACCATCTGCCACTAATCGAGGGATAAATCTGTCACGCAGGTGTTTTGGAGCTTTGTTTAAAAGGGATCCTAATTCATCCACAGAATGTTCTACAATTCAAGCCTCAACAATACATGCAATTAACTCCTCTGCTGTCATCTTAGCTTTTACCTTTTGAGCAACAATACCATCGATAATATGTTTGTTTTCGGCTAATGGTGAAGTTGCCACATTTTCTGCTAAAGTTGCACCATTATCACGCCATATCGTAGTAACAAATTCCGCACTAAGGTCTATATCCGGTGCCAGCAGATGTGCTTCTTGCATCTTACGGATATTCTCTGTTATACCTGTTCCGTATTTCTCGATGTGACCGGCGTGAGACACTGCTTATGAATACTTTAAATTTAGCCATATATGTTGTTATTCTTATCTTTCTATGTTTCAATTCGTTCTTCCGTCTGGCTATCCCTCTCTACTTATATAACAGAAACGATGTCATAATCGATTAGTCAAAAAGCAAGTTTTTCTATATTTTTTTGCTCATTTTTACTCAATACTTCTCACTTATAAATGAACTATCAGGATGATTAAAAAGTTATTTTGTCTTGTCAGTATAAACGGCGGGGGTAAATAGGTTGTTGTTTGTTTTTCATTCTGAGTGCAAAGGTATGGCACTAACCAGTGTCGGGAAAAGACAAGGACTAAATACGCTTTCTGTATTTATTCAATCCGTTTTCCGGATAATACTCTATTTTTAGTTTTCGAGGACTATGCTCTTTCCTATATGCGACTGCGGCATTATAACAATCGTAACAAACATCTATAAAATCAAGTCGAGACTTTTTTATGCGCTTACCGTTTTTTAGTTGTCGCTTGCAGCCTGCACATGTAAATGGATGATCTTCCCGATAAGTCCAAATCACTTCCTTTTCTTCAATGTAGTCCACTATTGTGTGGAGATTAGCTTGTCGTCTTTTGATAATATCAGGGGCTTGTACTTTAGGTTGCTTTGGAGTTGAAGTTCCACGATTTGTAGTGCGAGATGTGACGATGTCTGAAGCACTAACATCTTTTACAAAAGCCTTTGGTATCTTTTGCATAAGATGTCTATTATTCGCATAGTCGGAGAAATGATATCTTTCATAGTGTGCCAGTACAGCTTCCGCTGTAGGTGGCACACTAATACCACAACCATCACATTTACAAATCCACATATTATTCTCCGTTTACGGCTTTGAGCAGGGTGTCAAAGTCTTTGACAGCTGCGTAATGAATGTTGATGTTGGCAGGGAGGTTGTTGAATAACTTTTCAGCGCAACGAATCTTTGCTTGCTCAATTGGTTTGAGTTGCAAAGAATCAAGTGTACCTTTCGTCTCCGCAATGAAATAGACGTGTTGCACAGTGCCCTCTTTGAAAGCGATTGCCCAGTCCGGGGAATAATTGCCGACAGGTGTCGGAATGTGGAAGCCTTTGGGCAACTTTGCGTACACAACAACTTCAGCGGCGTGGTCGAGTGCCTCCGCCAGTTTCCGCTCTACGCTCTGACCATCCCCGGCATATCCGTCCGTGAATACATAATCCTGTATGCTCTTTTGCGCCGTATATGCCTTGCTGTAGTCTTGATGTTTCTCCTCCGTGAAGATACTCGTATCATAACTGCCCTCCACTTGATTGTAGCGGATATGCTCTACAATCATAGTGGCTTTCTGCTCGTTGATAAGTTTGATAACGGATGAGATAAACTCTTCCGGATTGAGTTGGTACATCGAGAACTTCTGCGGGCGTATCTTTGAAAGAATGGTAGCGACTGTCTTGCGCGTGAGCATAGTGACTTTTGCAATCTGACCGATAAGGTCATACTTAACACTTGTAACTACTTTAACCTTGACGATATTTTCGCCTGTACCGGTAGTTTCAATGTCAATGCCGCCTTTCTGCTCACCAACCGTTTTTCTGTAAGATAGCTCACTGACTTGCAGTTTCGCGTCAATATATGTAACACTCTTTTCTATCAGTTGCTCGGAGTCGAAAGATACCGTGTAGGCATATTTGTGGTTAATTTTATTCCACAGCTCCAGCCACTCGCGTTTCTTGGCATTGTCGTTCAAGTTGTTGCTGACGGTAGGCTTATTGCCGTTTTCAATCATGCCATCAAGAGCGGTCGGGTCGAAGATACTCTGTACCAACTTATAAACGACATCTGTGAGCGGTGCGAGGTTATCCGGCAACGTCGGAAGAGAGTCTGCTGCGAGATCTTTGCGGAATTTTTCTTGTACCTCGCCTTGGGGGGTAATATAGCCGTTCATTGCAAGATGCAGGAAGATAGAGTTTGCATCCGCCTCCGTAATCTTGTACGGCTTTTCCTGACCGGCAATCTTGACATTCTTTCCCTCGAAGAATTTGGGCGTTGCTTTCTTGGGACGGTCGTATAGGTTATCCCGGATTTCAGTTTGGAGTGCTCCAACGAAATCGGCATATCCCTCACTGGCAATAACCGTCAGCTTATTGATATTTTGCACGCTATTCTCTCCGAGGCTTTCCAAATCTTGGCGAATACCTGCGCTGTTCACGCAAAGGCGTAAGCCACGACCAACTTCTTGGCGTTTTTGTGTGGCACTGTTGGACTGGCGGAGTGAGCATATTTGGAACACATTGGGGTTATCCCATCCCTCACGCAGAGCTGAGTGTGAGAATATGAAGCGCACCGGCTCGTTGAAACTCAACAGCCGTTCTTTGTTTTTAAGGATAAGGTCGTAAGCGGAAATATCATCAGATATGTCTTCACGCGCTGCAAGGTGGCTATTGACAGCACGACCTTTGCCGTCTATTGAGAAATATCCGGCATGAGTGGCTGCAGGAGAAATCTCTGCAAGGTAGGAACTATAGTCAGGGTCATTCAACTCGCGAAAATCGCTATAGATATTCTTGTATTCTTCTTCGAATATCTTTCCGTATATACCAAGCAACTGATTGCCGTCCTCATCATAGAGACGGTAGTTCTTGACTTCATCGAGGAAGAATAAAGATAGTGTCTTTATGCCCTTGTGGAAGTTCACCATCTCTTTGCGCAAGTGAGCGAGAATAGTCTCGCGGATCTGAATGCGAGCCTTGTGCTCTGCAGTGACATTGCCCATAGCTTCGCCGATGTGCAGTTCCGTTCCATCGGAAAGCACAATCATATTGCGGAGCGGCAAAATCTCCTGTATGCGGCAGTTCCGGTACTCGTTCAACTGATTGGAACGATAATACAAATCATCTCCTTGCTTGAAATTGGCAGTTTGGCGTTTGATGGCTCCACCGCTCAACTGATATTCATATTCAAGGCGAGCCATAGGCGGCTGGTTCTTGGAAAGGACTATATTCTCCAAGAACAGATAGCGGTTCTGTCCCTGTATGTTTTTCAGTTCAAAGCCTATAACCTCAATTTTCTTGACAAGTTTCTGCTTGTATGCGTCCAAAGCGTCAAGTACATAAACGGGATTGTGAACATCCTTGTGCGTAGCAGAATAGTTGAGCGTGAACAATGGCTTGAACTGCTTGAGCGCGGCTTGCGTGGCAGCACCTCCCATCTTCTGCGGCTCGTCCATGATGATGATTGGGCGGTTGGCACTAATCACGTCAATAGGACGGCGTGAGCCGAAATCATCGCGCTTGCTGTAGATGATACGTGCAGCTTTATTATTTGCTCCCTCTTTGAGCGAGGAAGCAAAAGCCTGCGTATTGATAATCATTACGGAGATGTCGTTGGAGGTGGAGAACGTCTCAATCTGCGTGAGATTATCGGAGTTGTATATAAAGTAGCGGGCTTTCTTGCCATACTCCTCCATGAAATGGTCCTCGGTAATCTCAAACGATTTCTTCACCCCCTCACGGATGGCTATGCTCGGTACGACGACGATGAATTTTGACCAACCATAGAGTTTGTTGAGTTCAAACATCGTCTTGATATAGACGTATGTCTTACCTGTTCCGGTTTCCATCTCTATATCAAGGGCGATACGACCAAGGTTGTTGCTCAATGCCGAAGATATATTGATGTTATTTGCAGCTTGAATAGTCTGCAAATTATCAAGCAGTTGGTGGTCAGATAGTTTAACCTCTTGGTTGGAGTAGCCCGATTCTTCGTGTAAGATACGATTATCTTCCACTCGTTTTCCATCGGAAGTTACAAGGTAATACTTGCCTTGGTCAAGGACGTACTCTTGCAAGCCTTGGTTGGGCTGTCCGCTGAACACCTGAATGGTGCTTTCCACAGCGTCCTGCTGATATTGTTGTTTCTTGAATTGCAGTTTCATCGGTCTAAAGTTTGGCGGTCAAGCAAAAAATCGTATATTCCCACGGTAACTATACCTCTTTCGTTGCGTTGAAGTTTAAGGCGTTCGCCTACCACTATGATCTTGCGGAAGTCATCATCTATCAGGCTCAACGAACGTTGTTCCTGCTGCATTTTCTCCTCATCGGGCATACGCCAAGCCGACTGGATATAATAGCGTTGGGAAGCCTTGTTGCATACAAAGTCCACTTCAAGTGTAACGCGCTGTTGTGTGCCGTTTTCATTTCGGACACGAATTCCAACATTCCCGACATCCACGCTGAAGCCGCGTTGCCGCATTTCGTTGTACAGCACATTTTCCATCAAATGATTTCCTTCGGTTTGACGGAATGAAAGTACCGCATTCCTTAGTCCGCAATCCTTGAAATAGTATTTAGACAGTGAGCCGATATATTTGCGTCCTTTGATGTCATAACGCTCGGCATTTTCTATCAGGAATGCATCTTTGAGATATTCGATATAGGTGGAAATTGTTTTGTCAGTCAAGTTCTGTATCCGCTTCACAGATTTGAAAGTATTGGACAGATTCAGCGCATTAACGGGACTTCCGATACTTGACGCTAAAACGCGCACCAACTCTTCAAATTCGGCTTTGTTTTCTATGTCATGGCGTTCGTAAATATCTTTCAGATATACGGTGCGATACAGATTTTGAAGATAGGCGGCTTTTTTGTCCTCGCCTTTGATAGATAAGATTTTAGGCAGACCGCCGTAGGTGTAGTACTCCTGCCATGCGTCCTCCTTGTCGCCTTGATATGCTGACATAAACTCCTCAAAGGAAAGCGGATATACATGTATTTCTTCACTGCGTCCGCGAAATTCTGTCGCAATATCCGAACTGAGGAAATGCGAATTGCTTCCTGTAACATACACATCTGCATTTTCTTTTATAGCCAATGAGCCGAGCATATCCACAAAATCGTCCACGCGCTGCACTTCATCAATGATGATATAGTATGTGCTGTTATCCTGTATTTTGTTGTCAATCCAATCAAGCAAGTAGTCCGGATTGCGAAACGCACGATTTTGCCTGCCCTCCATATCAATTAAAAGGATACGGTCGGCTGCAACGCCCTGTTCCAACAGATAGGAGCGGAACAGCGTCTTGAGCAGATACGATTTTCCGACACGACGGATGCCGGAAACGATTTTTATCAATCCGTTTTCCCTTGCATCAATCAGCTGATGCATATATTGCGGTCTTAATATGTTCATAATGTGTTGATTATGTCTTATTACTATTGCTTTTTATTCCGAAAAACCGGCACATGTGCCACTTTTTCGGAATGATTTTTGGTTTTTATGCCGCAAAAGTAATGTAAATTAACGAAATACGCAAATTTTTATTATGTGGTTTAGTAGGTTATTGCAGTAGTTTTTGCGATTTTTTAGTGTGTTATTGCAGTAGATGGTCATAAATCGGTTAATAGGAAAGCCATATAATGCGGGATGGTCAGTATGGCACCGTTACGCCCCACATTGTAATCGCCAATCTTAACGGCATGTGCGACATTATATTTTTCAGGATGATTGAGCACGGTCTGCAATGATTTGGTATTACCGGTGCGAGCCTTACATTCAATCGGCACACATTCGCCCTTATAGCGTATCAGAAAATCAAGTTCCAATCCGCTTTCTTTACGGAAATAATAAAGTTTGCGTCCCATCTTACCCAAAATATCGGCAAGCAGGTTTTCGTAAATCGCACCTTTATATGCACCTAACTGACCTTGCATTATACTTCCTGCCGTTCCGTCTTCAAGCATACTGACAAACAAACCTGTATCTGCCATATATACTTTGAATTGCTCTTGAATGGCGTTGCCGTCAAGCGGTAATTCTGTAATTTCTGTATTATAGCACCTGTGGATAATTCCTGCATCTTCTATCCATTGTAGGCTGCCGTCATAGTCTTTTGCCCGTCCGTTGTGACGAACGGCGGAGTAAGTGAATTTTTTGTTTTCCTTTGCCAATTGACGCGGTATAGATTCAAAGCACTCACGAATACGCGACTTGTCCTCTGTGCGGGCATACTTAATCATATCGGCTTTGTAACTGTCAATGATTTGGCGTTGAACAGTCAGTAGCGGACCTACTTGCCCCATGGTCAGGAATGTGCTTACCGCCTCGGGCATTCCGCCTACAAATATATATTGCAACAGCAGTTGTCGCATTCTCAAATGAATAGATTCATCAACCGGCGTTTCTTCGTTCAGGTGTGTACGCAAAAGTTCGATATGTTCCGGTTTGATGGAGTTTGCCCATAGCCACTCCTCAAAATCCATAGGATACATATTGATTATATGCTCGAATCCAACAGGAATAGAGGCTTCTGCCTCTTCTTTTTGTTCTTCTTTTGTTCGGTAACCGTTCACGCCAAGTAGTGACCCTGTAGAAATCACATCGTAACGCCCGTCCAAGAAAAAGTATTTCAGCGAGGCACGAGCCATAGGGCAGTCTTGTATCTCATCGAAGATGAAACAAGTGGAATGAGTTTTAATCACTGACTGCGGCAGGGTGGCGGTCAGACGAGTAATAATCTCATCTACATCCAAGTTAGGATGAAAGAAATACTTGTATTCGGGGTGAGCACGGAAATCAAGATAGACCACATGCTTGTAATGCGCCTCGGCAAATGCTCGCACGCTACTTGTTTTCCCGCATTGACGCACACCCTTAATAATGATTGGCTTGTGGTTGGGAGTTGATTTCCATTCTGCAAGATAACTCTCAATTTTTCGCTTATACATAACTCTTGATTTTGGCTGCAAAGATAATCAAAATTAACGACTTTTGCAAGACTTTTTTAGTAAAAAGGCGATAATTTATTTATATTCACCAAGTTATAATGGCATTAAGGCATTAAAATACACTTCCCCAAGCGACTTTTTCGGCAATCCATACACTTTTCCGAGCGAGTTTTTCTGTAATCACTACACTTTTCTAAGCGACTTTTTAGACAATTCATACACTTTTCCAAGCGAGTTTGGGGCTATTTACAGCGTTTTGATGGTGGTGTTGGGACTATAGGTCTTGAAAATCTGCTCGAAGTTGGTAGCGGTGCTGTCGTCAGCGTAACTTGAGTCACGCAGGGTGGCATATTGCGGCTGCTGCTTGGCAATGGCTGTGATTACGCTGTCGGTAACGCCGGTGTCGAAGCAAGCGATGAGGAAACCGTCTGCCACATTATAGACGGACTTGCCGTCAAGTTGCTGAACGGTAATCTTGCTATCGAGAGGCACACCGAGTTCAAGCATAACTTGGAAAAGCAGGTCTTCACTTGTGCGACCATCTTTGACATTATCGACTTGGTTGAAGAGATTAGCCTGCGAAAGATCTTGCGGAGCATAATAGACATCTTCCATATTGCTGTCAGCCAATTTGAGCACTCGGAAACCGGTGTCGAGATGTTGTGTGGTTAAAGGACTTTCTTCTTTGATTTTCTTTCCTGCCCGGCGAATACGCTCCTTGCCGATTTCGCAGATATTGCGATAGCCTGCTTTGTATGCTTCGGACTTTTCATCAGTTTTCTCCGGAACCTGAACCATGATAAAATTTCGTTTCCCTCTGTCCTCTGCATTGAGCATCATAATTGCATGAGCTGTAGTTGCACTCCCAGAAAAAAAATCAAGAACAGTAGAATTTTTATGAACATTTGCTGTATAATCGCCAAAAAGAAAAGTACAATTTTCCAAAAAGAAAAGTACAATTTTTTGAGAAATTTTGAGCGGATGACTTTTTCGGTCATCCGCTCTTTTATTTTCTCTCTTATATCCATTTTTTATTTTCTCATTCGCTTATTCTTTGCTTCTTTTTCGTCTTAATCTTTCTTTTTTGCTTTCACCATCTGCCGTTCAACAGCATTTCTTATATAAGTTTCCTAAAATAATCCTACTCTTATACAAGTTTCCCTAATAATTTCCAACTCATATCCAAGATGATTGTTGAGGTTGGAGCTAACAATCCAATTTTGTCATTGTGTTTGTGGATTGAGTCCATATTGTTGTTTAGCAAGTTATAAATGCTCAATTTGCAACAATGACAAAGTTGTCATAGTTTGTGTCATAGTTTTAGGCACTATTTTAACACCATTTAAGCGGTGTTTTAATATCGTTTTATGGTTCTATACATTCAGTACGAACTTGATGTCTTTTTCGCCGTTGAGGAGGCGGAAGGTGTTGAGCAGGTTGCTTTCGTAAATGTGGACGTTGGCAAGGAACAATGTGATACTCTTTAATGGTATGCCGATTTCGCGTGCCATAAGATACAAGTGATAAATGTCTGAAGGCAAGCCGAGGCTCGCATCACTGCTGCGTTGGAAGGCTGACACAATTAGTGAGCCTGTGTTGGTTGGTTCGTTTGTTCTATCGGTGGTACTTTGGGTGCTTTCTGTCGCTTTGTGTTCTATCTGGAACTGCACGAGGCTGAGGCAGGGTTGTTGGTTGGTCTGTGCGCCTGTTTCGCCGAGGAAGAGGACATAGTTCTTGCTCTCACGCATTTCCTGCCGGATTTTCTCTACGAGTGCCGGAAACTTGCGGAAATAGGTTGGGTAACTATTGATGAGCCTATCGCCACAATAGTCCCACCATGTTATGCCTTCCGCCCGATATTGCTCGGTGGCGGTTATGCCGGCTTCGAACATCTGCAATTCGGTACGGAGTTTCTTGCGTGCTATGCCGTGGGTCTCGAAGATGTCAAGCAGGTCGGCCGGTGTGAGGTGCAGCACCTGATTGGTGAGGTACTTGATTGAGCCTTTGCGGTTGGTCTGCGTTTGTCCGTTGTCAAGTATGTCGGCAAGGACTTGGTAGTATTTGTTGGTTGGTTTCATGCTGCGTTCCTCCTTTCTGTTGGTTGGTGTTTGTAGAGCATTATGTCGATAAAGCCTGCGGAATAGTTGAGGTTGGTGGCATAGTCGATGCGTGTTGCGCCTTTGAACGGGTTGCCGGTTTGGTATTCGTCGTCGAGCCATTCGCAGAGTTCCAAAATACTACTTTTTTCCGATGTGAAATAGAAGTAGTTGGTGTTGTGGAGTGTGTGCAGCACATCGAGGTAGTCGCGCAGTTTCCAATAGCCGGTGTAGGTGGTGGCTTGTGTGGATAGGTTCGGCGGGTCGATAAGGAAGCAAACGCCGTCTTGGTGGCAGTACCGGTTAAATAGTGTGCGGTAGTCTTGGTGTACGACTGTTAAGCCGTCAAGGTAGCCGTCGGCGGTGTAGTCAGACTGGCGCAGGGTGTTGTAGAGGGTGTCTTTTTGCAGTTCTGCGAGTGAGGTGACATAGCGTCCTGAAAAGACGATGGAGGCGGAGAGGGTTACATAGTCAAGATAGCCTCGTTGGTCGTATTCGGCAATCTTGCTTATGACCTGCGAGCGCACTGGTTCTTCTATGCGTTTGAGGTCGGGATAGTATTTGAGGATGTCGCGAAGTTCTGCCAATAGTGCGTTGGTGTTGGGTATTGCCGCCAAGCGTTGGGAGTAGTTGTCGTAGTCGTTGTAGATGATAGTCGCGTCCGGTCGGACTGTGTGAGTGAAATGCGACAATAAGCCGCTGCCTCCGAAGAGGTCAACGAAGGTGTGGCAGTCGCCAAATTCTTTGAGTAGTGCCGCTTTGAATTCTTTGTTCCAGCGGCGTTTTTGTCCCATAAATGGGAGCGGTGCTTGTGTGTAAGTCTTTGACATAAGCGTTGAATTTTTTTGTGAGTGAAACATTAAATTTATTTGGAGAATTGAGAAAAAAGCAGTACTTTTGCACCATCTCTCTTACCACTTGCGGGGTTTTGCCGCAGGGTCATATAACATAATGAAGCGACATGACCGCTTGCTGGGACTACTATGTCCTCGGTAGCGG
Source organism: Paludibacteraceae bacterium (assembly GCA_017479885.1). Taxonomy (GTDB): domain Bacteria; phylum Bacteroidota; class Bacteroidia; order Bacteroidales; family Paludibacteraceae; genus Colicola. Next base: position 2,006 of record JAFVBR010000017.1, on the reverse strand, counting down.
TCATGTCGCTTGCAAATGTGGTCAGATAGAAAGGTAAGAGAGTTTATCTGCCACAGCCGAGGGCATTTTTTGTGCCCTGCGGCTTGCGTATATGTCGGTCGGCGGTTCGGGTGGTTAGGAATGACCACTGCAAAAACGCTTCTTTTTTCTCAATCTTCGGTTTATTATTCTATCAGCCAAGATTGGCTGATGTTTTCTTTTGGTCAGCCATGCATGGCTGACGGCGGTCGCGGTTTGGCCCGGTTGGCAAAGGGTTATTTTTTGCGTCCTTTTTTGAGGTCGTTGGTTATTGCTTTTCGGTCAACTTCGCTGTAGATTTGTGTGGTTTGCAGTTTTTGATGTCCGAGTAGTTTTTGTATGGTTGTTATCTGTACTCCGTTTTGTGAGAGGAGTGTTGCAAAGGTGTGGCGCGAGGAGTGAAAGGTTATCTTGCTATCTATTTTGAGGCGGTCGAGTACCTGACGTAGTGTCTTGTTAACGGATGAGTTGGTTTGTAGTGCCTTTGTCAGGCGTTCTATTTTGCCGTTGTATTTATCCACCAACTGAAGCATTTTGCCGTTAAATAGTTCCGCACATGGTATTTCAACGATGAAGCCGGTCTTGACCATTTTCTTTGTTAACCATCCGTCTTTGATATGTTCAGAACGGAGTGTTATTACATCAGAAAATCTTAAACCTGTGTAGCAACCTATAAGGAACGCATCTCGTACTTTATCCTCTATGCCTTTGAGCGTCATTTTTTCTAATCGGTGCAATTGCTCAATAGTAAGAAAGCCCTTCTTTGAAACCATCTGCTGTATGCGAAATCGGTCGAAAGGGTTGACTGGTATGATGTCGCGTTTTTTTGCTTCGTTGAGAATAGCACGCAACAGACGCAAACGACTGATTCGGGTGTTGTGTGCTATCTCTGAATCGCGAAGCCATTTGTCGTAAGCAACGACAAACTGATAATCAACATCAGTGATGAGCGTTCCCTTGCGGAACTTTTCAATGTTGTTAAAGAGCGTTTGGTAGTTTTGTTTTGTGAGGTTTTTACGCTCACTTTGTTCTACCACCTGTGTTCCGAAATCCGAGAGTTTTGCAGCCGGTGATATGTGCTGCCTAACGGCTTCTCTTAGCATTGGCAAATGGACATCTACACCTTTTTTAATGTATTCAAGTTCCACTCGCTCGACCTCTTGTATCATCAGACATAGTGCGTAATTCAGGCTGTCGGCGTTTGGTGTTCCGGTAACGGAACCATTACTGAAATACTCCGGTTGTACATAAGTGTGAGTACTAAAATAAATGCGGCGTTTTTGCTGTGAGCACTCAATTTCTATTAGGCCTTCGCCTCGCTTATTGAGTCGCCTCGCTCGGTTAAAAACTAACTTGTAACGAATTTTGTTGAGCATAAGACATTAAAATTTTATGGTTTTAACTAATGTTGTTTCCCTGAATAATATGAGGATTAGTTCGGGAACAACTTATTATTTTACCTTAAACTTGTCCGTCTAATATGCTCATTTTTCTTGACATACAAAAATTTTACGTTACTTTTTTGTTTTTGGTATTTGCTTATTGCTGCAAATGAATTGCAACAATAAGCAAACGCCACATTTATTTTAAGCCATTTTTAAGCCCATTTTAATGGCATTTTTAGGCAGCCGGAACGAGGTCGGCAGGGTTCCAAATTTTGAGTTGGCCACTACTATTAAAGCCTGCAACTTGGGTATAATTTTTGTTAGTTGCGAAGTTTATGAGAAGGCGGTTTGTGTCGGAATAACCATGTGTTCCATTGAGTATTTGCGCATATTCAATACTTGTGCCTGAGTCTGTAGAAGCCTTTTGTACATCAACATAATAAACATGCTCAAACAATGTAAGGTAGTGGGTGTTAGCTGCAAACAAATTATTATAACAGTAGTTCCCGAATTGGTTGCCATTGCAACTGTTCCCGAATTGGTTGCCATAACAACCGTTCCAGAACAGGTTATAGTAACAGTAGTTCCCGAATTGGTTGCCAT
>JAFVBR010000050.1 GCA_017479885.1 Paludibacteraceae bacterium | reverse complement strand
CAATATGCCTACCGACGCGAGGATGGAGTGTATGTGGTGCCGATAGGGTGCTTGAAGCCATAGGCTATCCCTTCGGTATGGGTATAGTATCCCTATAGTGAGAGTCGCATAAAAGTAGCCCATCGGTAGCGCATCCGTAGCTGACAAGAAATTAGAATAATTCGTACATTAGTTGACAATAAACATATACAGTTATGAAAATAGAACTGCATCAAATCAGCGTGCGCGAACTGTGCGCAAGTTATCAGGACCTCAGTATTCAAGAAGAAGGTATCATCGGCTATGGCGGACGGCTCAACATCCGCCCCAAGTACCAGCGCGAGTTCGTGTATGACGAGAAAAAGCGTAATGCCGTTATGGACACGGTGTGGCAAGGTTTCCCGCTTAATGTGATGTACTGGGTGAAAATAGACAAAAGTCAAAAGTCGAAAGAGAAAAGCCTAATTAGTCTCGAAGAGATGAAACATACCGGTCTTTCGACTATAGAATACGAACTGCTTGACGGGCAGCAGCGCACTATCTCTATCTGCTCGTTTATAGCGGGCGAGTATATGATGCTGTTCGACGGTAACCTGCTCGGATTCAACAACATGACCGAGGAACAGCAGAACCGCATATTGGACTATCGGTTGCAGGTGTATATCTGCGAGGGGACTGACGAGGAGAAACTACGTTGGTTTCAGACCATCAACATAGCAGGCGAGAAACTGACCGACCAGGAGATACGCAACGCTATCTATTCGGGCAGTTGGGTGACGCAGGCAAAGCGACGTTTCTCTAAGACAGGTTGCGTGGCATACAAAATCGGCTCGGATTTCATGAACGGATCACCTATTCGGCAGGACTATTTTGAGACAGCACTGCGCTGGATAGGCGACAAGCAGGGCGTGAGTATCGAGCAGTATATGGCGCGGCACCAGCATGACACGGATGCAGACGAACTATGGCAGTACTACCAGGATGTGATTCACTGGACGGAAAAACTCTTCGGACGCAAATACAAGAAGGAAATGAAAGGCGTGCAGTGGGGTCTATTGTACAACCAATACCGCGATACCACACTCACGGCAACCGCCATCGGCGAGGAAGTGGCGCGGCTGATGCGTGACAGCGATGTGCAAAAGAAATCAGGTATCTTCCACTATATCTTCGACCACGACATCCGTCATTTAGGCATCCGTGCTTTTGACGACAACACCAAACGCGAGGTCTATGAGCGGCAAGGCGGCATTTGTCCTATTTGCGGTAAACATTTCGAGATAGAGCAGATGGAAGCCGACCATATCACACCGTGGGTGGAAGGCGGAAGGACGATTGCAGCCAACTGCCAGATGCTGTGCAGAGAGTGCAATAGGCGCAAGTCGGCAAAATAATCATTCCACTTACAGGCAGAAAGACAAAACCGAATTAATAGAGTTTGTAGGTGGTTTTGAGCACTTTGAACTCTGTGCGACGATTGATTTGGTTGCAGATGTCTTGCTGCTCTTTGGTCAGACCGTCTATGAATTGTTCGTTGAGTTCCTGCTCAAGAGGAATGAAAGGATATTTCTGCGAGAGAGCCTTGTCTGCAACCACCGGTTTCTCTTTGCCATATCCGACAGGAGTGAGCCGTTCGCGGTCGATGCCATGCTGAATAAGATAATCAACAACCGATTGTGCACGTTTCTCTGAGAGAATCTTGTTTGCTTCTGCATTGCCGACGCGGTCGGTATGAGCCGAGAGTTCGATAGTGATATTTGGGTTGTCGTTGAGCAGTTTGATCAGTTGGTTGAGTCCTTCTTCTGATGCCGGCGTGAGAGTCCATTTGGCAAATTCGTAGAAGATGTTGTCCATAGTGACGGGGCGTGAGATGGGAGAAAGGGAGAAATCCTGACGATAGGTGTAACTGTCGGCAGCATCCATTGTAGTGAGTGTCTGCTTTTCGTTAAGGTATCCTCGTGCAGTAACGAGCATTGCGTATCGCACATCTTTCTTTAACTTTATCCGATAGGTGCCGTCGCGCTTTACCTGCAGGCGCTGAATGGTACCATCATCACCAATGAGCCGCAGCATGGCATCGGTGAGGTTCTCCCCGTTGTTATCGGTAACAGTACCCTCTACTTGCAGAATCATCTCCGGCAGAGTGAAACGGTAGATAAGGTCATAGCCTTTCTTCTGCCCTCGGTTGGATGAGAAGAAGCCGTTTTCTGTATTACCTTCGAAGTTGATGGCAAAGTCGTCTCCTGCAGAGTTGAATGGTGCGCCGAGGTTGAACAGAATCCAAGTAGAGTCTTGCGGCACCGCCTTGAAGAGATCGAGCCCCCCGTAGCCGGGGTGACCATTGGAGGCAAAATAGAGTGAACCATCGCGCCTGATGGTTGGGTACATCTCGTCACCTGAGGTGTTGATTTGCGGACCGAGGTTGGTAGCACCCACCCATTCGCCTCCGTCGTATTCGGCATACCAAATATCCTTACCTCCGTATCCTCCGGGTGCATCGCTTACGAAAAAGAGTGTGTCGCCGTCAGCAGAGAGTGACGGGTGTCCGCAAGTGATGGTGCTGTCGGAGAAGAGTTTTATCTCGCGCGGTTCCCCCCATTCCCCGCTTGCGCGGTCAGAGACGAATATCTTAGCCCCTTGGTCGGAGCCGTTGACAGGCTTGGAATAGGTGAAATACATAGTCTTACCGTCAGCAGTGAAGCAACATGCTCCGAGTTCGGCTACTGCTTTGTCCGCCTTGAGCGATGCGCCTGAACCTTCGTCATTGCCGCCACCTTCTGAGTCACCTGAACTATCAGCCGTATTGGCTTCAGCTATAGACAGAGGCTCGATATCCTCCCAAGTGCCGAGAGCGTTTTTGCGTGTGCTGTAGAGAGAGAATACCGGAACTCCTGTGATGCTGCTGTTGCGAAGGTTCTTCTTGGATGCAGGGGTGCGGTTGCTGGTAAAGACAACGGCATCGGCATCATCGCCAATGAAACAGGCGGCGAAGTTGCTGCTTCGCTTCTGGTTGAAGTCTTTTTCGGGTGCAATTTTGTAGCGGCTGGACTGTTTTTTCCACTCGTTGATTTGGCGGCATGCGAAAAGCCCTCCCTGTGCTACATAGTCATCAGGGTGAGACTGAAGAAAAATCTCGTAACTCTTGGCCGCATCTTGATACTTGCCCTGATAGTGTAACACTTGTGCATGGCGAAGATAAACGATGGAGTCGGGGTAGCGGTTGCGAATGGCATTGCGGTAGGCAGTGACGGCACGCGTGTTATTGATGTTGCGGTAGCACTCGCCTTGGCGAAAGGCTACATAGGCGCGCGTAGGTTTGTCTTTGGCGCTGACCTGACGATAGGCAGACTGATAGATATTGCCTGCCTCATAATACTCGCCAATGGCGAATTTCTTGTCGGCTTTTTTAATTCGTGCTTTTACTCCACACGATGAGAGTGTTACCCCCAGAAGGATAACACTCGTCAGAAACAATATGGTTTTAGTCTTAGTCATGCCAAACAACTTACTGTTGACCCTTTGCTTTTCAGACCAGTTCGTGCACTATGAGTCCGGAGCGGAGTTTGGGCTCGAACCATGTGGTTTTAGGCGGCATGATGTTTCCGGAGTCGGCAATGTTGATAATCTGCTGCATGGTAACGGGGTAGAGTGCAAGTGCCATGCGCATCTCGCCTGAATCAACGCGTCGTTTGAGTTCTCCGAGCCCGCGAATGCCACCTACGAAATCAATACGCTTGTTTGTTCTCAGGTCGCGCAGGTCAAGAATCTTGTCCAGAATGAGGTTTGACGAGATGGTAACATCAAGCACTCCGATAGGGTCGGCATCATCGTATCTGCCGGGTTTGGCAGTGAGACTGTACCAGCTGCCGCTAAGGTAGAGGCTGAAATTGTGGAGAGCACATGGCTTGTAAATCCCGCAACCTTTGTTTTCGACAACGAAATCTTCTGCAAGGCGCTGGAGGAACTGCTCATCGGTGAGTCCGTTGAGGTCGCGTACAAGACGGTTGTAGTCGATGATGGTAAGCTGGTCGTCAGGGAAGCATACGGCAAGGAAATAGTTGTATTCCTCAGTTCCGGTATGATAGGGGTTTTGACGGCGTTTCTCATCGCCAACCAAGGCTGCTGCGGCACTGCGATGGTGACCGTCAGCTATATAGAGATTGGGTATTTGTGAGAAAATCTCTGTGATACGGTTGATAGTCTGTTTGTCGTTGATAACCCAGAAAGTATGGCGGAATCCGTCAAGGTCTGCAATGAAGTCATATTCAGGCTCCCGGCTGACCACTTGTGAAATAATCGTGTTGAGGTCGTCGCGGTGCGGATATGCGAAGAATACGGGCTCCATGTTGGCATTGTTGACGCGGACATGTTTCATGCGGTCTTCCTCTTTGTCCTTGCGCGTGAGCTCATGCTTCTTGATTTTGCCTGTCATGTAGTCATCGACGTATGCGGCGACAACGAGTCCGTATTGCGTTTTGCCGTTCATTGTTTGGGCATAAACGTAGTAGTGCTCTTCGTTGTCCTGCACAAGCCATCCGTTTTTTCTGAAAAGGTCGAAGTTCTCGCGTGCTTTCTGATAAACGCGCGGGTCGTGCTCATCGGTGCCTGCGGGGAAATCAATTTCAGGTTTGATGATATGATAGAGCGATATGGGGTTGCCCTCGGCTTCTGCGCGCGCTTCTTCCGAGTTGAGTACATCGTACGGGCGTGAGGAGAGTTGTTTTGCCAACTCTCTTGGCGGGCGGTATCCGCGGAAAGGTTTGATTGTTGCCATGAGTATTAGGAGATTGGTGAATCGGTAACTATTGAATTCTTATCCCAAAGGAAAGGACGGATGAAATCACAGGTTATTTGTATCACTTCTTTACTTCGGGAGTTTTCGGACCCATGGAGCAAGTGCCGTTGAATACAGCATTAGGTTCAACTATGAGCGTCTGGGTGTGCACTTCTCCGTGCAGGTTGCTGGTAGCTCGCAGAGCAAGTGTCTGCTTTACTTCTATTTTGCCATCAAGTCTGCCGAGTATCTCCGCATTCTGGCAGTCAACGGTACCTTTGAGCAGTCCTTTCTCTCCGATGACCACTTTTCCGGTACATTTGAGGTCTCCTTCTACAGTTCCGTCGATTCGGATATCTGAATCGGCGATAATGGTACCAATGATTTTGCTGCCTGCAGTGAGTGCATTATACAATGCGCCGGCGGCAGGTTGTTGAGTTTGTGTTGCCATAATATATAGTGTATTTTTGTTATCAGGCTGCAAAGATACGAAATAAATAGTATTTATGCAAATGAAAATGTCGGAAGCATGAACGAGAGTGTAAAAAGAGTGTTGTGCAATTGAAAAATATTAAGTAATTTTGCAAACTGTAAGAGGAAGAAATCCGGCATAATCAGTAATGGAGTTTTTATGCAGAAGACTTTCCAAACAGCAATGTTGTGACAAATAAATATCAGCAAAACAAATTAAACATAATTATAGTATGACAAACACACTTTCACCTCGCCACATTGGTTTGAGTGCCGAGGATAAGGCATCGATGCTCGCGACACTGGGCGTGAGAACAGAAGAAGAACTTATCGGTCAGATTATTCCGAAAGAAATATTGTTGTCCGGAGCCGATGACGATTCTGAAGAGCCTGTAACCGAACAGCAGCATTTGCTTGACATGAATTATCTGGCGGAGAAAAACAAGTTGTGGAAAACTTATATCGGCCGGGGTTGGTATGACACGGCAACACCTGCCGTGATAATGCGCAATGTGCTTGAGAATCCGGTTTGGTACACATCGTACACACCATATCAGGCAGAAGTGAGTCAGGGCCGTTTGGAGGCTTTGTTTGTATTTCAGACCATGATAAGCGACCTGACCGGTCTCGGTCTTGCCAACTGCAGTCTTCTTGACGAGGCAACAGCAGCAGCAGAGGCAGTGACTATGATGCGTAACATCAGGACACGCGAGCAGGTGAAAAATGGTGTGAACAAGGTGCTGGTTGACGAAAATATCTTTGCCAACACATTGTCGGTTATGAAGACTCGTGCTGCAAGTCAGGGCATAGAGCTGGTGGTTGCACCTGTAGCAGGTGTCAATCTTGGTGCGGATAGCGGATATTTCGGAGTGATAGTGCAATACCCGAATGCCGACGGCAGCGTGGAGGACTATGGTTATCTGACCGAGCAGGCCCATGCATCAGGCATGCACGTGGCGGTGATAGCAGACTTGATGTCACTTGCATTGTTGCCGTCTCCTGGTTCGTGGGGTGCCGATATAGCAGTAGGTTCTGCCCAACGTTTTGGTCTGCCTATGGGCTTTGGCGGGCCTACAGCAGGATATATGTCAACCCGTGAGGAGTTCAAGCGCGATATGCCCGGCAGAATAATAGGTCTGTCGAAAGACACTCACGACAAACCTGCATACCGTCTGGCATTGCAGACCCGCGAACAACATATCAAGCGCGAAAAGGCAACTTCCAATATCTGTACTGCAGAGGCATTGTCGGCAATGATGGCCGGTTTCTATGCAGTGTATCACGGTGCGGAAGGTATAAGGGCAATAGCGGAGAGTATTCACGGTAAGGCTGTGTATCTTAATGAGATGCTTCAGGCGTATGGTTATCAGCAACTAAATACAGCTTTCTTCGATACACTGAAGATTGTGCTGCCTGAGGATGTGAGTGCGGCTCAACTGAAGACTTTGGCAGAAGAGAAGGAAATCAACCTGTACTATGCTGCAGACGGCACAGTGGGTCTGAGTGTGAACGAGACAACCGATATTGACGACATGAACATGCTGATTGAATTGTTTGCAGAGGCCTCCGGCAATATGCCTCAATATGAGGAGTCGGCCGATGCTTTCAGCGGCTTATGGGCATTGGATGAGAGTCAGGTGAGAGCGGTGGATTACCTTCAGGAGCCTGTGTTCAAACTGTATCACACAGAGACTGAGATGATGCGTTACCTGAAGCGTCTGGAGCGAAAAGATATATCTCTTACTCATTCTATGATACCGTTGGGTTCGTGCACGATGAAACTGAACCCTTCTGCAGCAATGATGCCGATTACTCTTGCCGGCTTTACATCAGTTCACCCGCTTGCCCCGAAAGAGCAGACTGAAGGCTACAACGAGATTCTGGACGAACTGCAGCAGCAATTGTGCAAGATAACTGGTTTTGCAGCCTGCAATCTTCAACCGACCTCCGGAGCAGCAGGCGAATACACAGGTCTGGTGACGATAAGAGAGTATCTTCGCAAGCATGGCGAGGGCAAACGCAATATACTTCTTATACCGGCATCGGCTCATGGTACCAATCCTGCATCGTGTGCTCAGGCAGGTTTCGTTCCCGTGATAGTGAAGTGCGATGAGCAGGGCAATACCGACCTCTCCGACTGGAGACAGAAAGCGGAGGAGAACAACGAGTGTCTGGCAGGTTGCATGATAACTTATCCTTCTACTCACGGTATCTTCGAGACTGCGATTCGCGAGATGTGCAACATTATTCACAAGAATGGCGGACTGGTATATATGGACGGCGCGAACATGAATGCACAGATAGGTTATACAAATCCGGCAACGATAGGTGCTGATGTATGCCACCTTAATCTGCACAAGTCGTTTGCTTCTCCTCACGGCGGTGGCGGCCCCGGTGTGGGCGCAATATGCTGCTCTGAGGCATTGAGTGATTGTATGCCGACTGATGATTTGAACCGTGTATCTTCGGCTCTTTACGGCAATGCCAATATGGCTCTTATATCATACGGTTATATCCGTATGATGGGCGACAAGGGCTTGCGCGAAGCAACTGCTGCAGCGATACTGTCAGCCAATTATATGGCAGCGAAACTGCGTGATGCTTACGGAGTGGTATATACAGGTGCCAATGGCAGAGTGGGGCACGAGTTGATACTCGACTGCCGGCAGTTCCACCAGGCAGGTGTTACCGAAGGTGATATAGCCAAACGGTTGATGGACTTCGGCTACCATGCTCCGACCTTGAGTTTCCCTGTTCACGGTACGCTGATGATAGAACCTACCGAGAGTGAGAGCAAGGCGGAACTTGACCGCTTTATAGATGTGATGCTGATTATCCGCGAAGAGATAGAAGAGATAATCACAGGAAAGGCGGACAAACAGGATAATGTGTTGCTTAATGCTCCTCATGCCGAATACGAGGTAACAGCTGACGAGTGGAATCATGCGTATAGCCGTGAGAAAGCAGCTTATCCAGCTGAGTGGCTGCATGAAAACAAGTTCTGGTTGCCTGTAGCACGTGTTGACAATGGTTGGGGTGACCGCAATCTTATAGCACGTTTCTGAGACGCGATATCATCATATTAACCATAAGGTTGTTAGTAATATGTCAAAAAAATTGTCAAAGGTAAAGTCTCATATCAACAATGTGACAAAGCAAAGACCGTTTGTTATGGCTAAGGAATTTGTGTTAATTGCCTTAGGACTTATTCCTTACGGTTTGTCGGTCAATCAGATGCTTGTTCCTCACAATATTGTGTCAGGTGGTCTGACCGGTCTTTGCGAGATAATATATTTTGCAACCAATACTTATGTGCCTATCTGGTTGACTACGTTGGTAATAAATTCAATACTGTTGATAATAGCATGGCGGATAGTAGGCTGGCGCTTTTGTGTACGTACGCTATACGGAGTAGTATGGCTGTCGTTCTGGCTGAAGGTGATACCAATAGCTGAAGAACCGATAATTCACGACCCGTTTATGGCAGTAGTTATAGGCGGATTGTTGTGCGGAGTTGGTCTGGGTGTGTTGTTTATGAACAATGGCAGTTCCGGTGGCACGGATATAGTGGCGATGATAGTGAACAAGTATCGCCACGTGCCTATGGGCAGAGTGTTGTTGTATTGCGACCTTGTGATAATCAGCAGCGCATATTTTCTGCCTAATGTACACAGCATAGAGAAGGTGCTGTTCGGATTGTGCTTCACCTTCATGTGCTCAACGGCAGTAGATTGGATAATGCGTCAGTTGCGCCAGTCGGTACAGTTCTTCATATTCTCGAGCAAGTATGCAGAGATAGCCGATGCCATCAACACGAGAATACCGCGCGGAGTAACGATACTCGAAGGTGAAGGGTGGTACAGCAAAAAACCTATGCATGTGATTACAGTGTTGGCTAAGAAGAACGAGAGCAACCGTATATTCAGTCTGGTTCATGAAATAGACCCCAATGCATTTGTTTCTCAGTCGGAAACGATAGGTGTGTTCGGGCAGGGCTTCGACCCAATACAGAAATAAAAAATGCATGTTTCGCAAAGTCGGTGGTTCAAGAAGCGCTTCTTGAACCACTTCTTTTATTTCTTCCTTATTATGGTTAGTCCGTCACGAAGCGGCAGAATCACTTTCTCTACACGGGTATCTTGTCTGACAAGGTCGTTGAAGCTCCTTAGACCAAGAGTCTGCTTGTCGTGGTCGTATGCACTATCTATGATATGTCCGTCCCAAAGAGTGTTGTCTGCGAGTATGAAACCGCCCTTTTTTACAAGTGGAAACACAAGGTTGAAATAGTCGGAGTATTCTCTTTTGTCGGCATCGATAAACACGAGGTCGAACAAGATATCATTCTTCATGTCAAGCCCTTTCCCATTGTCGGCAAGCAGTTGTAGGGCATCTCCTACATGTAGATGGATTTTCTTTCCGAGAGGTGATAGCGAGAAGTTGTACATGATAGTGTCCTCCAGCTCGTCGTTGTATTCAATAGTATGCAGTTCGCCATTATCAGTAAGTCCTTCCGCAAGGCATAGTGCCGAGTAGCCGGTAAAAGTGCCGAGCTCTAGAATATATTCGGGCTTAATCATTTGCGACAGCATGGCGAGCACCCGCCCCTGTACCTGTCCCGATAGCATGTGCGGATTGAGTTGATAAACATTGGTGTCGTGGGTTATCTGAGAAAGAGCATTGCTTTCCGGGCTGCTGTGTTGTTCAATGTATTCGTCAAGAGTCATGATTTGCTTTTGTCCTTTTCTTCTGCAAAGATACATCAATTATGTGTCTGCTCCAAGATATTCTGTCGCTAATTTCTTAAAAAATGACAAAATGTTATTATTTTGACCGTTTTTTGCAATAGAAGTTGTGCATGTGGTAAAAAAACTGTAATTTTGTAGGCAAAAATAATAACAAATTAAACTAAAAGAAATATTATGGAGAAGATTGACGAACTTGATCGAAAGATTTTAGACATCATCACTAAAAATGCCCGTATTCCATTCAAAGATGTAGCAGAACAGTGCGGAGTGAGTCGTGCCGCTGTTCATCAACGTGTTCAGCGTATGTATGATTTGGGAGTAATCATCGGTTCCGGTTATCTGGTTAATCCCAAGTCGCTTGGTTATCATTTGTGTGCCTACGTAGGTATAATACTTGAAAAAGGCAACATGTATAACTCGGCGGTTTGTGAGATAGAGAAGATTCCGGAGGTTGTGGAAAGTCACTATACTTTAGGCTCATATTCAATACTTATCAAGCTTTATGCTCGTGACGATATGCATCTTATGTCGCTTTTGAGCCGTCTTCAGGAGATACCCGGTATTGCACAAACCGAGACTCTTACAGCACTCGACCAGCGCATAGCGCGAACCCTGCCTATCGAATAAATGTTTGCGGTGCAACGCACCCTCTATGCTAAAAGAACTATCGAATTATGGAAACCGTACTTAGCGGCATACGCCCTACAGGAAATCTGCACCTTGGTAACTATTTCGGTGCAGTGAAGAGTTTTGTGAAGATGCAGGATGAGTTCAATTGCTTCTTTTTTATTGCCGACTGGCACAGTCTGACCACTCATCCTCACCCTGAGAATATACGTCGTTCAACACGCACCATTCTTGCAGAATATCTGGCATGTGGTATCGACCCTGAAAAGGCTGCAATATACGTGCAGTCAGACGTGAAACAAGTGCTTGAATTATACTTGTATTTCAATATGAATGCCTATCTGGGGGAACTTGAGCGCGTCACCTCTTTCAAGGAGAAAGTGCGCAAACAACCCGACAATATCAATGCCGGTCTGCTTACTTATCCTACACTTATGGCAGCTGATATCCTGATTCACCGCGCAGACAAAGTGCCTGTAGGCAAAGATCAGGAGCAAAACATGGAGATGGCTCGCCTGTTTGCACGCCGTTTCAACAGGATATATGAGGTGGACTATTTCAAAGAGCCTGAGTCGTTTCATTTCAACCATATCGCGGTGAAAGTGCCGGGTCTTGACGGTTCGGGCAAGATGGGCAAATCCGAGGGTAATGCTATCTATCTTGTTGATGATGAGGCCACCATTCGCAAGAAAGTGATGCATGCAGTTACCGACTCCGGACCAACCGAACCTAATCAGCAGAAGCCCGAACCGATTCAGAATTTGTTCACTCTCATGGCGTTGGTTTCTGAACCTGATACGTATAATTTCTTCAACGACAAATACAATGCTTGCGAGATTCGCTACGGCGACATGAAGAAGCAGTTGGCGGCAGACATCAACAGTTTCTGTGCGCCTATACGTGAGAAGATTCTTGCTATTCAGGACGATGAGGACTATCTTGCCCGTGTTGCACGTCTCGGTGCTGAGAAAGCATCAGCGAGTGCCGAAAAGACACTTCGCGAAGTTCGTCAGATTATAGGATTCCGTGTGTAATGATCAGGATTATGAAAAGACTCTCTTTGATGCTGGGAATCAGCATATTCATAGTGTGCAACTCTAAAGCATGGGATGCTCTCGGACACAGGATAATTGCCGAGGTGGCATATAACCAACTGACCAAGAAAGCCCGCAAACAAGTGGACAATGTGCTTGGTGTCAGAGGTATTGTCTATACCGCATCGTGGGCTGACGAAATAAAGTCGGACACTATATACCCCAAGTCGCATGTTCATCATTATCAGAATCTTCGTGACGGAATGACGGCTGAAGATATCGAGTATCTTTGGCTCAATAACAAATCAGAGGGTGAGCATGCATTCTATGCTATTGACAGTCTGGTTAATCTGTTGCGTACAGACAAAACCGACGAGGACGTGCTGAAGTTCACTGTTCATATAATGGGTGACCTGTTTCAGCCTATGCATCTTGGCAGACCTGAAGACAAGGGAGGCAACAAGGTGCAGATGCGCTGGTTCGGGCATGGCACCAATCTGCATGCAGTGTGGGACAGATGGCTCATCGATTATACTCAGATGAGCCAGACGGAGTTTGTGCGCTATCTTGAAGATAAATTTGCTCCGCAGAAGAAAGACATAGAGCGTATGTCGATGCTTGAATGCATATTGCAAACATACAAACTGCAGAATGAGGTTTATGCCTGGCAGGAGAATGGCGACACGTCCAACTACCACTATGCATACCGTTTCCGCGCTGACCTTGACCGAAGCCTCTATTCTGCCGGAGTGAAATTGGCACAACTTTTGAATGAGATTTACAGATAAATGATTCCTCAATAACCCCACCGTAGTTTCACCGTAGTTTCACCGTAGTATCAAAATAATGTCTAAAAAGGTTTTCATAATGTTGTTGCTACTTCTGCCGACTGTTCTCAATCTGGCAGACGATTTTGTTGATGATATCTATTACCAGCCGAAAACTGAGTTGAAAAAGAAACTTGCTGAGAACCGCCCGGTTACACCTTATTACAATAAGAACGTTAAAGAAATAATATTTCTTGACGATACTGTCGCCAATCCACACCCTGACACCGTGCGTGCCGTTGTGCGTTATACCGATTCTGCAAGATGAAGCATCAGTTGTACATATTGCCGCTAATGCTCTTTGCTGTTGCAAGTGCTTTTGCGCAGGATTTCGACCGTCAGACTCTTTCTGATATCGATATTCTGGGCACAGCACGTTATGTATCTGTGGCAGGGGCGATGACGGCAGTCGGCGGAGACGTGTCGGCTGCAGCAGACAACCCTGCGGCTCTCGGTATATTCCGTCGGGGAGAATTGTCATTCTCCGCTTCGTATAAGTACGATGCCGTGACTTCAGGTGGCAACTTTGCCAATGCCAGACGTGTACATATTCCCCAGATATCGTGGGTGATAAATTTTCAGCATCCCGAGCGTCAGAAGGGTTTGCTTTCAAGCAGTCTGATGCTGCAGTATCATCAGCGAAAGCAGTTTATTAGGAATGCTGCATATTCAGGTGTTCAATCAGTATCTCTTACCGACCTCATGGCTGACCTTACTCACGGTCTTGAGGAGTCGCGACTGCAGGCGTCCGATTGGGATATTAACAAAGTAGGCGCCCTTTCAAAAACGGCGTATGAACTTTATCTGATTGACCCCGATACTGAAAATAAGACTTATTGGCACAGTGTGCTCAATGAGGGAGAAAAGGCGGATGCTTCACTCAGCGTGAACGAGCGCGGCAGTACTAACGACTATACTGTAGGGTGGGGTGCCAACATCAGCAACAAAGTGTGGCTGGGTATTTCTGCCAACCTGACATCGATAAGTTACAGCCGTACATCAGTATATACCGAGAAGCCTGAAGACGGAGGATCTTTCGCCGTAACATCTTCTCTTGCCGGCAACGGCTTCGGGTTTCATGCCAATGTAGGCATAGTGGCGCAACCGGCTGATTTTCTAAGGCTCGGATTCTCTCTTCATACTCCTACATGGATGACTATGAAATTTGCATCGAGCACCTCGTCAACAGGTAATATGTCCACTCCTGCCGGCTACCAATATAGCCCAGCCTCTGCTACGGACGACCATTATACAATGCCTATGCGTACCACTTGCGGAATGGCGTTTCTGTTTTCAACAAAAGGTATGCTCTCTTTCGAGTATGACTGGAATCATCAGCCGAAATACGGAGTCGCAGATTTGCATCAGTTGAAACTTGGCGCCGAGGTTGTGGTAAATAACAACCTTTTCCTGCGTGCCGGATATGCTTTTGCTTCGCGTTTCCCCAAGGGCGATGTGCTATTCTCGCCCTCCTATGATGACTTGCGTACAGATACCGATTTCAAGAACCAATATAATCTGCACTATGCCTCTGCGGGAGTAGGGTTCCGTAATCGCTTCATGCTGGTGGAGCTGGCATATCAGTGCCGTATAGAAAATAGCAGATACTATGCATTTGCGCGTCCGCTGTATAGCAGTGTTGATTCTGAACCTTATGATTGGCAGTCTGTTAGTTTTGACCACAGAGGCCTCACACATCTGCTGGTCTTCTCCATCGGTTGGACTCCGCGCCGCAGATAGACAATATGTCAATGCGCGTGATGGAATAAAAGAGATGTGCCAACCGACACTTCTCTTTTATTGAGTAATGTTGTATTTACCTCCTCTCCGATAGCTCTTGTCCGATACCTCTTGCGCCGCCGTCCTCGTTGTCTTGGATATCAAAGT
Source organism: Paludibacteraceae bacterium (assembly GCA_017479885.1). Classification (GTDB taxonomy): domain Bacteria; phylum Bacteroidota; class Bacteroidia; order Bacteroidales; family Paludibacteraceae; genus Colicola. The sequence goes on along the minus strand of JAFVBR010000050.1, from coordinate 14,481 downwards.
CCATACATTATAAATTAAAGTGATACTCGTTGATTACAGGGGCATCAACATTGGAGGAGGGGGTGGTGGTAAATCATGCTTATTAATTATAGTTGTTACATCTATCAAAAAAGGAGACTGCATGTACTTTACTCAGAGAAAACTCCTAATGAACAGGATTTGAGGTTTCACCGACTTTTGTAATCTGCCCGATCGGTCTTTCGACTGATAGCAGCACGCCATTGGTCGGCAAATTGCCCCGTGATAAATTGTGTGTTGAGTTTTCCGGTCTCTGACAATGCAAATCTCCAATGCAAAGGTAATAGTTTTTCTTGATTTGGCAATAACTCACGAGCAACAATGGCTTCAGAATAAACTATTTTGCAAAAAACAGAGATTTAATTTCCCTATTTGAAAATATTGTAGTATCTTTGCACGCTATTTGGGCAAGTTGCAAACCAACTGCACCACGGAAGGCAATTAATAAATGTAAACTAATAAAACAAAATAATTATGGCAAAAGAAGTAAAAAAGGAAGAAGCCGTTGACGTACAAGAGGCTATCTCCGTAACAGGTCAGTGGATTATCCGTAACCAAAACATTCTGATGTGGTGTCTCGTCGGCATTCTGGCAGTGATAGTGGGCATCATGATGTTCAACAACTATTATCTAAAACCCAAAGCCGCCGAGGCTCAGGACGAGATAGCCAAAGCTGTGGTTTATTTCGCTCAGGACAACTATGAGACCGCTCTGAACGGTGACGATGCCGACTGTATCGGTTTCGAGGCTATCGCACAGAAATACGGTATCACACGTCCCGGCAAACTGGCTGCCCTTTATGCCGGCATCTGCTACTACAACACCGGTGACTACGAACAGGCTGTCAACTACCTGAAGAAATTCAATGCTGATGACCTGAACATTGCTCCGGCAGCAGAGATGAAACTCGGTGACGCATACGTTCAGCTGGACGAGACAGAGAAAGCCGCCAAGGCCTTCATGAAAGCCGCCAAGTCGGATAACAACGTTATTGCTCCTATCGCACTGAAAAAGGCCGGTATCGCCTACATGGCTCTTGACAACAACAAGGCTGCCAATAAGGCTTTCACTGAGATAAAGAACAAATATCCTCAGTCGAGCGAAGCACAGGACATTGACAAGTATATCGCACTCACCGAGAAATAAGGATAATTGTTTTTAGCGGCTTAAGCATCTTAAGTGTCGCGAGAAACTTAAGTACTTTGGGTCTTGAACATCATCTATGGCTACCGCATTGCACAATCTTTCCGAGTTCGATGCTCAGCAACTGCCTGAAGCAAGTGTGCTGCGCAAACAGAGTTATGCCGTCATTGTGGCAGACTGGAACAGCGACATCACCTATCCGATGATGGAGGGTGCGGTGGATACTCTGCTGAAGGCAGGCGTGCCTTCAGAGAACATAGAGATCACCCATGTGCCCGGGGCTGTGGAGCTTACGTATGCTGCTGCCAGATATGTGGACCGCTTCAGTGGCCTGTACAATAGCGGTTATAGCAGTGATTTCGGGATAGGTCATAGCGTATCGGGCAATCTGACACCAATCCGCGGCAGTTTTGCTGCGATAATAGTGATAGGCTGCGTGATAAAGGGTGACACTCCGCATTTCGACTATGTGTGCCAGAGCGTGACCAACGGCGTGGCTCAACTTAATGCTGCAGGCGATGTGCCGGTGATATTCTCGGTGCTGACCACGCTTGACAAACAGCAGGCGCTCGACCGCGCAGGAGGCAAACTGGGCAACAAAGGTGTAGAGGGTGCATATACAGCCATCCGCATGGCAAACATCACTGCCGCCGGCAACAGATATTTGGTGTCGGATAGGATTGCTAAAGAAGATGATGAGGAAGAATATTAAAGAAAACTGCGGCAAGGGTATTGCCCAATTGAAAAGAATGTAGTACCTTTGCAGCCGTTCAGGGCGTGTTCCAGAGTGGCCAAATGGGGCAGACTGTAAATCTGCTGCGTAATCGCTTCGGTGGTTCGAATCCATCCGCGCCCACAGATAGAGAGACGAGCATAGAGACTCGTCTCTTTTAGTAAACAGCATAGTGATATGTCTGTCAATTTTACGTGTAAGTTCAATAATAATCATGAAAGTCTATAAGTTCGGCGGTGCATCCGTGAAGAATGCTGCAGGTGTGAGAAACCTGGTATCGATAGTAGCCCGAGAGAAGGGCGAACTGGTGGTAGTGGTGTCGGCAATGGGCAAAACAACCAATGCGCTGGAGCGATTAGTGTCGCTCAGTCTGGCAGGTGACGAGGAACTGACAGCGCGCCAGTTAGCCGATATAGGCGACTATCATTATTCAATAATATCCGACCTGTTTGGTAAAGGTGAGACGTCTTTGAGAAACAAAATTGAGGATATGCTGCAGCAGATACGGGCTATCTGCCGCACAGCCGTTACCGAACAACCCGACTATGACGAGCTTTACGACAGCATAGTGTCGTTCGGTGAACTGATGTCAACGACTATAGTGTCGTATATGCTTGAGAGTGAAGGGATAAGCAATGTGCTTCTGGACATGACAAAGATTCTGCTGACCGATGCGACCCACCGCGAAGCCCGACCTGACATGGTGCTCTCAGAGCATTCGCTGCGCCTTGCACTGCAGCAGAAAACGTCACGGGTATATGTGGCACAAGGTTTCATCAGCGGCACAGAGACAGGCAAGCGGACGACCCTCGGAAGAGAAGGAAGTGACTACTCGGCAGCGCTGATAGCCAACATGCTGGATGCCGAATCGGTGACGATATGGAAAGATGTGCCGGGCATACTGAATGCCGACCCCCGACTGTTCGACAATACAACACTGATAAGCAGTCTGACGTATTTCGATGCAGTGGAACTGGCATACAGCGGAGCGCAGGTGATACACCCCAAGACCATCCGTCCGCTGGAAAACAAGCATATACCACTCTATGTGCGCCCGTTCTCCGACCCCGATGCAGCAGGCAGTGTGATACAGGAGACAACGGAGAAGCCGATAGACGTGCCGGTGTACATCTGGCGCAAGAACCAGGTGTTAGTGACGCTGCGTGCCAAGGATTTCTCGTTTGTGCTGGAGGACAGTCTGAACAGGTTGTTCGAGATAGTGTACAGGCACAGGCTGAAAGTGTCGATGATACAGAGCAGTGCCATTACGGTGTCGGTATGTGTGGACAAGTCACGCTATTTAGAAGGAGCACTTCAGGAACTGAGCACCGACTACAAGGTTACATTCAACGAAGGACTCTCGCTGCTCACCATACGCGGCACCACCCCTGAGATAATAGACAAGTGCACCGCAGGGCGCACCATTCTGCTCTCGCAGACCACCCGTCGCACAGCAAGATTTGTGATAAAGGAAGAGCAGTAGGCGGGCAAGTGCCTTTTTGAGGCACCAAAACTGACAAATTATACCATTTTTTCTTCATCCGACAGTTGTATATGTTGGATTTTAGTTGTATCTTTGCGCTTGCGTTCGAAGAGCGTAGCACGGGTTGTGCATGAATATGATTTTAATCATACAATATATAATATAATATGAAACCCACATTGTTTGTATTGGCTGCAGGAATGGGCAGCCGCTATGGAGGTCTGAAGCAGTTGGACGGTCTGGGACCGAACGGCGAGACCATAATGGACTATTCTGTATATGACGCACTGCGAGCAGGGTTCGGCAAGATAGTTTTCGTTATCCGTGAAGATTTTGCCGAGGACTTCAAGAAAGTGGTGCTGAAGAAGTATGAGGACAAGGTTCAGTGCGAAGTGTGCTTCCAGTCGCTCGACAAAGTGCCGGCATGGTTCACCGCCAATCCTGAGCGCAAGAAACCCTGGGGCACCAACCACGCCGTTCTGATGGGCAAGGACGTGATAAAAGAACCGTTTGCAGTAATCAACGCAGACGATTTCTACGGCAAGGAGTCGTTTGAGGTGCTGGCTCAGTTCCTGAAGTCAGTTGAAGGCAAACAGAACGAGTACTGCATGGCCGGCTACAGAATAGGCAACACTCTCTCTGAGAACGGCAGCGTGAACCGCGGTATATGCCAGACCGACAAGGACGGCTATCTGACCGACGTGGTGGAAGCGACCAACATAGAGGAGATAGGCGGCAAGATAACCTACAAGGATGGTGAGGGCAACGATGTGGTTTTAGAGCCTAATGTGCCGGTATCGATGAACATGTGGGGTTTCACTCCCGAGTATTTCGACTATTCGGTAGAGGCATTCGACAAGTTTCTGCGCGAGCACGGGCAGGAGCTTAAGTCGGAGCTTTATATTCCTACTGTAGTGAACGACCTGATAGTGGCAGGCAAGGTGAGCTGCAAGGTGCTTGACACTCCTGCGAAGTGGTTCGGTGTGACTTACGCCCAGGACCGTCCGTCAGTGGTGATGAAACTGAACGAACTGATAAAGAAAGGTGTATATCCTGAGAAACTGTTCTAATAAGAGAAGAATATTATGGCAAGAGTATTGGTAACAGGCGGTACGGGCTATATAGGTTCGCATACCGTGGTAGAACTGATAAACGCAGGTTTTGACGTAGCAATAGTTGACAACCTGTCGAACAGCAACGCTGAGGTGCTGAACGGAATAGAGAAGATTTGCGGAGTGCGCCCGCCTTTCGAGCAGATTGACTGCAACGACCGCGAGAGCATGGACAAGATGTTAGAAAAGTACACCGACATCTGCGCAGTGATACATTTCGCAGCCAGCAAGGCGGTAGGCGAGTCGGTGGAGAAACCGCTGATGTACTATCGCAACAACATAGGTTCGCTCATCACTCTGCTGGAGCTGATGAAAGCGCACAATGTACAGAACATAGTGTTCTCATCGTCGTGCACTGTATATGGTCAACCAGACATACTGCCTGTTGACGAGACTGCGCCTATCAAACCAGCTCTCTCTCCATACGGCAACACCAAGCAGATTAACGAAGAGATAATTCGCGACACGGCTCACTCCGACAGCAATCTGCATGCCATTCTGCTCCGCTACTTCAACCCGATAGGTGCCCATCCGTCTGCCGAGATAGGCGAGCTGCCCAACGGTGTGCCTCAGAACCTGCTGCCGTTTGTCACGCAGACAGCAGCCGGCATACGCAAGCAACTGAAAGTGTTCGGCAACGACTACAACACGCCCGACGGCTCTTGCATACGCGACTATATCAATGTGGTTGACCTTGCGAAGGCCCACGTGATAGCCGTGCGCCGCATGCTTGAGAAGAAAGCTGAGGAGCAGGTGGAGGTGTTCAACCTCGGTACAGGTCGCGGACTGAGCGTGCTGGAGATACTGACCACCTTCATCCGCGTGACAGGTGTGGACGTGCCCTACGAGATTGTGGGACGCCGCGAAGGAGACATAGAGAAAGTGTGGGCCAACCCCGAAAAGGCCAACAACGTGCTGGGCTGGAAAGCCGAAGAGACAGTGGAGAACACTCTGCTGTCAGCATGGCGCTGGCAACAGAAGCTGGAGAAGAAATAAGAATCTGCCCAATATACCAAGTTTGCCGAGTTTATGACATTATATCCGCTGAAACTGACTACCATCACTATCCCCAAGATATGGGGAGAGGAGATATGGCACATGGTGCAGATGGACGACCGTCTGTCCGTGGTGGAAAACGGATACTTAGCCGAGAACGACCTCACGGACCTGATAGAGGTGTATATGGGCGAGTTGGTAGGCGACCATGTTTACGAGCGCTTCGGCAACTATTTCCCGTTGCTGCTGAAGATCATCAACACCACCGACGACCTGAGCATTCAGGTGCATCCTGACGACCAGACAGCAATGGCCAACCATGGTTGCGCCGGCAAGTCGGAGTTGTGGTACGTGCTGAATGCCATGCCTGACACCACGTTGATATCGGGTTTCAACCGTGACACCGATGCCGATGCCATACGCACAGCACTGAGCGAGGGTAATCTGACTGACTATCTGAACATAGTGAGCGTGAAGCATGGCGACGTGGTACCGCTGCCTCACGGAAGGGTGCACGCACTGCGCAAGAACATCACCGTGGCGGAGATACAGCAGAACTCCGACATCACCTATCGCCTGTTCGACTACAACCGCGTTCCGAAGAACGGGGTTGTGCGCCTGCTGCATGTCGAAGAGGCATTGCAGGTGCTCGACTTCAAGCAACTCAGTCAACCCGTCGTTACACCGGAAGTGCCTGAAAACGGAGCTGTGAACATAGCACAGAACGAGTATTTCGTATGCAACCTGCTCGGGTTTGACCGTGAGATAGGTCGCGACTATGCGCCGCTTGATTCGTTTGTGGTGTACATGTGCGTGGAGGGTGGAGCAACGGTGACTGCCGAAGGCATGACCGTAGGTCTCAGTGTGGGTGAAACGGTGCTTATACCCGCCTCACTCGATGAGGTGATGCTCACTCCGCATGGCAAAGCCAAACTATTAGAAGTGTATGTACCATAAAAAAAGAAAAGGCGGTCAACGGACCGCCTTTTTCTTTTTGTTCAATTTTTATTTTACCTCTGCACCGAGTGCGTTGTAGGTCTTGCCGTCGCGGAGGATGTAGAGTTGTCCGTTGCGGATTACCTTGCGGTAGCGGGTGGCATTGTCTTTGACTTCATCAACAGCATCGGCATTGGGGTCATAGACATAGACAACCTTCAGTATCTCAGTGCTGTTAACCTGCTCGATGGAGACTGTACGGTCTGTATATCTCACTCCGTTGTACTCATAATGGCTGAAATAAGCAACAAGTTCAGGTTCGCCCTGTTTTGTGAGAACTGCCTTTGCGTCATCAGGAAGAAATGCTGTGAATTTGGGATTGTCACATGACGGCTGGCGTGTGAATCTGGGAGTTGAGGAATTGGCTCCTTTATTTCCCTCGGTGTACGGATTATTTAGTATGACAGCCTCCGCTTCCACTTTCGTCTTGTCGCCGATGGCTTCCACATTGATTTCTGTCCAGCCTGCAGCCGTCTTGTAGAGTTGGTTGGCATCACATTGATTCGGAGAAGCAACATAGAACTGTGTCTCACCTAAAACCATGCCTGCACTGAATACATTCTTGTCAGTAATCTCAGGAGGAGTCTGCGGCAGGAGGACACGGTCATACATAGGACCGTTGATTGCTCCTTCCTCTATTTTTTCCACTTCCTCAAGTCCGAGAATATTGCCCCATGTGTTGACACAGCCATCGAAAGCGTGTGCACCAATCTCCTTGGCAGGAATTACACCATATAGGTTCTTGACTCCGTATGCGAGGTAGGCAGGTACTCGTTTCATCTCACCGAGATTTTCTATCTCAAGACTCTCATTCTCTCTGAGGTCATAGAAGGGAGAGGGTTGGGTGCCGTCAGGTGCAGTGAAGTCCGGCATTGACTTTGCCCACCACTCAACATAACTCAGATTCGCGCAACCACTGAACATGTTTTTGCCAAGTTTGGTTACTTTTTCTCCAACGTAGAACGATTCGAGCGAGGTACAGTTGGCAAAGGCATTGTCGCCGTAAGCAGTAATGGCAGATGCATCGTCAGGATAGAAACTCTTCAGAGCCGAGCATCCAGAAAAGGCTTCTTCGCCTATCTCATTGCTAAATTGCGAAACCTTGATTTTTTTCAGGGAACTGCAATTACGGAAAGCATAGTTGCCAATGATAGGGAGAACGATTTCAGTCTTGCCGCTTCCAAGGGTGAACTCTTTCCAGAAAGAGGTAACAAAAGATCTCTGAAGTTGAGTGGTCACATCTTTACTAAATTTGGTAGTAAAGTCAACTTCTTCCAGAGCAGTACATCCTGCAAAGGCATAATTGCCGAGCAGTACCATTACATCTTCAGCAAGAGTGACTTTCTTGAGTGTGGTATTGCCCTGAAACGCTTTTGGTCCGATACCAACCACTCTGTAGTTTTTTGTACCATCGGAAACGGTTGCGGGAATAACGAGATTAACCATTCCCTTGTACGGCTCCGAGACCAGCGATTCCTTTCCTATACTGGACGACTCTATATCAGGTACAATGGCAGCAACCTGATAGGTGCCTGTGGCTTTACTCGTAGCAAGTGTGAAATACAGACCTGTAGCAGAGTCTTTGTACTTTGTGGTGGAACTTTGTCCAAACACCGACATGCTGCACAGAGCAGCCATTGTTAAACAGAGGAAAACTTTTCTTTTCATACGCGTTTTGTTTTTTAGTGATTAATGTTAGTTATATTGTTATTCTACTAATAACGTTTGCGATATGTCTTTCTTTCAAATGGAGCTGTTTTGAAAGAAACTAAAGTTGACACTGCCGTATTGCCGCGTCTCAACAAACCGAGGATGGGACGAGAAGTCGTTGTTGTCGGAGTGCTCGAGCACAAACCAACCGCCGGCTTTCAACAGTTCTTTCCCAAAGATGAGTTCGGGCAGGGTGGGCAGTTCGGGCAGTGCGTATGGCGGGTCGGCATAGATAAAGCCGAACTGCAGAGAGCAAGAGTTGATGTACTTGAACACATCGCCGCGCAGTACGCGCAAATTGTTTACTCCCAACTGTTTGCACGTACTGATGATGAAATTCTGCTGCACGTGAGCCAGCTCTACCGCTATGACTTCTCTCGCTCCGCGCGATATGAACTCAAGTCCGATACCTCCCGTGCCTGCAAAGAGGTCAAGCATGTCCACTCCCTCGAAATCCATACGGTTCTGCAGTAGGTTGAAGAGACTCTCTTTTGCAAAGTCGGTAGTGGGACGTGCAGAGATGTTCTTCGGAGGATTGAGGTGTCTGCCGCGATATTTGCCTGATATGATACGCACTATTTTTAGTTGAAAGTTGAATGTTCTTATCCTCGCTTTGCTCGGAACGATCGGCAAAGCCGTGGAAAGTTGAGAGTTGAATGCGGAGTTGCTAAAATAAGAAGTTGATAGTTGAGGTTCTTATGTTTATTAAGAATATCAACTATCAACTATCCATTGTAACCTTTGTTATTATTCCCAGTTGCCGGCGTTGTTGTTAGGAGCATCTATAGAACCGAAACGGAGACCAGGGTAGTGGTCGAGTTTCTTCTCTTTGTCAATCAGGTTGACAAGTTCCTGTTTGTCGAGGTCAGCCAAATAGGTATCGAAAGCGGCACGCACTTCAACGAGGGGCACTTTGATGCCCTTGTCGGTAGTATAGTTGTTGTCAACCTCTGCCTCGTAGCGTACATTGTCGGTATAAGGAATGTAAACAATCTCGCCGATGTTTTCCTCTGTGTACTCGCCTTTGTAGAGCGACTGTATGAGGTTGGTGTAGATAGTGTCACGCTTGAATCCTTCCAGACCATTCTTTTGAATCTCTTTCAGGTTGCCGCGTTTGATAATCTTTACAGCCTTTGCCTCGGTCATTCCTGCCTCGAGTTGTGCATCGGTGAGAGCACCTTCTTTCAATACTTCTTTCTTCTTGGCGGTCTTGAGGAAGAGAATCAGAGAATCCAAATCGGCAGTATAGTAACCTTTCTGGGCTTTGAACTCAACTTCTGCAGTACGCAGACTGATAAGATTCTTCACTACTGCTTCCTCGCGCGAAACGCGTTTCTCCTCGAAACGGATAGGAGTAACAACGCTCATGACGCAGATGTAGGTCAAAAAGCAAATTGCCAAACCTAACAAAATACGAACTGTTGTTTTCATGTTGTATAAGAGTGTTTTAAATTATTATCCAGCCTATGCAAACAGGGAATTGACATACGAAGCCCTATATTTGCGACTGCAAATTTACAAATAAATTCTCAAATAACATACATATAGAAAGAAAAAACTTGTTTTTTTTGTAAAATCACGGAAAAACTTGTACCTTTGCCGTTGAATATAGAACAGAAAAACATTAATTATGGAAAGTCTGATAGAAAAAATAAGGACACACTATAATATAGACTTCCGTGACGAAGAGAAGGCACTGCTATTGAAGCAGAATCTGCCTCACGAAGAAGTGGAGCGCAGGCAATGCGTGATTGACCTTGCCGTGACTGAGATAGGTCTGGGCAAGACCGCAGTGGCCGCCATTCTCCTGAAGGATGCCGGCATAGATGAGGTGACGAAAGTGATGGGTGAGCAGGTGGCAGTGATAGTGCAGGGATTGCGCCGTGTTGAGGACCTCTACCGCGTCAACACCTCGCTTGAGACCGAGAACTTCCGCAAACTGCTGCTTTCGCTGGCAGAAGACGTGCGTGTGGTGCTGATTATCATTGCCGAGCGTGCCGCACTCATGCGCCGACTCAACCAGGAGCCTGACTCTGAACAGCGGCGTGCCATTGCAAAAGAGACTTCGTTTCTGTACGCACCATTAGCCCACCGCCTCGGACTCTATGCCATCAAGACCGAACTGGAGGATCTCTCGCTCAAGTTCACCGAGTATGAGACCTACAAGCAGATAGCCCACACGCTGAACGAGACCAAGCGTCACCGCGATGCATACATTGATGCTTTCATCACTCCTTTGAAGAAGAAACTGGAGGACATGGGTTTCCGCTTCTCCATTAAAGGCCGTACGAAGTCGATTCACAGTATCTACAAGAAAATGCTCAAGCAGAACGTGGGTGTGGACCACATATACGACTTGTTTGCTATTCGCATCATTCTCGACTCGGAGCCTGAGAAAGAGAAAGCGGAGTGCTGGCAGGTGTACTCGGTGATAGCTGACATGTACCAGCCCAACCCCAAACGCCTGAGAGACTGGCTGACCATACCCAAGTCGAACGGTTACGAGAGTCTGCACACCACAGTGTTAGGTCCGGAACAGAAATGGGTGGAGGTTCAGATACGTACCCGCCGGATGGACGAGATAGCAGAGAAAGGTGTGGCAGCACACTGGAAATACAAGGGGGGAAAGAGCGAAGGCGGCATGGACGACTTCCTGAAGAGTGTGCGTGAGATGTTAGAGAGCGACGAGGTGGAGACAAAAGAGGCTCTGCAGGATTTCCGTCTCAGTTTCTATGACGAAGAAGTGTTTGTGTTCACGCCCAACGGCGACCTGCACAAACTGCCAAAGGGAGCGTCTGTGCTGGACTTTGCCTTTGCCATACATACCGGTCTCGGATGCCGCTGTGTGGGAGGAAAGATAGGCGGCAGAAACGTGCCTATCAAACACGTGCTGCACAACGGCGACCAAGTGGAGATACTGACATCGCCCCAGCAGAAACCCACGCAGGCATGGCTCGGATTCGTTTGTACATCCAAGGCCCGCAACAAGATACGTCAGGCGCTGAAGGAGAAAGAGTACAAGGATGCGGCAGATGGCAGAGAGATGCTTGAGCGCCGCTTCAAGAACTGGAAGGTGGACTATGACGAGGGACAAGTGTCGCGCCTAAGCAAGAAACTGGGCTACAAGGCCGTGAGTGACCTCTATCAGGCGCTTGCACAGGGCAAGGAGGATATACTGGAACTGCGCGACAAGTACGTGGAGATGACTGACACAACGGTCACGCCTGCGGCAACGGTTTCCGCCTCGGAGTTTGTGCAACAACCTGTACAGGAGGTTGCAAAGGGCAACCACGACGTGCTGGTGATTGACAGAAACCTGAGCCGCGTGGACTATCGTCTTGCCAAATGCTGCAACCCGATTTACGGCGACAAGGTGTTCGGCTTCGTGAGCGTTACCAAAGGTATAAGTATCCATCGTGAGGACTGCCCCAATGCAGCTCAGATGCGTGAGCGCTTTCCTTACAGGATTATTCCTGCTCGCTGGAGCGGAAAGGCGGTAGGGCAGCAGTATCCAATAACACTCAGGGTAGTCGGGAATGATGACATAGGTATTGTGACAAACATCTCGTCTATTATAAACAAGGAGAGCGGGGTGCTGCTTCGCACTATCTCCATTGACAGCCATGACGGTCTGTTCGAAGGACACCTCACATTGCTGGTTGACGACCTGAACCAACTGGAGCAGATACGGAAGAAGATTGCCGCAGTGCGCGGTGTGAAGTCATGCATGAGACAGATGTGATTAATGCATAATGCATAATTCATAATTCATAATTCATAATGTACAACGAATGGTATGCTTAAATATACAGACTACGACATAGTGTTTCAGGAGATTCCTGACGAGACAACGCTTGCAGTCAATCTCAGTATGTGCCCAAACCGTTGTCCGGGTTGCCACAGCCCACAGTTGTGGGACGACATAGGCGAGGTGTTCGACGAGCAGGCTCTGGATAGTCTTATTGTCAGATACGGTTCGGCAGTGACATGCATCAGTCTTATGGGCGGCGACAACGACCCTGCGGCTGTTGACCGCATGGCTCAGTACATTCAAAGCAAGGGCTACAAGTCGGCATGGTACTCGGGCAGACCTGAGTTGCCCGGCGACTTCACAGCGGAGCATTTCAACTATGTGAAGACCGGTCCGTACATAGCCGCGCTCGGCGGACTTGACCACGCGACCACCAACCAGCGCCTATACAGAATAGAGAACAACCGGCTTACAGACATCACTGCCCGCATGCAGAAGAAGTGAGACTGATTTTCGTATTGGTAATATGTTATATCTCAAATGCCCGATTGCAGTAATGGCAATCGGGCATTTGTTGTTGGTACCTTGTCAGAGAAGAAAAGGTGCTATATGAGCGTCAGAATCATTATCTGCGCCAGCATGACGCGCAGGAACATGGTGAGCGGATACACAGTGGCGTATGCAACAGATGCCTGGTCGGTAGTGGTGCTGTTGCCTACGGCATAGGCAAGGGCAGGCGGGTCGGTGGTGGAACCGGCTATCAGTCCCATCAGAGTGAAATAGTTGAGTTTGCCCCACTTGCGTGCGCAGAAACCTACGACAATAAGCGGAAGCAGGGTGATAATAGCTCCGTAGATTATCCAGACCCAACCGCCTGCGGCTATGGTAGGCACAAAACTCTCGCCTGCACCCAGTCCGACTGATGCAAGGAAAAGCGAGATGCCTATCTCGCGAATCATCATGTTGGCAGAGGTGGTGGAGAAAGTGACCATGTGGTAGTATGGTCCGAAGCGGCCTATCAGTATAGCCACAATAAGCGAACCTCCGGCAAGTCCGAGTTTGAAAGGCTGGGAGAGGCCGGGAATGGCAATCGGGAGTGTGCCAACAACCACACCGAGCACTATTCCAAAGAAAATAGGCAGCAGGTTGGGGATATCAAGCCGCTTGAGTTCGTTGCCGAATATATCAGCCACTTTCTCAACGTCCACTTTGCTGCCGACGACCATGATGCGGTCGCCGAGTTGCAGGTGGAGTTCGGAGGTGGCAATGAGGTCAATACCTGCCCGGTTGACACGTGTGATGGTGACATGATAGCGGTCGTTGACTCCCAGATGGCGTATCTGCTTGCCGTTCCACTCGGGTTTGGTAACCACAATACGGCGTGAGATGAGTGTGCTGTCAGTGCCGGTGCGTTCGGTTTTCTTCTTTTCCTCTATAGGTCCGAGCAGTGAGAGCATATCAAGGTGTTCGCGGTCTGCCAGTATGCGCAGGGTGTCTCCGTTTTGCACATCAGTCTCCGCCTGAGGCACGGTTTCAGACTTGTCAGGATGAATGATGCGTGAGATAACCATAGGCACATTGATCATGTGGTGCAGATTGCGGATAGTGATGCTGGTTATCTGCGGATTGGATATCAGTATATCCACCAGCACAGGCTCTTTATGCTTGCCGACGGCAGAGTGGAGCAGGGCCTCTTCATCGCGCAGATTGATGCGGAACACCCATTTGATCAGCAGCATTGAGAAGATTATTCCCAACACGCCGAGAGGGTAAGCAACGGCATAACCGGTGGCAATAGCAGGATTGGCATCGCCCATGGCATCGGCGTATGCCTGTTCGGCGGCGCCAAGCGACGGAGTGTTGGTTACAGCACCCGACATCACTCCAACCATTGTTGCCATATCCTCACCTGATATGCGGGCTATAACCCACGTGGTGATGCAAGCAAGAACAACTATCAGTGCCGCAAACCCGTTGAGACGCAGACCGCCTTTGCCGAATGACGAGAAGAACGACGGACCTACCTGCAAACCAATGGAATAGACAAAGAGAATAAGACCGAAATCCTTGGCAAAGTGGCTGACTGCAGGGTCCAGACGAAGTCCGAAATGGGAGAAGATGATACCGCAGAACAATATCCACGTGACACCAAGCGAGAAGGTTTTGATTTTAAGTTTTTCAGCCAGAAAGAGTCCGGTGGCTACGGTCAGAACGAGCACCATAAGCGACTGGGTAATGCCCGGCTCGAGGAAAAGAGAACGTAAGTAATCCATAAACAATCAGTTGGCTCTGTGTGCATGTGAGCCAAACACCTCAAATTAAAACAAATATTTTCTTTGCCAATACCGACTGCAAAAGTAGTAAACATTTCCGACATACGCAAATGGCAGTTTACTTCTGCAGGGCAACCGCATCAAAATTTGTAGTTTTTGACCATATCCGCCATATAATCGCTATTGAGTGATGCCTTAAACAGTCTTTTCCTTATGCTTCGTTTGTCACTATAGTTTCTTACCACCTGCAATGCCAACTTTCTAAT
>JAFVBR010000049.1 GCA_017479885.1 Paludibacteraceae bacterium | reverse complement strand
TGTCTTGCTGTCATTCTTGGCATCTTTGCCACCTTTCGTCTTGGCTTATGGAACCCCATAAGCCTGCAACAGCGCAGGCGGCAATCTGCGCAAGACTGACTAACGCAATCCAAGTGGCAACACAGGGCAAAACCGCCGCCTTTGCAGCATAATAGAACCCTTAAATGTTTCGCTTATGAAGAAGTATATGTTGCCTCTGTCGCTTTTGCTCGCTGTCTCAGCTGCAGCACAGACCAATGCCGTCTATCCCGATGATTTCACCGACGGCAAATACCTCGGCAAACAGGTCAAAATCACCAACCACACCTACGTGATTTCCTATGTCAGCGACCCTTATCTTGCTGAATTCTTCCCCCGTGCAGCCGGAGAAACGGTCGCTGACCACAACTCCGACGAGTACAATGCCATCTCCGACAGAAACCATGACACCGACATGCGCCTTCATGTAAGCCTCCTTCCCTCTGACGAAACTCCTACACCATTGGGCACTCAGTATGCAAGTCTCGTTCTCAATATGACTGACGGATACGAAAACTGGGGGTTATACGATTGGATGTATTATGAGGCGCAAGGACGAGGACCTGACATTATATACCCTACGGCTCAACCCGTCTTCCCTGATGCCACATTGCTCGTATGCGCTGCCAATCTCCGTTGGTATATGACCACACTCGGTAACAACGGCGCCAATACAATCGACCAGTTCAACCTGCAGAGCACCAAGATAACAAAGGCTATGGCAGCAATCAGTGCCGACATATACGCTTTCGTCGAAGTGGAGCAGAATGCAGGCGTACTCGACACCCTTGCCAACCGTTTGAACAGTTTTCTCAACACTCCCGGCAAGTGGGCGGCTGTTGACAGAGGTATAACAGACGCTTCCTCTACATATCAGAGTTGCGGCTTTATATATAACACTCTGACCGTCAAACCCGTCGGACAATACGACTGCACCATCTCCGGCGGCTATCGTAACCGCTCTCCTTTGCAGATGTTCGAGGAGACAGCCTCAGGCGAGCAGTTCCAACTCAACTGCCTCCACCTCAAAGCCAAGTCGTCGTACGACGACTATGAGGAAGAACGTCTCGAACAGGTCGGGAAAGTGGCAACCTCACTCAAGAACAACGCCTATCGTGACCCCGACATACTCATCGTCGGTGACTTCAATTCCTATTCTGCCGAACGACCTGTTTCATATCTCGAATCGCAGGGCTACACCGAAGAGCTCAAACGCTACTCTCCTGAAGGATACAGCTATAGGTATGACTATAACAATATGGCGCCTGAGTTCGGATACCTCGACCATGTCATGTCCTCCGCTACTATGTCGGCACAAGTGGTCGGTGCACAAGCATGGCATCTCAACACCTCGTACAAAGACTACGATTACGCATATAACAAAACCAATGACGACAGCATGAAGCGCTACGCCGACCACGACCCCGTGCTCATCGGACTCAAACTGCAGAAGGCTGCCACTGCCATCTCACAGTTGCAAGTTCCGCATACTGCCGTCACGGTGGAAAACGGTATGCTCACAATCAAAGGCGTGGAGCAGCAGGTTTCCGTTTGGACTATCTCCGGCTCGCTCGTCACCTATGCCGCAGGCAACATAACTCTCAGTCTGCCAGCAGGCTTCTATCTCATCAAAGCTGACAACGATATACATAAAGTAATATTGAAATAATGCCACGTAATATTCCCAAGACACGCAAAACGACCCTGTCGGTAAAGGAGGATGCCTCCTTGATGGATTTCCTTATCAGCAAAATGGGGGGTATGACCCGCAACAGCGTCAAACTGATGCTCTCTCACAGACAGGTCAGTGTAAATGGAGCCGTTGAAACACGGTTTGACCTTCAATTGCATGAGGGCGACGAAGTAGTGGTTACCACAGGAGTGGTGGCAAGAGAACTGGTTCACCCCAAACTGAAAATCATCTACGAGGACGACGACCTGATTGTGGTTGAGAAAAAGCCCGGTCTGCTCACTGTCGCCACTCACCCGGACAGCAACGAAGTGACTTGTCTCTCTATCCTGAAAAACTACGTCAAGCAGAAGAATGCACGCTCCAATATCTACACTGTACACCGCCTTGACCGCGAAACATCAGGTCTGCTCGTCTTCGTCAAATCGTATGAACTGCAGCAGTATATGCGCGACTATTGGCGTGACCTTGTCACCAAACGTACATACGTGGCAGTAGCAGAAGGCAGTTTCGAGCAGAAAGAGGGCAAAGTGCAGAGCTGGCTTACTGAAGACGACCGCACATGCATGGTATATTCCTCACTTGTTGACGACGGAGGCAAACTGGCTGTCACCAACTACAAAGTGCTACAGGAGAAAACTCTCAAACCAAGAAGACCCGACGGAGAAGCCAAAACCTACTCATTGGTGGAACTTAACCTTGAAACAGGCAGAAAAAACCAGATACGCGTGCACCTCACCTCTCTTGGACACCCTGTTATCGGCGACCGCAAATACGGCTCTTCAGAAGATGTGCCTATCGACCGTCTGGCACTGCATGCACGTGTATTGGAGTTCATTCATCCTGTCACTGAGAAAGTGGTGCATTTCGAGACTGTCATTCCTCGCGAATTCGCTCTCATCTTCAAATGATTTGCATATTCGGCAAAAAACCACTACCTTTGCACCCGTTTTCGCATACATTGGCAAGTGAAACCGCTCATCCGTCAGAACATGTCTCTGCAACATAGTGCAAGAGACATTCCTGGTCCGAGCGTGTTTAAAATAAAGAGATAGATTCTGCGAAAAAATACAAAATCGCAAAACTTTTTGCGATTTTGAGAGGAGAAACCGCGAGGACAACAATGTCTCTGTAACATAGTGAAAGAGACAGTCCGGGTCCGAGCGTGTTTCGACGAAGGGGCTGCTTGGTTTTGACAGCAGGTAGAACAGGTATGTAAGCATGTCGGGCACTGCAGATGACGCCCGTTAAACTTGGTCTGTAACATAATAACTGGCAACAACAACTATGCTCTCGCTGCCTGATCGAAGTACAGTAGATCGGCCTTATTTCGGCACAAGGTGCTGAAACGGGACGTCTCCCCCTGCCGAGTCTGTGGGCTACGGGATATGGAGGCGCAGAAATACACGGAATAGTTCTCTATAGCTGCGTATGGAGAATGAAACTCAAGCAGATAAGCGTGTGGTTGGTGGCTTAGGTCTTGCTACACGACGAAAATGAAGGCTAAGATAAGCATGTAGAAAGCGTATTGGTTCCTTGTTTGGACGAGGGTTCGACTCCCTCCAGCTCCACACTATAATGCATAATTCCAAATGCATAATTCATATATCTGCTAATGAAGAAGTATCTGACATTATTGTTGTCTCTGATATGTGTGTGCCTGCTTAAGGCTCAGGCTATTCCTGACGACCTAAAACTGGAGATACGCAACGACACTCTTTTCGTCACATGCAATGCCGACGAACTGCCCCGTCACGTGATAGTTCAGGCACAAGACCGCGCCAACATCTACAAACGCATTCTGAACGACATCACCGATGATTTGATGGAGGACCATCCTGCCGACGATATCTACAACTCCATCTGGACACCTGAAAAAGTAAACCCCTACCAACTGCCAATCGACTCCATAAAGGACTCAATTGCCATCGACTGCCGGGGATTCGTAATGCCTGCCAAAGGCTATATCACCTCCAAGTTCGGGCCGCGCAAATACCGTTACCACTATGGTACTGATATCAAAGTGCAAATAGGCGACACCATCTGTGCCAGTTGGGACGGGCAGGTGCGCATAGTAAGAAACGACCCGAGAGGATACGGCAACTTTGTCGTAATGCGTCACCCCAACGGACTGGAGACTGTATATGCCCACATGTCGCGCATCTTCGTTGAAGAGAACGAACATATAAAAGCGGGAGAAGTGATAGGACTCGGCGGCAACACCGGCCGAAGCACAGGTCCGCACCTGCATTACGAAATCCGCTATTTAGGAAATGCCATGAATACCGAACTTATGATTGACTACCAGAACTTCTGCATGAAGGATACGGTTTATACCATCACACGCCGCTCTACGTTCTATCATCAGCAACACCTGAAAGAGATGCAGCAGGCTAAGTATATTACCGTGAAAGCCGGTGACAACCTCTCGGTTCTTGCCCGCCGTCATGGCACCAGTGTCAGTGCTCTCTGCAGACTCAACGGTATAAAGGAGACCAGCATTATTCGTATAGGTCAGCGCCTGAGGGTTAGGTAAAAAACAAAAACTATAAACCAATAACCTCGAAGTAACTGTCAAATAACCCTGGAGTAACTGTCATTGTTTGCCTCCTCATAGTACGTCTTCAGCAGAAATATACAGAAAAGTTTACTGAAATATACAGAAAAGTTTACTATTGTTAAGATTATGCAGTTTTGTGCATAAAAGAGGAGATAGCTAACACTTAGCTTGGTCCTATCTCCCTTTGAGCTAACCGATATATGTCATTTTTTAAGATTTATGCATAATTATGCAGTGTTTTGTGCATAATTATGCATAAGTTATGTTCCGGGTGTTCTATCGTATCAATCTCCTCCGCAGGAAATGCGTGGAGCCTGAGCAAGTGCAGACATTAGTGAGCAAGTGCAGACATTAGTGAGCAAGCACCGTCATTTTTCCACTGCCGACATTATCTTTGGAGCGAGCTGCGTTTCGTCCTGCCAGCCCGTGAACTCTTCAGCACCCACGCCTATAGCCCATACGCCAACCGCCGAAGCGGAGTGTGAGCCGGTAGTCCAGCCTATCTTGCTTTTCTTGTCAAGCAACGCTACGGCAGAGGCGGTCAACCCGTCAAGTTCTTTGTAGAGGGTCTTCACTTTCTTAGCCTTGCCCTTCATGAGCTGCTTGAACTGCTGCTGCAGTGCCTTGTCTTCATCGGGGGTCAACTCAACTGTCGTGTAAAAGCCAAGTTTGTCAGCAAACAGTTGTCTGACGCTCTCCCAGCGCAATTTCCTGCCCTGCTGCTCATGCAGTTTCTTCAAGAGGCCGGACAGCTCGCCTACAGACATTCGCTGATTCTGCAGAAGTTGCAGGTTGAGCGTATAATTGCTATTGCCGAGCGCCATACCGCCTGTCTCATGGTCTGCGGTAACAACTATCAGGGTCTCATCGGGATGCTGAAGATAAAACTCGAAAGCAAGACGCACTGCATTGTCCATATCTATAACATCGTGAATCGCTGTAGCAGCATCGTTGCTATGGCAAGCCCAATCGATAGCACCGCCCTCCACCATTAGGAAGAATTTATTGTGACGTGACGAAAGGAAATCGATTGCCGCCTCAGTAATCTGGGTCAGGCTGAGGTCGTCAAGACTGCGGTCGATAAGATAAGGAATCATACCCTCACCTTTGTAGTCGTCCGTCAGACCTTCGTGCTCCTGGATAAGAATCATCTTTCCTGCATCTTCCTTCTTGTTCTGATAGTCGGTATAGCCGCGGGCGAAGGTGTAGCCTGCCTTACGGCAAATCTCGTAAAGCGACTCGGCATCGCCAGGATTCTCTTTGGGGAAAGGGTGATAGAAAGTTGCCCCTCCGAAGAAGTCGAAACCCGAAGCCGCCAACTGTGTTCCTATCTTGTAATACTCGCCACGGCTGTCAACATGCGCATAGAAAGCGGCAGGAGTGGCATGGTCGATACTGACGCTGGTGGTTATTCCTACTCCCCAACCGGCATCACGCAACTGCTCCGCAATAGTATATACCGCCGAACCGTCCGGCAGCAACCCCAGAGTGCCGTTCTTTGTCTTTGCACCCGAAGCCAGAGCCGTTCCTGCAGCGGAGGAGTCGGTAATGCCGTTCGATGTAGAGAATGTGGTACACTGTCCGGTTACGGGAAACTGCGTAAAGCACAGGGGTTTCGTGCCTATTCTGCCTTCAAGTTCTGCCAGATACATCTCCGTGGCAAGCACCTGGTTCTGACCCATGCCGTCACCTATAAAATAAAATACATACTTCGCCTCACCGGCAACAGCACCCGACAAAAGAGCGCAAAACAAGCATAAAGATAGTACTAATCGTTTCATATTGTCTGATATGGTTTCTATTGTAGAATATTTGTTTTGAGTTAGCAAAGGTACGGAAAATTTTCTATTCTCGCAAATAATTATTACCTTTGCAGCATGAAAGAACGCATATTTTCCACCATATTCTTTATATTTTCAACCTGCACTATTCTGCTTGCAGCCGAATATACAGAACAGACAAGCACAGAGACAACGGGGCAGATACGATTTGACTTCACATACCATCTGCCGTTGCGCCACGACATGGCGCTTACCTTCTTTGAAGACCTGCGTCTTGACATGCTGCCCTTTCACCCTGTAACACTGTTCGACCTTTCTCTCACTTCAGTCACTTTCTCCTATTCACCCGTCCAATACGTTAAACTTGACGCAGGCTACATGCTGAAGATTTCAGGTCCGGGCTCGGCAGATTCGTGGAATACTCACTGGAGTATTATCAACAGTTTTATCAAGCACAGGTTGTACGCGAGTGTCACAGGTTCGTACACAGCAGGAGCATGGCGTTTCGCACTGCGCGAGCAGTTTCTTTGCGACATGCGTTTCGATGATATCGACACCCGCACCGCACGGCACTATGCGCTTACTCTACGCCATTTCATCAATATATCGTACAACATCAAGAGCAAAAACCTGAGCCCGTATGTGTGGACCGAACTTGCCAACACACTCAATGCGCCCGAGTATTGCCAAAAGAACGGCAGACAGTATCTTGAGAGATGGCGAAACTGCGCAGGAATAAAATGGAAAATCATTAGAGAGAACGCCATGCCCATAACTCTCAACTTCTTCTACCGATACGACTGGGGATGCTTCCGCTCCGCCAAAATTGACTATGAAAGTGTCAGAGTAAACATAAAGCGCAAAGACGAACACGCGCTGGGCATAGGAGTGGAGATATAGACCTGCGGATTACAATAATGATCAGCCGACCACTTCTTTTATTTCGTCATACCCGAATCCGCGTTGCAATGCCAGACGGATTTGCCGTTCCCGGTCACCTTTGTACTTGTCAATCGCTTTCAGCAACGCCCTGCGATAGTCCGACGGGTCTATCTCGCGCAATGCCTCATCAACAACACTCTCTTTCACTCCCTTGGCAATCAGCATCATTCTGATTTTCACGCGTCCCCACCCTTGATATGCCACCTTGTCATGAACATAAGCACGGGCATACCGATGCTCGTCTGTATATTTCTCTTCTGCAAGCCGGGTCAGAATCTCATCAAACCAAGAGTCCTCCCTGCATCCCCATTGCCACAATTTGGTCCGCACCTCCTGCCCGCAATGCTCGCTCTTGGCACAATAGGCACTCGCCTTCTGCCACAACAGGTCTTTACTGAGTTCTTTCTGCATAAAGCAACTATTGTTTGTCCGCCGCAACTATACGGTCTTTTCCTGCCATATCGGGAATGACGGAGATATTTATATACCCTTGTCCTGCAAGCATCTCTCTCATTGTCTCACCTGCCTGTTCGTTAATCTCAAAGAAAAGGCTGTGAGCCTTTTGCAGCGAGGCTATTCTGCGATAAAACAGCAGTGGGTCGGAGTCAGGGACAAACAATGCGCTCTCGGGTTCAAAGTCAAGTACACGTTTCTGCATTCCGGCTTTCTCGCTCTCCATTACGTAAGGCGGGTTGCTTACAATGATGTCGTAATAGTCCGTTTCCTCTTTCAGTATGTCAAGTTGGAAGAAGCGTATTTCCGCATTGTTAGCTCCGGCATTTTGTCTTGCCGTCTCTATCGCCTCCTGACTGATGTCGCATGCCTCCACATGCCAATGCGGGAAACAGCGCTTAAGTGCAATGGCGATACAACCGGAGCCTGTGCCGATATCAAGCACATGCAGTGCCTCTGAGTTCTGAAACCTCTCTCTCACCGCCTCCACCAGACCCCATGTCTCTGGTCTCGGTATAAGCGTATGACTGTTCACATGCAGCGTGAGTCCGCCCCAATATGCCTTGCCGAATACATACTGCAAAGGCATGCCGCTGCGAAGTCTTTCAAGAATAATTTCAAGATTCGGAATATTTGTTGTATCTTTGCACAGAATTTCTGTACGCGACATGCCGGTAGTTTCCTCCAAGACCCACATTGCGGTTTCCCGGAGTTCATTATCAGGCATATAGCCGCGCAGATTGTTGACTATATATTGCAAGGTGCTGTTCATTCCGCCTGCAAAGGTAATATATTTTGCCGAATTGTGGAACCCGGGAATTTGTAATTTGTGAAATATGCCGGATTATGAGAAATATATGACCCGTTGCCTGCAGTTGGCACAACTGGGTGAATACTACGTGGCTCCCAACCCTATGGTTGGTGCAGTGCTTGTTGCCGCCGACGGCACAATCATCTCGGAAGGCTGGCACCGCCGCTTTGGCGGTCCTCACGCCGAAGTTAATTGTCTTAACAGTGAGTCAGCAAACCGGTTAATAGCAGAATCGCATACCCCCACCACCCTCTTCGTTTCTCTTGAGCCTTGCTCGCACTTCGGCAAGACACCGCCTTGTGCAGACCTTATCGTAAGCAAGAAAGACGAGTTGCGTATAGAGCGGGTAGTGATAGGCAGTCTTGACCCCAACCCTTTGGTGGCAGGGCGAGGCGTAAAACGATTGAAAGAGGCAGGTATAGATGTCATCACAGGAGTATTGGAGAAAGAGTGCAGACATCTGAACCGCCGGTTCTTATGCCTGCAGGAGAAGCATAGACCGTATATCATTCTCAAATGGGCGCAGACCGCTGACGGATACATAGGTTCTACAGACCGGCGGGTAGTGATTTCCAACCCGCTTACCAAGCAGATAGTACACAAGATGAGAGCGGAGAATATGGCTATTATGGTCGGCACCAACACCGCCCTTACCGACAACCCCAAACTGCTATGCACCCACTGGGCAGGGCGCAACCCGGTTCGTATTCTGCTTGACCGTCAGTCGCGGGTACCACAAAACAGCAATATTTTTTCCGAGGATGCACCAACCATTGTCTATCGTGACAACACACAATGGCAGTTTATTCTCTCCGACCTGGCAGACCGCGCTATCCACTCAGTGCTGGTAGAAGGCGGGGCTACGGTGCTGAAGCACATTCTCGAAACCGGCATATTCGATGAAGTACACATAGAGGTCAACCCTAAAATATCGCTGCATTCCGGAATAAAGGCACCTGATTGCCGACATGGGTTTGGCTCGCTTTTTGAAGATGAAGAGATTGACGGAAACTTTTTATATACATACCACAACTACTGATATGAAACATAATGTTTTTATCCTGCTCTCGCTTCTGGTTCTGACAGGTTGCGATGTCATCAACCGCTACCGGCTGGGAGATGCCGTTGTAAAGATAGGCAAAGAAGCATTGTACGAGGCTGACCTTGAGCGTGCCTGTGCAGGACTTACAGGTGAGGACAGCGCCAAAGTGGCAGAAGCATACATACAGAAATGGGCTACAGAAGTGCTCGAATACGACAAGGCGCGCACTCTTGTATCCAACAAACAGATAGAAAGCATGGTGAAAGAGTACGAACGTTCTTTGTATATCAACAACTACGAGCAGCAACTCGTCAACGAGCGCATGCCCAAACATGTCAATGCCGACTCCGTAAAAGCATTCTACGACCGCTTCCCTGAGCGCTTCATTCTGAAAGACAATCTGCTGAAAGGGTTGCTGCTTGTAATACACAAGGATGCACCTGACCAGCAGAACCTCAAGAAATGGCTCGGCAACCTTTCCGACGAAAACATGGAGAACATAGAAAAATATGCCTACCAGTACGCATCCGGGTACGAACTTTTCACCGAGCAGTGGCAACGACAGAGCAATGTACTTCTACGGCTCCCCATAGCACAAGGCAACCTGAGCGACCTCCTGAAACACAACAACCAGATAGAGATGCAGGACTCCGTTTCCACCTATCTGCTGCAAGTAACCGAGAAGAGACTTGCCGGCGAGAGAATGCCGCTTGAATACGCCGCTCCCGACATTGAAAACATTATTCTCAGCAGAAGACAGGTGGAATTTGTCAACAGAGAAAAAGAACGCATCTACAGGAAAGCAATACAACAAGACAAGATAATATTCAACCAGAAAGCAGAGAAAGAACATGAAAAGTAAACTCAGCATAGTTTTTGCACTATTAACTATTTGCGCCTGCATTGTCGCCAAAGACAATGTGATTGACGAAGTAATCTGGGTGGTTGGTGAAGAAGCGATTCTCCGCAGCGAGGTGGAAGAAGAGCGCCTCAGAGCACAATACGAAGGCCAACAGATAGCAGGTGACCCATACTGCGTCATTCCGGAACAACTGGCGGTACAGAAATTGTTTCTCCACCAGGCAGAACTCGACTCTGTGGAAGCCAACGAGAGTTCTGTTCACACACAAGTAGAGATGCGTCTCAACTACTATCTCTCACAGATAGGTTCAAAAGAAAAAATGGAGGAATATTTCCGCAAAAGCATGTCGGAGATGCGTGAAGAGATGACCACACAAGTGCGTAATCAGATGATCATACAGCAGATGCAGATGAAACTGACGGAGCACATCAAATCCACTCCTGCAGAAATACGACGATACTACCTTTCGCTGCCGCAAGACTCCATTCCTACCATTCCGGCGCAAGTGGAAGTACAGATGATTTCGTTTGAGCCGCCTGTGCCGAGAGAAGAGACAGAACGCATAAAGACACGATTGAGAGAATTCACCGAGAGAGTCAACAACGGCGAAGCCGACTTCTCAATGCTCGCACGTCTGTACAGCGAGGATACGGAGTCTGCCAAGCGCGGTGGCGAACTCGGATTTGTAGGCAGAGGACAACTTGTGCCCGAATTCTCAGAGGTTGCATTCAACCTTATCGACCCTAAGAAAGTGAGCCGAATAGTGGAAACTGAATACGGTTACCACATCATACAGCTCATTGAGAAGAAAGGCGAGAGAATCAACTGCCGCCATATTCTACTCAAACCCCGCATCTCCGCTACCGACAAAGTGAATGCCATCAACCGTCTGGACTCCATCGCCAACCTTGTCCGCACTGAGAAGATAACATTTGAACAAGCAGTGCTGCAATTCTCGGAAGACAAGAACACTGTGATGAATGCCGGTCTGATGACCAACGAAAACACCAATGCCTCCAAGTTCGAATACCAGGAGTTGCCACCGGAGATTGCAAGACAGATTTACTCTATGAAAACAGGCGAGATTAGCAACCCTTTCACCATGATGGACCAGAGAAAAAACAAAGAGATTTGCGCTATTGTACGCCTCAAAAGCAGAACCGAAGTGCACAAAGCCAACATGACCGATGACTATCAGGTTATTAGAGAGATGTACGAGAACGAAATGAAAGGGCAGTTTATCGAAGAATGGATAAAGAAAAAACAGCAAGAGACTTATGTCAGCATCGACCCAGAATGGAGAGGATGCGATTTCCACTACCCGGGATGGGTGAGGTGATTATTAGTTGAAAGTTGAAAGTTCTTATCCTCGCTTTGCTCAGAACGATCGGCAGAGCCGTGGAAAGAAGTTGAGAGTAGTAAGTTTTGAGTAGAAGAGTTTACATATTGTCCGCAGTAATGCTTCTCTGCCTCGGATTGCAGGCAGAGACATTGGTTTATCTGGAGCACTCGGAGACACTTACCTTCGACGAAGAACGTTACCCTGATGCCCAGCTTCTCAAGGGTAATGTGATTTTCCGCCACGACTCTGCACTCATGTATTGCGATTCCGCTCTCTTCTACGAAAAGGATAATTCGCTTGACGCTTTCGGCAATGTACGCCTTGTACAAGGCGACACGCTTGAAGGTTTCGGAGATATACTCTACTACGACGGCAATACCAAGTTCGCACGACTCAGAAAGAATGTGAAACTTATTCATACAGGCACCACCCTTACCACCGACTCGCTCAACTATGACCGACTCAACGACCTTGCCTGGTACTACACAGGAGGAAAAATTGTGGACAGTCTCAACACACTCACATCAGTTTTCGGACAATATGTGCCTTCTACCAAACAAGCCACATTCAAAACAGATGTATTGCTCGTCAACGACAAGTTCGTACTTACTGCCGACACTTTGAAATACAACACTGCAAGCAATATCGCTGACCTCGTCGGTCCTACCAAGATTCTCTATGAAGAAGAAACCACCATTCTCAGCACTCTCGGCTGGTACAATACGCGCACCGAAGAGTCTATGCTACTCAACCGCTCGGAAGTGATTCACGAAGACGGCAGAAGACTAACCGGTGACACCATATTCTATGACAAGCATATAGGCAAGGGCGATATTAGAGGGCACATGGTTCTTAGCGATACTATACAGAAAGGCACACTCTACGGCAACCAGGGCAAGTTCTACGAAAACGAGAAATACGGATTTGCTACCGACAGCGCACTCTATATCGACTGGTCCGAGGAAGAAAAAACCTACGTTCATGCCGACACTCTCTATTCGGAAGAGATTGCATACCAAACCTATGAACTGGCAGAGCGCGACAGCATTATGATTGACAGTGTGCTTACATGGCAACCGCCTGACACTATTCCTTACGACACTTCTTACAAACGTGTCAGAGCCTATCATCGCGTCAGAATATACCGAAGCGACATGCAGTCTATATGCGACTCGCTGGTAACTGACAACCGCGACTCGACAATGATTCTCAACGGCAGACCCGTCATCTGGAGTGACGGTCAACAGATAAGTGCCAAACTGATTACGGTTTATCTGAAAAACGGAGAGGTGGATTATGCCCATTGTGAGGAGAATGCCATTGCTGCCCAGCAGGACGATGAAGAACAGTTCAACCAGATGTCGGGTAAGGAAATCATCGCGTACATACGCGATGGAGAGATGAGACAGATAGATGTAAACGGCAATGCAGAGACTATATTCTACCCGCACGAGGATGACGGAGAAGGACCATTGGTGGGAGTCAACAAAACACAATCAAGCTACGTAAAGATGTTCCTTCGGGAACAAAAGATTGACCATATTCTCTTCACAACCGCCACTACAGGCAAGATGTATCCGATTGACAAAATAAGCAGCAGCGAACAGCGACTCGGAGCATTCTTCTGGGCTGAAGCCGAAAGGCCCAAATCACCCCAAGACGTTTTTAGCCATCCCGATGCTACCGAACGACCCGAACAGAAAGCCGTCAGTGCAAAAGATGACACTACGGAGGAAGAGAACACCGAGGATAAACAAGACACCGATAAAAAGCAAAACTCCAGGAACCGACGAAAAGGAAAAAACAACTGATAATATATGAAACGTACAACATCTATTTTTATTCTGCTCTGTGCAGCCATCTTCGCATCAGCACAGACACAATCACTCGGAGTGCAACTCGGTTTCTCCGAACCTATTCTTCGTGACAACAGCATCACTCACAACAAAAAACTCAGCAACGCCACCACCACCAACGGTGTGAAAGTAGGACTCGTCTATGATGCAACACTGGTCAAAGGGTTCGGACTAAACTTAAGTCTTAATTATCTTGCATCGTTCTATAACGGCAAGTGGGTGAAA
Source organism: Paludibacteraceae bacterium (assembly GCA_017479885.1). Classification (GTDB taxonomy): domain Bacteria; phylum Bacteroidota; class Bacteroidia; order Bacteroidales; family Paludibacteraceae; genus Colicola. The sequence continues at coordinate 4,484 of JAFVBR010000049.1, read as the reverse complement.
GACCCGGTTTTCACAGCCAAACAAACCAAGACCAACTACACCGTACACACTATTGAGTTGCCTATCGAATGGCAGTACAAGTTCCGCATTGCTACTGACACTTGGCTCATTGCACATACCGGACCAGTACTACAGTACAACATAGCCTTCAACCAGCGTGTCTCACACAGAGACCCTATCAAAGGAGAATGGACAGACAAATCAAGCCACTACGATACCAATCTTGACGGAGACGACAAGCCAGATTTTTCTCATTTCAACATCCAGTGGGGAATAGGAGCCGGATTCCAGTATAAGAACTACTTCATCCGAGGAGGCTACAACTTCGGTATTTACAATCATTTCCGCGACAGCTACAACGAAGTCGGCGGATACAGCAACCGTGGACGATTCGATGAATGGAATATTCGCATCGGCATTTATTTCCTTAATTTCTAACAACAGGAACTACAAACCTGAAACTATTGCACAATGATTCCAAGAGAAACCATCGACAGAATCTATGCCACTGCCAAGATAGAAGACGTTATAGGCGACTATATGTCACTGCGCAGACGAGGCGCTAACCTTTGGGGCAATTGTCCGTTCCACGACGAGAAGACCCCATCCTTCAGCGTCTCACCCGCAAAGGGTATATACAAATGCTTCGGCTGCGGCAAAGCGGGCAATGCCATCAATTTCGTTATGGAATATGAGCAATGCTCATACACCGATGCATTGCGACAGGTTGCAAAAAAATACCATATTGAGATTAAGGAGAAAGAGATGACTGACGAAGAGAAGCAACTCGAAAACGAACGAGAGAGCCTCTTCAAAGTCAACGAATGGGCAAAACAATGGTTTCAGGACCAGCTGTTCAACACCGAAGAAGGGCAGAACATCGGACTCAAATATTTTATTGAGAGAGGACTCCGTGAAGATATCATACGCAGGTTCCAACTCGGCTACTCTCCTTACAAAAGCTCACTTTACGACGCAGCTAAGAAAGCGGGATATCAGGACGAGTTCCTTGAGAAAACAGGATTATGCGGAGTCTCAGAACAAGGTGACAGACACTACGACCGCTTCCGCGACCGCGTGATATTTCCGTTCTTCACCATCTCAGGCAAAGTGGTTGCCTTCGCAGGACGCATACTTAAGAAGAAAGAGAACGTCGGCAAATATGTCAACTCGCCAGACTCTGCCATCTTCTCCAAACAAAACGAACTATACGGTCTCTTCCAGGCTAAACAGGAGATTGCCAAGCAGCAGATGTGCTATCTGGTAGAGGGGCAGATGGATGTAATCAGCATGGTACAGGCCGGCATTGAGAATGTTGTCAGTTCGGGGGGCACCTCACTCACTCACCGACAAGTACTACTTCTGCACCGACTCACTGACAACGTAACCATTCTCTACGACGGTGATGCCGCAGGTATTCATGCAGCTCTGAGAGGTATCGATATGATGCTTGAAGAAGGAATAAACATCAAAGTGGTGCTCTTGCCTGACGGCGAAGACCCCGATTCTTTCTCAAGAAAAATGAATGCTGCTGATTTCCGGCAATACCTTCAAAACAACAATCAGGACTTCATACGCTTCAAAACCAATCTGCTGCTCAAAGATGCAGGAAACGACCCTATAAAGCGAAGTAACGTAATTAGAGACATTGTACAAAGTATCGCTGTCATTCCTGACATCATTACCCGACAGGTCTATATCAAAGACTGCGCCGGACTGCTCAGTATTAAAGAAGATGTACTTACTAAATCCGTAATCGGTTACAGAAAACAAAAATACTCAAAACATAGTGATAATCAGCCTTCTGCTATCGCAGCAATTAGCGAAGAGACCCCCGACAGAGAGCAACCTGACAACCTGCCAACCTACGAACCCACAAACCTACAAACCTACAAACCTACGAACCTACAAACCAATCTCGACAAAAACGTCTGCAACCTGCTCAAAGTTTTTATAAAATACGGAGAACGCCCTCTTTTCGGAACCACTGTAGGCAAATATATTATTGACGAACTTGCAGCTAACGACATAACGTTTGAAAATCCTCTCTACGAAAAAATTCTGCAGGAATACAAAGCACACTTGAACGATGCGGGGTTCACATCGGAAACTTTCTTCAAGTTCCACCCCGACTCTGACATTTCTTCATTTGCCATAGAAATGATATCCGAGAAATACGAACTTAGCACTATCTTCTCAAAACAAAATGTATCAGAGAACCTCAAAAAAGATGTAAAATTACCTACCGATGCCGACCGATTGCCTGAACTCGTGCCGCAACTTATCTACGAACTGCAACTCACTATCGTAAGAGAACGGCAAACATATATAAAATACGCACTCCAGCATGCGCAGGAAAATCACAACGAACAAGAACTCATGCAACTTCTAAAAGAAGATATGGAGCTGAAGAATATTGAAAAACAACTCTGCAAACTCCTCGGTAACAGAATCAAATAAAGGGCAGCAGTTTTGCCCTATGTTGCGCCTATTAATCAAGAATTCTAAAGTCTGATGCTTTTCAACGAAATAGTATATGGTCCTATTCACAGTCGCAGACTGGGCGTGTCGCTTGGCATCAATCTTATGCCTACCGACTGCAAACTATGCACCTTCAACTGCATATATTGTGAATGCGGCTGGAATACACCGGTCAATCACCCCATACTGCCGACAAGCGAGCAAGTGAGGCATGCCCTGCTGACAGCGCTCAACAAACTTACACAACAGAATGTAACACCTGATGTCATCACTTTCAGCGGCAACGGAGAACCTACCTTACACCCCCAATTCGAAACTATTGTAACCGACACTTGCGCTCTGCGAGACCAACTGTGTCCTGATGCCAAGGTAACAGTACTAAGCAATTCAACACAATTGTTTAGAGCGGATGTAGTGAGAGCGCTTCGCATGGTTGACAACAGAATCCTCAAACTTGACTCCGCCATCGACAAGACTATGCGCTTGATCGACCAACCCGTAAACACAGAACTTACAGTCGGCAATATCAAACAAATGCTCAAACAATTTAATCACGACTTTACACTGCAGACTTGCTTCCTGAAAGGCCAAGTAGGAGACCTGACCATCGACAACACCACTCCTGAGGAACTGACTGAATACTATAAACTCGTCAAAGAATTAGCACCAAAAGACATCATGATATATGTCATTGACAGAAAAACGCCATGTAGTACTTTACAAAAAATCGAACCTCAGCAAATGCAGGAGATTGCCAACTGCCTTCGCAAGATGGGATTCAATGTAAGTGTAAGTGCCTGATACCGCAAAACCAGCAAAAAGATATGAAAATACTAATTGCACCTATCAACTGGGGACTTGGACATGCCAGCCGATGTATCCCGTTGATAAACAAATACGTAGCAGACGGTTGCGAAGTAGTGATTGCCGGAGACGGAGACAGTCTTGCCTTGCTGCGCAAACATTTTCCAAATCTGCGCACCATCAATTTTCCTTCACTCAATCTCAAATACAGCAAGGGAAACAGCCAGGTGTGGGCGATTGCCAAAGCATTGCCGAGAGTTATCAGTTGGAGCATACGCGACCACTATGCACTCAAACGATTGCTTGCAACCGAACATTTCGACCGTATTATCTCCGATAACCGGTTCGGACTTTATGTCAACCTCAAACCCAAAAGCCGTTATTTTGGCAGACATGCCAAACCAAAGAAGCCAGAACGGATTGCTAAAGAGCCCGAAACGATATATATAACGCACCAACTGATGATTCGTGCGCCCAAAGGATGGCACTGGCTCGAGCCCTTGATGGCAAGTGTTCACAGAAGCATCATTCTCAAATATACCCATTGTTGGATTCCTGATTATGCCGGCACTGAGAACCTGTCGGGAGAACTAAGCCACAAATATCCTTTGCCACGCAATGCCAAGTTTATAGGTCCATTGACACGTTTCCCGGTAAAACAACCGCAAAACATCAATGAAAACAATACAGAAGAGCCATCCGACAGATTCGATATAGTAGCTGTGCTATCCGGACTGGAACCGCAGCGCAGTATGCTCGAAAAGCAACTGATTGACTATTACATTGACAAAGAAGAAAAAGTACTTATAGTAAGAGGTAAAACCAATATGCCCAATACTACCGTTCAAAACAGAAATATAACCTTGGTACCTTACATGAACGACTTACAACTCCAATGCGCATTGCAAGCGGCAAAAACAATCATTGCACGCAGCGGATACAGCACAATAATGGACTTGCACGCATTAGGCTGCCTCTACAAAGCCAGCCTTGTGGCAACACCAGGTCAACCGGAACAGGAATATTTGGCAAGCATACACTAAACAAACGGCATACGAACAGGGCAACCGCATCAAAATTTGTAGTTTTTGACCATATCCGCCATATAATCGCTATTGAGTGATGCCTTAAACAGTCTTTTCCTTATGCTTCGTTTGTCACTATAGTTTCTTACCACCTGCAATGCCAACTTTCTAATC
>JAFVBR010000048.1 GCA_017479885.1 Paludibacteraceae bacterium | reverse complement strand
TTGAGCATCATCTTCACACGAATCCAGCATGCAGAGCGTGCAGGGTCGGAGTCGGTGAAAGTCTTGCTGATTTTGCAGTCAGTCATCTTGTTCTCCTCAATGAAGTTTTTATAGTCTACACCATCGCCGAAGACCTGTCCGTTCCACTCACCAATCAGGTAAAAGTCTCCCGTAGTACCAGTTGTACCTCCGCCGGGGTTGGTACCGGGGTTTGTGCCCGGGTCAGTATTGGGGTCGTAGGTGCTCCACTGACCACCGAAACCACTACATTCATTGTTCCAGTTCATATCGGGAGTATAGAGGTCATAGTCACCGAGAGTGAGGTCACAAGTCTGTCCCCATGAGGAGTTATCGTCGTTTTCAGTCCACTTAGGAGCAGAGAGGTCGGGGTTGAAACGTACAAAGAGGAGATTGTTTTCTGTTACGTCAACAGACCAGATGTGGTCTTTGACCTGAGTCATGAAGTCAGTGAAATAGCCATCCTGACCGTCAGCCCACTGCCACACTGCAAACTTGTTGCATCCACCGTCTTCCCAGCCGTTGGAGGTATTGAGATAGAGGGTTTTGGCATTAAGTGCGAGTGCAGAAAGCACTACTGCAAGAAGTAGTAAATGTTTTTTCATGATATAGAAGTTATTATATAAGAGGTTTTATTGTCAGGTTGAATAAAAAAGTTTACTTTTGTTAAGATTCTGCATAATTATGCAATATTGAAGAGTTAGCTAACACTTAGCTTGAGGTTACCTTAGAGTCAGCTAACCGAAGAGTGTCGTTTTTTAAGATTTATGCATAAAAACTGCTTAAAAGTGTATAAAACTTGTATAAAATTGCATAACAAGCAGACATGGACACGGCAGTGACCGTGTCCATGTGGTGTATTACTGCTTGATAAAGAGTTTTGTAGCCAGAGAGCCGTTCTTCATGCGAAGGTTGAGGATATACATGCCAGCCGACATTCCGTCAACATTGATTTGGCGTACATTGCCGAACTCCATCTTCCGGCACTGACCAGTAACAGTGTAAATATATGCCTCGGAGACGGTTTCTTCGGTTTCGATGCTGAGCGTTGTTTGAACAGGATTGGGATAAACCTTGATTTCAGCAACAACAGCCTGCACGTCTTCCAAAGCGGCAGGGGTCAGACACTCGGGTTCAAGTTTCTCAGCTCCTCCCGACCATGAGTAGCAAACGTCCTCGTCAGTGAAGAGGTCACCAGTCTGGTCGCAACCGTTACCGCAATTGAAGATGAAGTTAACTTCTTTGACGGCTGCGTCAAACTGATACATATAGTATCCGTTTTCATCTCTGTCGGTCAGTTCCTTACCGGGCCATTTACCGAGCATATCGCCATTGGAGTCCCAAGCATACAAGTTAACCTTAGACCAGCTCCCCGGTTTATAGAACTTAACCACAATAGGAGTGGTTTGAGGCTCTTTGTAAGTATAGGTATAAGTCTGTACGGGAGTCTTCGATGAGCCGTTGACAGCCATCACTTTGAGAGTGGTGGTTGTTTTGAAATTGAGCGAAGTGCCTGTCAGTTTGTTTGACGATGTGGTAGGCTCGGAGCCGTCGGTGGTATAATAGACTGTAGGAGTACCGCTGAGAGCGATAGTCTTGATGGTAACATCAATACCTTTAGCAGCATCCTTGAATACGGACGACCCGGGTGAAACAACGAGACTGAGGTCGTTGGTAGTGCCGGAAGCGGCTTTGTAGTAAACGGCATAACCCGAGCCTTTGACTGCGAGTTTGTAGTCAGATCCGATAGTCTGACTGACACGGTTGCCAAGCAGGAGGATAAGCGAGCCTCCGTTCTTTCCGGAAACGACAGCTTTATAACCACTTGCATCAGCTTCGTCATCAACCGAAGACTCGCTGTGCACCTGGGCAGCATGACGTGCCATGACCATCTTGCCTATTTCGTCTTTATACTTGTACCAATGAGGATAGAATACGCACGGGATGCCCGGCATAGAGAGAATGTAAGCATTGGCTTGCAGGAGTTTGTCCTTGTTGGCGGCCTTGAGACTGTTGTCTTTGCCGAGGAACTCGTTGACATCGCGCTCGAAGGTGTCGTGGCTGTCAACAAAAGTAACAGCATATTTGGACATGCCAATGCCGGGGAGACCTGCACCCTTGCAAGTGGAATAGTTGCCACCGGCGATACCCTTCGAACTGTTGTCAGGGTCGTTGATAGCAGTATATTTGGTAGCGAAGTCGAAAGTCATAGTATTGTTTCCGGCATCACCAATACGGCTTTTGAGAGTCTGCGGGTTACCATCCCAATACTCCATTACGGAGAAGTATGCGCCCGAAGCCTTGTTGTAGTCGTTGATATGGCCGTTCCAGAAGCCTTTGCAATAGTCGTAGCGCCATCCGTCGTAGCCTATCTCATCGTACATCCACTGCAGGTAAGCACGGCACATTTTCTGTACTTCGGCATTCTGATGGTCCCAGTCGCGTGCATCGGCATAGTTGGCATCACCTCCGTAACCGTCGTCGTCTTTACCAGTGGCTTTGCCTTTGCAGGAGCCTGCACCCGAAGCAGAGTTCACTTCGTCAGTCTTGCAGATCCACGATGCTTGAGGAGCAAACTTTCCATAGGAGCCGAAGTCGTACTCATAGAAATCGCACCAAGTGGACTTGTTGTTGGCATGGTTGACCACGATATCTGCCACCACTTTGGTTTTGAGCGGTGAGTTGTGCATAGCCTTGATGAACTCCTGCAGTTCGGCACGGCTACCCCAGTCGCTGTTCTGATTGCTGTACTGTGAGGGGTGATAGCCGGTACCGCCGCTCGACTTTGCCGATGGCGGGAGCCATATAAGGTCGAAGAATGCTCCGAGTTCGGATGCCTGCTGGGTGAGCGATTTCCACTTGGTGTTTGGGAAACTGCCGGCATTGGTATATTTGCGGTCAGCATAGGAGTCGTAGTAGAATGCCTGCAGCATGACATCGGTTGACTGCGAGGGCACTGCACTCGCATAATGGGTTTTGGTAGGCACAACTACATCATCGCCGCCTTCGGCGGAAATGCACACTTTGCTACCATCGAAGGTGATTGTGACCTTGGTTGCTTTGGCAAGAGTGAAGACGATGTTGCCGTCTTCATCGCCGGTAGGTTGCACATTGGTGCAGTCTGCGCCCACAGCCGAATAACCCCAGTTCTGATTCCACGTGCCATTGGTAATCTTGCACTTGTAGGTACCTTCCTTGAGGTTGAGTTCGAGCTTGCCGTCTTTGATTTCAGCGGCTTTGGGGTCCCACTCAGCTCCACCTGTCCAAGTACCGTCACCGGTAAGGTAATATCCGGCAGGAGTGACGGAAGAGCCGTCGTAAACAGTCCAAGTTACGCCAGTCAGTCCGTCCCATGAGTTGTCGGAATTAGGAATCAGCTCCATGCAGTCTTTGGTGTCGTCCCACTGGAGGTCACCGGTCTGATTCCAGATAGTGGTGCCTTCCCATGCAGGAGTAGTGCCGCCGGGGAAGCGCACGATTTTGCCGCCTGTTCTGCCATCAGCTATATCGGTTTTGCTTATGCCGTTGACGCCAGCCGACTGAAATACCGACCAAGCATCAGCACTTGAGCCTCCCCAAGTCCATATAGCAACAACAGCACCATCGACAGTGAAATCAACAGTTCCTGCCTTCAAATAAAGAGTTTTGGCACTTACCGCCACAGCACACAGCATGGCGGCAACAATAAGAAATGTTTTCTTCATGATATTATTATATAAAGTTTAATTATTAAATGCTTTATTGTAGCCCGCAAAATTACTACTTTTTTTTATAAACTGCAAGAAAAAAACAATATTTGACATGCTAATCCATCAGACACCGGCAAGGATACTTTCGGGAATGTGCAGAACGCTTGCGCGTTACAATAACATATCTTAATCCTATTTCGAGACCTACATTCAAGAGTTTGCTATTACCGAGGTCGGCAGCCTCGGTATCAAGAAGTGAGGTGTATTCAGGCATGAAATAGTGAACATATTCCATGCCCTCTTTGTCATTTCTGACACCGAGAGGTTTCTCGGAAGAAACATTCTTGAGCAGGTCGGTCAATGAATAGTCAGCATAAATGTGGGCAGTAAAATACAACTTGCTTGTAAGAGGCGTCAATATTCCCAACTTGCCAAAGACATGCCAGGTGCTGTTAACAGATGCAGGAAACGGTTGTTTCTGTTTGTAACGAGCAGAATAGAAGCCATAGGTCTCCATATCTGACAACGTCAGGTGCCACGGTTCATAATAACCTGTGTGAACAGTGGTACCATTTGTATTGACACTCCCGCCAATTTTAGTACCCCACTTTGCACCCACCTGAACAGAAAAAGACACCTTCTGAGCAGGCACAATGAACTGTAGCGCTACCGGTATTTGCAGCAACCATACCCGCCCTCTTTCACTCCAATCATTGAGTTGCAGCCTGTGTTCGTAGCGTTCTCCATCAGTGTCGGTAACGTCAGTCCAACTGCGGAACAAATCTCCCCGGGTAACAGCACCGTCGGACTCTACATCCACGCCAATGCCGAGACTCATCCACCGGGTGAGATGAATATTGTAGCCTGCATGCAGCATACCGCCGACAGCACCGGTTTGGCGCATGTCTGCAATCTTATACCCTATGTTGCTCCACCCTGCTCCGCCGGTCAGTTCGAAAGAATGGAGTGCATCAGGCTGGGCAAAAGCAGCGGAACAACAGAGAATCAATAACGCGATGACAAGAAACTTTCGCATAGTTACCTGACAATCAGTTGGCGTGTGATGAATGAATCGTTGTTTGAGATACGCATAAGATATATTCCGGCAGGCATTGAAGCTTCAAAACTTGTATCACTTGTTTTGAGCATAAGCATTCCGAACATATTATATATCTCGACAATACTCTCTTGTTCCATATTACGTATGCTTACCATTCCTCTTTTCGGAACAGGGTTGGGGTAAACAACGGGTTGCTGCGGTGCATCTCCGGGATTGAGTTCGGCACTTCGCCGTGCATCCTCGAACGACTGCTCGCAACTGCGCATCTGCGTGCCGTCTTTGCCGGTCAGTATCACATAATAACTGCCGGTAAGCGCTTCATCGCGATAGAGATACTGATTGGTTTCCCCTTCAAGCAGTTGTCCGTTTTCATACCACTGGTACCCGATATATGCATCATCATGATTATCCACGAAAAGCACATTGTTCCACTTGGCATATATGCCAATGCCTTCGGTCAAGTCGAGTGCAAAAGGAATAGTGGTGGAGCAATGGCCTGTGCGTTCAGTAACAGTGAGCACCACTTCCACTTGTCCGCCAGCTCCCTCCGGCAGAGGTATAGTGAACTGTTTGGAGGGCATAGGAGTATCGTTTACAGGTTGGAAACGCCGGTCACTGAACGTCATTGAATAAACGGAGGGATGGCCTTGTTCTATATTGAATGGCACCTCTATTGAGCCGGCGGCATCGCAGAGTCCGGAAGGTATGGTAAGAGTCAGCATCGGAGGTTCAACCACAACCAAGTCAACAGAGTCGGAGCCCGAGTAGAGTTGATACACTCCAGGTTCATCGTAGGTGACATCGTAGCCATAGCCGGTGTAGTGGTCACCGGGACAGACAGTGTCGGAGTTCTGTGCACACTTTCTTACATCAAGATTGAAAATGTCGGTTTTAGCAAGTTGTTTTCTTCCGGAGGTAGTAAGCTGAAACATGATGTCGTCCAAACCGAAGTCATTACCCACACCATAATATTCGGTCAGATTATGAACTGATATGCTAACATTCTGACTATTTGCTTTTGCAGTGTAAACCACCTCCTGATAACACCATTCATTGTCTTTGGTCGGAGAGAAGGCCGTGCCGAGGTCCTCGGTTACGCCATCGTATGATATCTTGAACTGCAACTTGGCAGGATGCCCCTGCTCTTTTGACGTATTGATGTCTGCAGCCCAATAGCTGAACACATAAGTGCTGTCTTTGATTAGTACGAGCGAAGCATTGTCAGTTGTAGTAGCACGCCAGGCATCTCCTTTCTTGTCGCTGTCGAACAAAGCAAAATAGTCGCCAGAATGCGGCATCACATCAGCATAAGAGGAAGCAGTCCGTTTGGCTGATGACGAAATTACATACAACCCGCTCTTGCCCGCTCCCGAACCTGAATAGATATTTGAAGGGTCGAAACCATAATAGTCATAATCACTCTGGAATCCCGCCGGCGGATTGCTTTCGAAGTCACCGTTAGCCATCAGGTTGTTGATGACGCTGAGTTCGGATGAGAAGGTCCGAACAGAGTAAGAGCCGCTTTCAGTGGGAGTGAGTTCAAGTTCGCGTGTCTGAGCTCCTGTATTCCAGAGGTAATTGTCGCCATCCACTCCGGCGCGAAGCACAATGCTATTGCCATTACAAACGGTAATGTCGTGCGTCTCTATACATTCCTGCATGGGTGAGAAAAACGAAGTGGAATAGTTGGCTATCTCGCTCGTCATTGCTCCATCGTTGTAGAGGATGACATTGATGTTGTGCCTTATGTCTCCGGCTTCTTTTATTCCTTTTATAGTATATGAATATGGCGATTGGGGGCCCTGCTTGATTCGCGGGCTGTTCAGCAAATCGCTCTCCACCTTCAATCCGCAGGGAGCACCGGTGAACTCAACCGTAATATCAACACTATAAGTGCTGTCAATACAACTCATTCCGCTCACGTCCACCATGACATTTCCGAGTTGAGTGGGTCCGCTCACTGAAGGCGCTGATGCCCAGTGCCCGCCACCACCTTCGTCATCGACCACAAAATATGGTGCCGCCGCAGTCCATCCTTTCTCATCGCTTGTGCATGTATAGCCTTGCCAGCCAGATAGGACAGGATTCTTGGTATCAGCATAACACAAACGTATATTCTCCTGTGGGAAAGCAGTGGTAGCAGTGTATTGGTATATGCCGTCTTGCCCAGCCACAGGTTCCATCAGTACATACTTGCCTCCTCCGCTGGAGAAATAAATAAGATAACTTGCCTTGCAGCACCAATGGCTTGTGACATCAAGATAAACAGTACCGCCGGCAGGAACTTTGGAGGCAAACGAACTGCCCGTCACGATGACGAACAGAAATGTAAATATGCAGAATCGTTTCATACGCTTGTTATTCGTTTACGGGTATAATCTCCACACGGCGATCAAGCGATATCTCGTGATTGCCAGTAGCGGGTTGGTAGGAGACTAAGGAACTGTACCCCTTGGTTTGTATTTGTTTTTCCGAGACTCCTTCTTTCAGCAGCAATTGCCTGATGGCATCCGCTCTTCGTTCCGACAGGTCCTGATTGTGCTGTTCGGAGCCTTCAGCACTGGCATGTCCGTTGACTTGTACTTTCTGATCGGGGTTTTCCTTGAGCACTTCCGCTATCTTCACTATGATATCAGCGGGTTTGAGTTTAGGATCAGCAGAATCCAAATCGAACCAGATGACGGATTTCTCCATCAACCGGCGTATTATCTTTTCGGCGGGTTTCTCGATTCGGACTGTGTCGTATCGCATCTTAACAGAGCAAACAGTATCATTAACTATCACGCGTTCGTACTGCTTTGCCACTTTCTTGGGTTTGGGTTGATGGTGCCAGAGAATGCCAACAGACAATCCGATTCCCCATGGGCGTGTTCCTTTGCGGGTGTATTCCGAACCTATCATTCCTGCATACTCGTTTTCCATGAAGGCATGACGTCGATAGTCGTCATATTGCGGTTGCATCCAGCCCATGGGTACGTTTGTCTTGGGTCCAATATTGTTGCATGTGCAGTTGAACCATAATCCTACGCTCAAGTCAAGTTGTCGGGCAACAGGAAACAACACTCCGAAATCAGCCATAGCACCAATGGCAGGCATTCTCAGATCAAGAGGCTGTCGGTCTTTAGAGAAGTCTTCGCCTATTGTTTCTTCATAGAAGTCGTGTCCGTTCATATCCAACAGCAGATGCCACGGGTCATACCAGCCCTCGTGTTTCAGACTGCCGCTGACAAGGCGTCTGCTACCCGATACGGGGAATCCTATTTTCAGTCCCGCATCGGCAAACAGATGCAGTTTCTGTCCGACAGGCATCTGCCATGCCGCTGCTACGGGTATATCAATCATCCATACAGACTGACGTTCTTTCCAGTTTTGCGTGACTGCAAGGTGGTCGTACTGTTCGCCATCGGTATCGGTCTGCCCGTCCCACTGCTTGGTGTGGTTGAGGATACCGTCAGAGAAATAGCTGCTTGCGCCTATTCCGGTTGTTATTCCCCAGTTTTCTGTAAAGAAATATGCATATCTTACTTGCAGCAAGCCAGCGAAACCGCCAGCATTCCGCCCTGCTTTAGCGTTGTCAGCGTCAAGTAGCCTGTATCCCAGACTGCCGTATCCTCCTCCCAGCAAAGCACCTACATAATGCCCTTTGCGTAGCGGTTGCGCGGTCTTAGTTGTTTTCTGCTGTGGCAAGAGACGCATCTGTGCTTTAGATGTGATGCGGCAAACAGTGTCGGCATAAGAATAAATTATAGTGCTGTCGGTTTCCAGTGTCTCTGTAGGTTGCTCAGCCGCAATAGTGTACTGCTGCGCCTCGGAGGGCCTTCGGTTGATATACACCACTCCGCGTTGCAACTTGTATTCCGCTTCTTTCGGAAGCACTTTCTTGAGGACAGTGCGCAGACTCGCCTCTTTGAAAACTGCGGTTACAGGTACAGACAGTTCCACATCGGCAGAATCGACACGAACAATGTAACCCATGCGTTTCTCCACATCGGTCAGCACCATGCTCAATGGTACTGAATCATATTTCTTGCTGAGAGTCTTTGCTTTGCGTGACGCTCCGCTGACAAGGGGAGACATCAGCAACATCAAAAGGACAAACGCAGCAAAGCGCAGTCGGGTGTTCATTACCGGATTATGTATTTCTTGCCTTTTCTGATTATTATGCCTTTGTAGCCTGCCTCTACTTTTTGTCCAAGCACGTTATAAATCTCTTCGTCTAATTGTTCAACACTAATGTAGTTTAGTGCGGAATGTGTGCCTATCAACTCAACTCTTATGCTGTTGGCGGCAGGAGTAAATGTAAACAATGCCGAATCGCCGAGCTGAAGGTCTTGAGAGCCTTCTACCGTTTCGAAATACTGCTTGTCGTCCCCCGAATCTTTGGGTTCGGTGTTTATATCAACTCCCGTACCTCCCCACAAGCCGCGGTATGTCCAGTCACCATTGTCCTGCTTTGTCATAGGTTGCCACGACCAACTGCTGTCTTGTCCGTCAGCCCAACCATGTTTGATATAGTAAACTGCATCGGGAATTGGTGTTTGACCATGGTCAGGCACGTTGGCAAGTTCCACTTTGTTATCCTTGGGATAATAAACGAAAGTGACAGTGTCGCCAAGTTCGGCAAGTTCATAGTTTACGATATCTTTTTTGGTTATCCATTGCTGGTCGTTTCCTGCCGCATTGTCGGCTATGTTCACTCCGTTGTCTCCCCACAGACCAGTATAAGCAAAAGTGCTGTCAGCCTGCATCTCCATCTTCTGCCATTCCCAGCTGCCACCTCCCCATGGGTGCTTGATATAGTATTCCTCAACGTAGCTTTCAGGATTCTTGATATCGGTGAGTGACACCTGCTTGGTGTCGGGGTCGTAAACGAAGGTTACGGTGGCTCCTCTTTTCGCATTGGAACTGTTTGCTATTTTACTTTCCTCAATCCAGTCGGAGTTGTCGCCATTCTCATTGTCTGCTATGTTTACACCTGCTTTACCCCAGATGTCGGTCAGCGAATAAGAGCCGTCTGATTGCATCTCGAGTTGCTTCCACTCCCAGTCACCTCCTCCGTATGGGTGCTTCATCCAGTATTGTTTCACAGGAGGATATGCAACCGACAAAGCTGATGTCTGAGAGTTGAAGGTAAACTCATATTTGCCTGTAGCACCCGTTATCAGTTTGCAATTGCCTTCCGACTCGGAGAATACCCAGTCGGTAACGCTCTGTGTGATTGTACCATTATTTCCGAACCATTTGCCACTATAAATAATTTTGAACTCTATGGTATCGTTCTTGCTCAGACTGACTTCGGCAGCAAACACATTCTCAGCACCAGTCTTGCGGAACTCAATATCATCTTGTTTCCAGTCGTTGAAACTGCCTGCAAGGAAGATGCCGGTAGGGTCATTCTCATAAGGAGACAGACGAATGGAATAGATATACGTTTGTTTGCTTACACTCAGCCAGAGTTCGGCATCAGAACCAGTATAGTTGTACACTATATGATCGAACCCGCTTTTCTTTATGGGAAAATCGGCAAGTTTGGTGCCTCCGAACTTGTCTTTTTCTATTGAGAATACTATGCCGTCATTGTTGCTACCATAAACGTACAGCTCCAGTGTAGTGTTTTTCTTTACAGGGAAATACACTTCGCGGTAGCCTTCTCGCGATGTGCCGTTCACGTTGAGAGCATGAGTGAAATTGATGGTGGTGTCCGTGTCAGTATAAGTCTTAGCCTTGCTTTCCACCTTAATCTTCTTTTCGCCTCCGACCAGAGTCATTCCGCGGACGGTCACGTTGCCGGATATTTCGCCCAAGTCCTTCAGGTCGTCCTGACCGAAGTTCCAGTATGCCTCGTTCATCGGGTCTGTAACCGGTGTCACTACGGGAGGATTTTCGTCCAATGCCGGCACATCGTCAGCAGTAGCGTACCACTTCTTGTCTTTCCAATAGTAGTAAACACCATCTGCCACCTTAAGGTCGGATGTCTGATCAGAACCTTCTTTTTTGTTCGTGAAGATAATGTTGGGATAAAGAGTTTCATCAACATCGTAGGAATAGACATCGAAGCCATTGATCTGCTGAGCAGTCTTGGTCATTGCCTCGCCGGGCCAAGATACCTTGGCGTTATCGCCCCAGACATAGGCGTTCACAGTGGTCCATCCGTCAGAATTGATGAAATAGACCGTTGAAGAAAAAGACGAAGACAGCAAGCACAATAAGGATAGTGCAAAAAGAAAGAAGCGTTTCATGGCGG
Source organism: Paludibacteraceae bacterium (assembly GCA_017479885.1). Lineage (GTDB taxonomy): Bacteria > Bacteroidota > Bacteroidia > Bacteroidales > Paludibacteraceae > Colicola. The sequence continues at coordinate 35,523 of JAFVBR010000048.1, read as the reverse complement.
GTTCTGATTAAAAGTTTGCGCTGCAAAGTTAATAAATTATTTCTATTCTCAAAACAAATAAAATAACAAAACCGCAAAATAATATTACACTTATTGAAGAGAAATGAGAATGGTATTACACAGTCAGTTTATAGTCGGTATGACGACAGTCTGCTGAGAGCATAATGTGAAATCAAAGTTGTTTTGTCTGCATGACCAACAATCTATTGTTTGTCACAACAAATTGAACATTCCATCCAGAATAAGCAAGTCCGTAAACCTCTTCCCCGTCTTCCTTATATGCAGGGCGGGGGTCTTGGGCGAGTATCTCAGTCAGTTCTTTGATTAAGCGGGAGGAGAGTCCTTTTTTTGAACCTCTGCCCCACTCTACCTGAAGACGATAGTCATTGCCTGAAGCAGCGAAACCGGCAGAAGCATCCCCGTGAATATCGGTATATGGGATATAAGGTTTTATATCGTATATCGGAGTGCCATCCATAAGGTCGGCACCACTGACAACGAGCAGAATGCCGTTATCTTTTGTCTTTTCCACTTTTTCCAACTTAACAGAGGAAAGACCTAATCCATTAGGTCGGAATGGAGAGCGAGTGGCAAATACTCCTACACGAGTATTTCCGCCAAGACGTGGAGGGCGGACTGTGGGGGAAAATGACTGAGCCGGTGAGTTGGCAGAGAATCCCCAAATGAGCCACAGGTGCGACCATTGTTCTATACCACGCAACGCCTCCGACACTTGATATTCGGGGCAGAACACTATGCGCGTCAAAACAGAAGGGGCACACCCCGACTGACGGGGTATGCCGAACTTCTGAGTAAAACCATTATGCGCTATAGCAATAGGCGTGATAGTCATAGGAGGAAGTATCTTAAGTAGCTTACGTAGCTTAAGTAACTTAATTTTCTTAAATTAAACGACGCCGGAGAAGCCCATGAACGCCATAGCGAGCAGACCGGCGGTAAGCAATGCTATAGGGGTACCCTCCATTGCCTTGGGCACTTTGTTCATTGAGAGTTGCTCACGGATACCGGCAAACAGGATAAGTGCGAGAGCAAAGCCAAGAGCGGTAGCGAAAGCGAACACCGTACCCTGCAGCAGATTAGCTTCTGCACCCGGCACCTTGCCAGCCCATGTGCCGTCAGCAACAAGGATAGCCACACCGAGTATGCAGCAGTTGGTCGTGATAAGCGGCAGGAACACACCGAGAGCCTGATACAGACTGGGAGAGATTTTCTTGAGCACAATCTCAATCATCTGCACCAGTGCAGCAATGACAAGGATGAAAAGAATGGTCTGCAAGAACTCAAGTCCGAAAGCGGCAAGCACATACTTCTGCAAGAGATAGGTAACAACAGTTGCAAGCGTAAGAACGAAAGTAACCGCAGCACCCATACCGGCAGCAGTGTCGATTTTTTTACTTACTCCCAAGAAGGGGCATATACCAAGGAACTGGGAGAAGACGATATTGTTAACAAATATCGCACTGATTATTATCAATAGATATACCATAGTCTTATTTACTATTTAGTTATTTACTATTAGAGTTTATTGGAGTAAGCTGATTATTTCTTTATCTTCATAACTACTGCCATAAGGTAAGCAAGGGCAATGAAAGCACCGGGAGCAAGTACGAAGATAAGCATACCATACTGTTCAGGGAACACTTTCAGACCAAAGCACATACCCGAGCCAAGCAGTTCGCGGATAGCGCCAAGCACAGTGAGCGAGAGTGTGAAGCCCAGACCCATGCCGAGTCCGTCGAGAGCAGAGAGACCTACACCGTTCTTTGCTGCAAATGCTTCGGCACGACCGAGAACGATGCAGTTGACCACGATAAGCGGAATGAACAGACCAAGTGTCTCATAAACAGCGGGCACATAGGCTTGCATGAGCAGTTGCACCATAGTGACAAAGGAGGCAATAACCACTATATATGCAGGTATATGCACTTTGTCAGGAATCAGATTGCGGATGAGTGAGATTACCACGTTGGAGCACACAAGCACGAACAATGTGGCAAGACCCATCGACATACCGTTGATAGCGGAAGTGGTAGTGGCAAGTGTAGGACACATACCGAGCACCAGTCCGAAAGTAGGATTCTCACGAAGGAGTCCGTTGGTGAATGTATTGAGCGGCTTATTCATCTTTTTCTTCTGTTTGAGGTTCAACATTATCAGGATAAATCTCCTGCAATTCGGCATTCTCGGAAAGCGAAGTAGCACCTGAGACTGCTTCAACGGCAGGCTTGCTGTATGTGTCGTATGCCCCCTGCACTGCTTTGAGGAAAGCCCGCGAAGAGATGGTGGCAGCCGTTATAGCATCCACGTCACCGCCGTCTTTAGATACGACAAACTTGCTTTTTGCAGGACTGCGTCCGATTACAGACTGTTGGTTTTTGTCGGTCTTGAACCATGTAGTCATGTGATCGCCCAAGCCCGGTGTTTCCTGGTGCTCGAGCACTTCATAGTTAACCACATTGCCCTCACTATCGAAACCTACCATCAGGCGGAACACGCCGCCAAAGCCGTTTTCCTGTGTCTGCACTGCAGCACCGACAAGAGAGTCACCGACATAAGCCTTGTAGATGGTCATTCCGTTCACTTCTTCAGCCTCGGCAATCTCCATACCTTCCACAACGGGAAGAACGGAGGTTATAGCCTTCTGCTGTTTATCTGCCTTCTGCTTCTGAATAGGCTCTTCGGTAAGCACATAAAGCCCGCCGAGCAAAGCTGCCGCCGCGAGTGTCACCAATGTGAGCGACAGCACCATATTGAGTAAGTTGGATTCTAATCGTTTCATTTCTTCTTCTCTCCAAATCGTTTAGGACGTATATACATATTAAGCAACGGAGTAACGGCATTCATAATCAGAATAGCGAACGACATTCCTTCGGGATAGGCTCCCCATGTACGGATAATAACCACAATCAGACCGATGCCAATACCGTAGATTATCTGTCCCCAGCCGGTCATAGGCGATGTCACATAGTCGGTAGCCATAAAGATAGCACCAAGCAACAGACCACCGGTAAGCAGATGGTGAACAGGCGATGCAGCACCGGGAAGAGCCAGGTAGAGAATACCAGAGAAGGCAGCAACCGTACAGAGTATGCTTACGGGAATGTGCCAGGTGATAGTCTTGGTGCATAGCAGATAGATACCGCCTACAAGCAGAGCAATAGCACTTATCTCACCGAACGAACCTCCCACATATCCGGCAGCCATCTGCCATAGAGTGGGCAGTTGGTCAAGCAGCGAGCTGTCGCCTGCCTTGAGAGCCTGTTTCATAATGGCAAGCGGAGTGGCCCCGGTTTCTGCATCCATAAAAGGCATAGCACTGTGGAATCCTTTTGGGAGAGGCCATGTGGTCATCTGTACGGGGAATGAGATAAGAAGGAACACACGACCCACAAGAGCGGGGTTGAAGGGATTCTGCCCTAAACCGCCAAAGGTCATCTTACCTACTCCTATAGCAACCAGCGCACCTACAATCACTATCCACAGAGGCAGGTTGCTGGGCAGATTGAGCGCCAGCAACAGACCTGTCAAAATAGCGGAACAGTCGCCCAAAGTAGGCTGTTGCTTCAGAATAAACTTGGCTATAAGCCATTCGAAAAGTACACATGCTGCAACCGAAGTGGCACTTACCATAAGTGCCCCCCACCCGAATGCCACTATGGAAACCACATAAGCGGGCACAAGGGCAATGATAACGTTGAGCATGTTTCGGCGCACGCTGTCACCTGAGTGAACATGCGGTGCCGGGGAAACAATCAGTTTAGTCATATTGTGTTAGTTTATTTTATTATTTCTATATTCAAAAGTATGAGAATGCCGACTCTCACAATTTGATGGATTTATACACAGGTTGCTTGGCGCGCTCAATAATCTGCTCAAGAGTGTAATCCTCGTCAGATAGCCGTGCCTCCACGAATCCCATCTCGCGGGCTTTTTCTTCAGGGAAGGAGAAATAGGTGCATTCGCACATGGTCAGGACTTTGCCTTCAACGTTGCAGAGCTGACCCTCCACCACTGCCACACGATGGTTGTTTTGCTTAAGACGGGCACGGAGAATCAGAGGACCGTCCACAGTGCTGACCGCCTGCTTGTATTTGAGTTCGAAGCGGGCTGTTACGCCGCTGGTGCGCAGTTTCTTGAACACCACCCATCCGCAGACCTCGTCAAGCAAAGTAGCCTGCATGCCGCCGTGGAGAGTGTTTATCCATGATTGGTGGTTCTGCGTAGGCAGCCAGACACTCACGATATCACCCGTCAAGTCATCGGGATCCTCCTCATAGAAGTGCATCTGAGCACCAACAGGATTGGAGGGGCAGCAACCAAAGCAGTTGTAGCCCTCCATTGTAATCCATGGGTTGAGTATCTCTCGCATTGTTTCAGTTGTCACTTTTGTGCACGGGCACGGATGATACCGCCTACTGTAGCCTTGCCTGCACGTATATAGTCGAGCAGCGGACGGTTACTTGGGCAGGTGAACTGGCAGCAACCGCAGTCGATGCAGTCCATAACATCATGTTTCTCCATATCATCCCAACGCTCGAGATATGAGAGTTTGCTTAGCAGGTACGGCTCAAGTCCCATAGGGCAAGCCTGGACACATTTGCCGCAGCGGATGCAGTTCTCGGGTTGGCAGCGCTTTGACTCTTCACGATTGAGAAGCAGAGCACCCGACATACGCTTGTTGCAGGGCATATCGGTATTGTTCATTGCACGACCCATCATAGGTCCGCCGCCGATAATCTTACCTGTGTTCTCGGGTATGCCGCCGGCGAGTTCGAGCACGTCGGCAAGAGGAGTACCGAAACGGACGAGGTAGTTGCCCGGATTCTTCACCTCCTTGCCGGTGACGGTCATCACGCGTGAGATGAGAGGCTTGTTCTTCTGCACAGCCTCATAGACGGCATAGATGGTAGCCACATTGTCAACCACGGCGCCTACCTCTATTGGCAGTGCTCCACTGGGCACCTGACGGCGTATGCAGGCATCGATGAGCTGCTTTTCACCACCCTGCGGATAACGAAGATTGAGGGGCTCTACGCTGACACCGAGAGTATGCGATGCAAGACGCTGCATGTGCTCTATGGCATCGGGCTTGTTCTTCTCTATACCGATGACTGCGCGGCTGATACCCAGTGCCTTCATCAGAATCTGGATACCTACCATAATCTCCTCACCGTGTTCAAGCATAAGCTGATGGTCGCAGGTGAGATATGGTTCGCATTCCACACCGTTAACAATAAGCACCTCAGCCGTTTTCCCGGGAGGGGGCATAAGTTTGACATGTGTGGGGAAGCAGGCACCGCCCAGTCCGACGATACCGGCTTGCTTCACCTTTTCGATAATCTCTTTCGCCTCGAGTTTGCAAACGGTATTGAGAGTATCAGTGCGGTCGATTTCGGGCATCCACTCGTCACCCTCCACATCGATAAAGATAGCAGGCATAGACATTCCCCATGCGTCTTTGGCAGTATCAACTTTAGTGACAGTACCACTGACGGGGGAATGGATATTTGCACTGACAAAGCCTCCCGCTTCTGCTATCAGCTGACCTACCAGCACCTTGTCGCCTTTAACCACCAAGGGTTTGGCAGGCGCACCTATATGCTGCACAAGGGGAATGACCGCCTTCTTTGGGAGAGGCACTGCCGTAATCTGCTTGTGCGCGGAATAATGTTTGTTGTCTTGCGGATGAACACCGCCTATACGAAATGTTTTCATTGCTTTTCCTCCTTGTTTGCGGGTTCAACATTCTGCGGAGCTGTTTCCGGTTTGGGTTCCTCAACGGGTTTAGGAGTCTCCTCTGCAGGTTTGGGTGCAGGTTGCGGAGCTTCTTCTACAGGTTTGGGAGCGGGTTTTGGAGGAAAGTTGACCTCATGAATGGCTCCTGTGGGGCAGACGGCTACGCACTTGCGGCAGAGACGGCACTTCTGCCAGTCGATATAAGCCACGTTGTTCTCCACTGTGATTGCCTCGAACGGGCATTCTTTCTGGCACTTGCCGCAGCCGATACAAGCATTAAGGCAGTTCTTGCGGGCGATAGCGCCTTTGTCCTTGCTGACGCACTTGACGAACACGCGACGGTTCTTCGGACCTTTCTTGCGAAGCTCGATGATGTGACGCGGGCAAGCCTTGACACAGGCACCGCATGAAGTACATTTGTCATCGTCAACCTCAGGCAGACCTGTCTCCTCATTCATCTTGATAGCACCGAACTGGCAGGCGTTGACGCAATCACCGCAACCGAGACAACCGAAGGCACAACCTGTCTCACCAACATAGAGGCTGTTCACAATTTTGCATGAACGGGTGCCGTCGTATTCACTGGTACGCGGGCGGGCGGCGCAAGTGCCGTTGCAACGCACCACAGCCACCATAGGCTCTGCCGCAGCGGGCTGAAGACCGAGAATGTCGCCTACTTGTTTCATAACCTCCTGACCGCCTACAGGACAAAGGAGTCCGTCGAGCGAATCAGCTTTTACACATGCTTCCGCCAAAGCGCGGCAGCCTGCAAAGCCGCAACCGCCGCAATTGGCTCCCGGAAGCACTTCTACCACCTCGTCAATACGAGGGTCTTCTTCCACCTTGAAGCGTTGTGCCACAAAATAGAGTATCAGGGCTGCAAGCAGACCTGTAACACCCAAGGTGATAAGAGCAATTAAAATCAGATTCATTTTGTTTTATATAATATATTTTGTTGTTTGCCGGATTTTTACGGTTAACATATTCACCTGTCAACCGTCAATACAACCATCAATAATACTCAATCTTTCTTGTGCGGCTGCCGGTCAGAACCTGCTCGTAGTCTTCACGAGTCTCGCCTTTGGAATTGAAATCCTCGTCGCGCTGCAGAGTATTGAAATACTCCATTTTAATCCAGTTGCCGTGCGAGTCGAAGGTATAGACAACCCGTTCAACGAGGCGCTCGGGTGCCTTTCCTTTGCCGCAGAAGCGCTCCTCAAGAACCGAGGTCTTGTAGGTGCGTTGTTCTTTAAGCTGACCATCGTCGGTGTAGGAACAAGTGGTGCGTATACGCACGTTGCCACGGTCGCTTGATTTGGTTACAGTCTCCAGATTCTGCCCCTTCTTGTCGTACTTGAATGTTGACTCATATACAGTGGTGTCAGTCCCATCCTCAGAGAAGTACTGCGAACGGTAATAGACGATATTGTCGTTGCCGTCATACCGGCTGTCAACAATGCTCTCAAGTTCACCATAGTAGTAGTCGGTCAGTTTGGTACAGTTACCGCGTTTGTCAAACTCGCGTATAGTGTGTCGCACTTCCTCGCCCTCGTTTTTGCTGAGATAACTTGTCATCAGACTTTCGGTTGCATTGCCTTTGTCATTGTAGAGGTAAGAGGTGATGTTCTGAATTGAGCCATCGGACTTGTAAGATGTTTCTTTGACAACCTTGTTCTGCGCGTTGTATTCGGTCTCAGAAGTGTACTGGTAGCCGCGTCCTTCACTGTGAGAATAGATGCAGTTGCCTTGTTCGTCGTAGCGGTATTCCATAGTACCGACCTGTTTTCCGAGCACAGTAGTGACCGACTTGAGGAGATTGCCATCCTCGTTGTAGGTCTTGGCAGTTTTCTCCACTTGGCCGTTGTTGTAATCCATAGAGAAATATTCGTAGTAGGTCTCCCGTCCGAGCGAGTCGTACTGCGACTTGTAGGAGCTACCCAGTTTGCCGTCCTCACCGTAGTAGAAATGAGCGAGCTGCTGATGTTTGTCATCGTACTTGAAGGCCTCTTTTCTCTGCATCTTGCTGTCGGCTTCGGCTCCATAGTAGCGTATCTCGGTAAAGTCACCTTTCTCATCGAACCAATACTGCACAAGCGAACCTTCATCGCCGGCGTAAGTTCCGCGTTCCTCGAATATCCCGATTTCGGGTCCGATTTGGTAGTCTTCATCATAGGCAAGGTCGTCTTCGGGAAGAATGACCTCTCCGTCTTCGTCAACGAGGAATTCGTCGTCCTCGGACGCAGTCACATAGGTATCAACATCATCAGGCCCCATCAGCTCCTTGGGCACAAACCCCTGTTCCTCGGAGATGTAGCGGTAGTAGTAGGTTTGAGTCCAGTCGATATCGAATGGTTCATAGTTGATGTTCTCGTCTATAGTCTCAATGACCAGTTTTACCGGTCCGCGGAGTTGCAGTTGTTCAGCGGAGGAAAGAATCCTCTCATCCTGCTGCTTTTCCGAATCATTGTTTCCCTGTGGAGTCTGATTGCAGGCTGCAAGCAGCATAAGCAGCATGAACAGATAAGGAAGTCGTTTCATAAGACAAGTGTTATTTTATAGTTATATGAGGATAATTCTTTTCGTAATTTGCTTCAACATTATTGAACGAATGTTCCAGAGTGTCGTCAATCACTGTTACATAGTCAGGATAATACTTCATCAGAGTATCCAACACTTGCGTTAACGGATAGGGAGCATGGTTAACGTGAAAAATAATTGTATCTCTTTTACCTAAAATGCTCAGAATTTGCACTGAATCTGCAGGATTGCCCCAAGAATAATATGTATAACTCGAATCATTTATATATATAGCATAGCCTTCAATCACATAAGTTTTATCCTTGTTGGTAATCTTTTTAATATGAAGTTGGTGTGTTTCCGGATCAAAAGGAGTATCAGTATCGTGTTTATCTTTTGTGTACCAGCTAACCTGTTGTAAGAAATCATCGGGTTTGTTGTTAGTTTCATTTTTACGAGGATATGACGAATATATTGCATAATACGAACGAACATTAAAAGAATCAGCAGGAGAGTAGATGTACGCCATTCCATCTTGCTCAAATCGCTCTGCATGCCCAATATTAACTGGATGACTGCTACAGCCGGTTGTCAAGACAACCGACAATAGATAAATAGACAAATTTAATATATTTTTCATACACAATTAATTATAATGTCGTCAATCCATAATGCAGATTCCAGAAACTATATCTTCGCATATATTTGCCGTCTAATTTACCACAATGTGCGGGAAGTTACGTTCATCTGTTGCTTCTACATTCTTGAACGAGTGTTCTAATGTGTCAGTTAATATAGTTACATATTGAGGATAATATTCTATCAGAGTGTCTATAACTTGCATTAATGGATAAGGAGCAGGATTGTCAATCTTGGTTATAACTGTGTCTTTTCTGCCAAACATACCTGATACTATAACTGTATCTTCTTTAGGGTTACACCATGAAGCGTACGAAATCAATGTGTCGTTTATATATAGAGAACTACCCTCTATTACGTATGCGACACCATTATTACTTATTTTTCTCAAATGCAGTTCATGTTTTTCTTCATTATGCTTAATAGTCTCATCTTGCTCAGGATACCATGGAACCATGAAGAAAAAATCATCAGGTGGAAAGCAAAGTTCTTTTTTTCTCCCATTTTGCGGGTCATAAGAGCGTGTAATAATAGTATCCTTTTGAGAATACACAAACGCATCTCCCCTTTTCACCCCATAATTGGTCTGGATCGGACTCATAATCACTCTATCGCAAGCATACAGACATGCTGATAACACCAATAGTACAAAAATATTACGCATTAACTTTTTCATATATTTATTAATGTTATCAATAATTTATAATGTTGTCAATCCATAATGCAGATTCCAGAAACTATATCTTCGCATATACGGATGATAGCCATCATAAGGGTCTATAGCATTTCCTAATCCAAAATTAGCTCCAGCCAGAAGTTCTACAGATGCCAACAAACGAGCGACTTTATAATGTATCACATTGACTGAATCGGCTACATAAAGTGCGTACAACTCATTTGGATCTGTATAATCCATTGATGATATTGATATTGGAACGTTACGTTTAACCGTTGTATTTATATCATCTGTAATATTATTTGTAAGTTGTGAGCAAGACAATAGCAAAAACAATGTCACAAACAACGAGAAAAACCTACAAATTTTCATCATATTTTATATTTTTAACTCTTTATCTTTAGACACAGGCGAGTTTTGTTTACACATTCAATTATATATTGTTAAAAAGCATTCAAGAATTTCAATCAACATCAAATTGAGAGTAATATTTAATCAGAGTGCCCGCCATTTACTATAAAAGGATATTACTGTTTCCTTGCAATGAAGTTGAAGCGTTTCCTTAACTTGTCTCTGAACAGCCATATCACTAAGTAGTACGGCAGCAGTGAACAGATAGAGACCGTGCCCGAAACAGCCTCAGACCACACCTTGCCCGTGAGCCAGAGCATGAGCATGAGCAGAAGGAAAGGCAGAACAAAACTGAGCAATACTGCCAGCCAGCCTTGTTTCTGCGAGACGCTTACCATAACATCGTCACCCACGGCAAGCGGTTCCTCCGCCAGACAGTCGATATACTTCTCACGGGCATCAGCCGCCATGCAACTCTTTGCTGCATGGCACGCGCTACACGCCGAAGCCTGCACAATACGCACATGCACCTCCTGTCCGCTGACAGATTCCACTATACCTTTATGCTCGATTGTATCACTCATTTACCTTCCGCTTTGACAAGATATGCCATATTATATTAGCGTGCAAAGTTACGAATATTTAGTCGATAAATAAAGTAAAAAATGACATATTGTGTGTTTTGAGTGTTTTTTTCTCACCATGAAAGGGTATCTGCTGCGGCAGAAAAGATAGTCATTTGTTGTGAAAACACGCCAAATACTTGTCAGGCTCAGGCAAAACCTATACTTTTGCAGAGTCAAACAACAAAAACTCACTACTATGCATAATCACGAACATCATCATCATCATCACCATCATCATGGTCATCAGGTAAGCCAACTGAGTTGGATTTTCATTCTGTCGATAATACTCAATCTCGCCTTTGTAGTAACCGAGGCGGGTGTCGGCTTCTGGCAGGACTCGCTCTCGCTGCTGAGCGATGCAGGGCACAACCTGAGCGACGTACTGAGTCTGGCACTTGTATTAGTTGCATTCCAACTGGCAAAAGTACACTCCAACCGGCATTTCACCTACGGCTACCGCAAGAGCACGGTGCTCATCTCGCTTCTCAACGCCATCATTCTTTTAGTTGCAGTGGGTGCTATCATAGTGGAGAGTATCCACAAGTTCATCACTCCCGCCGAGGTCAACGGTGCTGCCATCTCGTGGACTGCCGGAGTGGGGATAGTGATTAACGGCGCAACGGCACTGCTGCTCATGAAGGGGCAGAAGACTGACCTCAACGTCAGAGGAGCCTTCCTCCACATGGCAGCCGACACGCTGGTGTCGGTAGGCGTGGTCATATCAGGCGTGGTCATCAGTTTCACCGGCTGGTACATAATAGACCCGATAGTGAGTCTGATTATTGCAGTGGTGATACTTGTCTCCACATGGGACCTGTTGTCTGATAGTCTGCGTCTGTCGCTTGACGGCATGCCGGAGGGAATAAACCTGAGCGAGATTGAGGCGCTAATTCTCGCACAGCCCCACGTCAGCGGAGTGCACCACATTCACATCTGGGCAATAAGCACCACAGAGAACGCAATGACAGCACATGTAGTAGTGGACGAACTGGAGAATGAATCCGAGACAAAGCACCTATTGAAGCACGCTCTAGCCAAAGCGGGAATCACTCATGTCACACTTGAGACCGAGACTCCAGGCTGCGGTTGCGAGGAGCAGAGCTGCTGAGATGAGTATCGAGACCGGGTGTACCCAGTTGACATAAAGTTACTAATAGGCACAAAACCGTGACAATATGTCAGAGCGAGGAGTGAGCTAAGAGGTAGCTAACACTTTGCTTGATGATAGCTTCATGATAGCCCATAGCCCAAATATCATTTTGTCAGGAAATATGGCATATTCCTGACAAAATGATATTTGTTATACTATTTAGACGAATCATTTCACATCATACACAAGGCGTACAGAGAGACCTGATTCGGGGTGAGAATCTTTATCCACGCGATATTTATATCCTTCCCAGAATGCGAACATGTAAACGCCCTTACTCGATTCTTCGTCCGCTTGGTTGGGGGCAACCCAATAGAAACCTCTTTTGTCTGTCAATTTATTATGTATAGCAGTACCTATTCTGCTTCCTCCTACCGGAAGGAAGACGGCTCCTGCGGTTTCCATCTTCTGCCACTGCTCACCAGAATATACATTATCACTATACTTGGCATTACTGTTATCTTCATTAGCATTGAAAGTAAGCGAAGCAGGAAGGTGCCAGTCGTCAGGCAGAAGAATAAACCCTGGCACATCGTTCACAGTGCCATATCCGCGCAGTTTGTTCCAATTATCACGCATTCCGAGCATATATCTAAACTCTTGCTCGGTTAGTGTGCGCCATTGATTTCTTTCAGAACCGCCATTGCTGATAGCATTCACCCCCCAATCTGCGAATCCGGGGTATCTCCACGTATCAGAATATGACCACGTAGGATGCAGACCCGTGCCATAGCCAAAGAGGTCAATCCAACCGGAGTAGGTGTCGGATATATATTTGTTGTATTCTCCGACAACGCTCCATTGTCTCAATGCAAAGCGCCATGTGTCGGTAGATGCCTGATACTGCAAATTACCCGAGGAGAAATACACCTTGCCATCTGAGCTGTTAACACTGAATGGTTTGGTCGTGAACTTGGTTGCCGGTTCTTCGTCAGGCTCGGGAGCCACAGGTATGGCAGCCGCCCTTCTAATGTTGACACGCGCCTCCTCACCACCGAAGGTGCTTCTGATGGTGACAGAGCCGGTTGCCTCCTGCTCCTCAGTTGTAGGTTTTACGGTGACTATCATCGTGGCATCGCCGTCGCCCTTGTTGATGGAGATTGAGAAGTATTTGGCACCTACAACACTTGCAGTCCACGGATAGTTGCTCTTAATCTGAACAGGGAATTCTCCTCCTGCGGCAGGAGCATCTATCTTTGTAGGAGTTACCGAGAGCGAGGCTGCCGCCTTGCCTTTGCGGGTGACAGTGACTTGCGTCACTACCGATTTGTAGTTGTCTGTGCGAACCTCCTCTATGGTGATTATTCCCGTCATGTCTCCCGTGGAAGTAGCAGGATCGATGGTTACACCAAACGAGCCGTCACCTTCGCCTTCGGTGTTGCTCAGTTTGAACCAATCCACGTCCCAAGTAGTCCATGCACGCCACTTGGCTGTGGTTGACACGTTCACGGTGTAGTTGCCGCCATCGGATGAGGCGTCTATCTTTGTCGGGTCAACCGACATTGAAGTGGCATCTGTGCCGCCTCGGGTGATTGTCACTGTCTGCTCGCCTGCCTCCTTGCCTTCGCCGTAAGGAGCTATGGTGATAACGGCAGTAGTCTCTTCGGGAATGGTGGCTGCAGAGACAGTGATAGTCACGTTGTCGTTGTTCTGACTCACGCCCTTGCTCACTTTTGCCCAACTTACATTGCTTGATGCCGACCAGCGGATATTGCTCTCCACCTGAATGGTATATTCGCCGCCATCACGAGGAGCGTTTATCTCAGTTTCTGACACCACACTCAGTTGTGCAGGTGCTTTGGCGGCACGAGTGACAGGCAGTTCGGTGGTGTTCGCACCGTCAGTGAACGTTATCTTGCCTGCGCTCTCGGCACTCTCTTTGTTGGCAGAGATTTTAATACGTACTGTTGATGTACCTGCGTCGCCCGATGCGGGAGTAAGTTTTATCCATGACTCGGAAACATCGGCAGTCCAAGCATTGGCAGATGTGAGTTCTACTTCGTAGTCACCGCCTGTATCAGGGCAGGTGATAACAGATGGTTCAACCTTGAGTTTAAGCTCGGGTTCACCGTTCTTGCATGCAGCAAACAGCAGGGCTACAAGACAAACAAAAGGAATAAAATTTTCATTTGACAGAGTTTAATTTGGTTAGTATTAAGAAATGACGCTGCAAAGATATAACTTTTTTATTATATACACAACAAAATTCTCATTATTTGACACTGATAGTGACGTGACGAAACGTGGTCGCAGAACGGCATGTTGAACAACAATCGGAGGTCAAAATTGTTTTTTAATTGCATATCTCGAAAAAATAGCGTAATTTTGCATGCTTAATATGCAATAGTGCAACCTAAACTTAACCAACAGACGAAAAGATATGGCAACAAGACGACCGACACGCCCGTCGCGACAGAGCGACATTGAAGTTGTTGACGGCGGCAACAAAAAGAGACTCAACCTCCAGGACCTCAAGAAAGTGAGCGAATTCTTTCAGAATGAGCGCGTACAACTGGTATGCGGCATTCTGCTTGCAGCTTTCACTCTTTATCTGACGATAGTATTCATCTCCTATTTTTTCACAGGCAGTGCTGACTTCTCCCTGATGGAGCAGCCTCACGAAGGCACACGTGCTCTCCGCCACAACATTCAGAACTGGGGAGGATTGGAAGGTGCCGCCATTTCCCAGTTTCTGATTGACAGGACTTTCGGCATAGCATCAGTAGCAATACTTGTGTTCATGGCGCTGTGGGCGGTGCGCCTTGTCTATCCCGCCTTCACTTTCCGCGGCTGGAGGCTGTTTTTCTGCTCAGCCTTCTGGCTGATATGGGGCAGTTTCATACTCGGATTCATTCAGCAGTGGACAGGCATCGATAGTTTCTTCCGTTGGGGAGGAGTACACGGACAGACACTGAGCATGTGGCTTACGTCGTACATACAGATAATAGGTGTGCTCCTGCTGCTGATAGCAGGCACATTCATCTTCTTTGTTTGCATAGACAAGAACACCATACCCAACCTGCAGAGGTTCGGGCAATGGGTGAAATCACTGTTCAAGAAGAAAGAGCGCCCCGCTAATCCGGACATAGACAATCCTGAGACGCCTGACAGTCCGGAAACGCCCGACGAGCCCGGTCTTGACACTCCGGAAGACCCTGACATAGTGATATTGCCCGATGATAACGGTGATGACAATTTCACTATAAAAGTGGGAGGCGAAGAGGAGGATCCTGACAATCAGGACAACCCGCAGAGCACTGACAACCCGCAGACACCCGACAGCACGACTGATACCCCTGCCTCAGACCCCGAACTCGACATCAACGAGACCGAGGATACCGAACTGTCGGAAGACGACCCTGAGTATCTGATAAAGAAACTGGGTCCTTACGACCCGCGTCGTGACCTCTCGCACTTCAAGGCACCTTCGCTCTCACTGTTGAAGACCTACGAGAATGAGACCCGCCCCGTAATAGACACCAACGAGCAGCAGGAGAACAAGCAACGCATCATTCAGGCCTTCCGCAATTTCGGAATAGAGATAGTGAGCATATCGGCTACAGTGGGTCCCACTGTGACGCTGTATGAGATAGTGCCGAAGGAGGGTGTGAAGATAGCGCGCATCACCAGTTTGGAGAACGACATAATGATGAGTATCGCTGCCCGAGGAATACGAATCATAGCTCCTATGCCGGGCAAAGGCACGGTGGGCATAGAAGTTCCCAACAAGAAACCTCAGGTGGTGTCGATGCACTCGGTGGTAGCCAGCCGCCGTTTCCAGGAAGAGCAGAAGATGCGCCTTCCGGTAGTGCTGGGCAAGACCATCACCAACGAAGTGTTCATGTTCGACCTTGCCAAGGCACCGCACCTTCTGGTTGCAGGTGCGACAGGTCAGGGAAAGTCGGTAGCACTGAACGCCATCATCACTTCGCTTCTGTACAAGAAACATCCTGCCGAACTGAAGATGGTATTGGTTGACCCGAAGATGGTGGAGTTCAGCATATACGAACCGTTGCGCCGGCACTACATGGCAGCCATGCCCGACTACGACCCGACTCAGGACAAGATCATCATCACCGACTGCACAAAGGTCATCAACACCCTCAACTCGCTTGTGATAGAGATGGAGGAGCGCTACACCCTGCTTATGGACGCACGCGTGCGCAACCTTGAGGACTACAACGAGAAGTTCGTCAGCCGCCGCCTCAACCCAGAGAAGGAGGTGAAGGACAAACTCGGCAAAGAGCTTCACCACCACTTCATGCCGTACATAGTGATAGTGATAGACGAGTACGGCGACTTCATCATGCAGGCAGGCAAGGAGGTGGAACTGCCCATTGCCCGTCTGACGCAGAAAGCGCGTGCCGTGGGTATGCATCTCATACTTGCCACACAGCGTCCGGAGGTGAAGATTGTGACCGGTCTTATCAAATCGAACATACCTACCCGAATAGCACTTCGCACCCAGTCGGTTATCGACTCGCGCACCGTGCTCGACTCGAAGGGGGCGGAAGGTCTGACGGGCAAGGGCGATATGCTCTATGCCGCCAATGCGGAACTGACACGAATACAGTGCGCCTTTGTGGACACACCTGAAGTGGAGGCTATTGTTGACGATATCAGCCAGCAGCAGTCGTACAGTCTGCCCTACCAATTGCCCGAATATGTGGGCGAGGAAGGCGAAGGCGATGCTGTGGCTCCCGGCAGTGTGGACCTCAAGCGACTTGACCCGCTGTTCAAAGATATAGCCACATACGTGGTCACCAAGCAGGAAGGCTCGACCAGCAAACTGCAGCGTGCCTTTGAGATAGGCTACAACCGTGCAGGCAAACTGACAGACCAATTAGAGGCAGCAGGCATTGTGGGACCGAACAAAGGTCCGAAGGGCAGAGACGTGCTGGTGCAAGACCTTGGACAATTGGCACAGATTTTGGAGAGTCTGGGAGTTAGATAGAGTTGAGAGTTGAAAGTTGAGAGTTGAGAGAAGTTATAGAGTATTTAGTTGAGAGTTGAAAGTTGAGAGTTGAGAGAAGTTATAGAGTATTTAGTTGAGAGTTGAGAGTGGAGAGTTGAGAGTTATATGACCGGATTCAGACAAATATTGATTAGCTTATTGTTCCTGCCAATGGTTTGCATGGCGGAAGATGACCTGCTGACACGCTTCTTGGACAATATAGAGAAGCACACATTGCAGTCCGACTTCACCGTAACCATCACCGAGAAAGCCAGCCAGCCGACCACCATCACCGGCACTATTGTGATGCGCGGCGAGCAGTTCAAGGCACAACTGATGGGTATGGAGATTGCCTACGACGGCAACACTCTCTACTCCTACAGCGAAGACAATGACGAACTGACACTATCTTCGCCTATGCCCGACGAACTGGCAGACATCAATCCGCTACTGTTCACCAAGGCGCTCAGCGAAAGTTGTCAGGCAGAGACAAAAGAGCAAGCAGGCAACTATATTGTCACACTTTTGCCCGGCCAACCGGGCAGCGGAGTGCGCGACTTCACACTGCAAATACGCAAACACGACCTGATGCCGCTATATGCCGCAATGCGGGAGACGGGCATGAAGACCACCACCCTGCTCTTCCGCAATCCGCAGTTCTCGGACATGAACACTGATTTCACGATAAGCAAACCCGATGCATACATAAACGACTTGCGATAAACCACCGCAAGTCGTTTCTTTTTTTACTCTGAAGTTTATATCAGAAGGCTGTTATCAGCCAAGCAGTGCCTTCACCTGTTTGTACACATTCTCGGCAGTGAAGCCCAGTTTCTCGTCAAGCACTTTGTAGGGAGCGGAGAAACCGAAGGAGTCGAGTCCCCACACCACTCCGTTTTCGCCTACCAGACCTTCGAGTGTGCAACTGAGACCTGCAGTCATTCCGAAACGTTTAACTCCCTGAGGCAACACCTCTTGCTGATACTCTTTCGGCTGCGAACGGAACAGTCCCTCGGAAGGCACACTGACTATCTGCATACGAACGCCATCCTGCTTCAGCAGTTCGGCACCAGCAAGAAGTGTGCTGACCTCAGAACCTGAAGCAAGCATCACCACTTCGGGATTCTCGTCTTTGCAGACGATATATGCACCTTTCCTGAATCCCTCGAAGTTCTGCACAGGCAGTGCAGGAATGTCCTGACGGGAGAAGATGAGCGCGGTAGGAGTATGAGTGTTCTCCATAGCGAGACGCCATGCCATGGTGGTCTCTTCGGCATCAGCAGGACGGAGGACGAGCATGGAGGGTTTGCCGCTATGGTTATGCAGTTTCTCCATCAGGCGAATCTGGGCTTCCTGCTCCACAGGTTCGTGGGTAGGACCGTCTTCGCCTACACGGAAAGCATCGTGAGTCCAGATGAACTTGACGGGCACCTCCATCAATGCAGCCATACGGACTGCGGGTTTCATATAGTCGGAGAAGACGAAGAATGTGCCGCAAGCAGGAATTACTCCTCCGTGGAGTGCCATACCTATGCAGACACACGCCATGGTAAGTTCTGCCACACCTGCCTGAAGGAAGGCGCCTGAGAAGTCGCCACGAGTGAAAGCATGTGTTTTCTTGAGGAAGCCGTCGGTCTTGTCGGAGTTGCTGAGGTCGGCACTGGCAACAATCATGTTGCCCACCTGTTGTGCCAGCTCGGCAAGTACAACAGCTGAAGCGCCTCGAGTGGCAGCACCGGGTTTCTGCACCACCTTGCTCCAGTCAATCTCAGGACCCTCTCCTGAGAAGTATTGCTCGTATGTCTTTGCCAACTCAGGATTCTGCTTCTGCCACTGATAGAACTCTTCGTAGCGCCGGTTGACTATACCGCGGAGTTCGGCAGCACGCGTCTCATAGAGTTTCTTCACCTCGGGGAAGATACAGAACGGGTTTTCAGGATTGCCGCCCAAGTGCTCTATAGTCTTCTCGAAGGAACCGCCTCCCGACTTGGAGAGTGGAGCACCGTGAGTAGAGCATTTGCCCTCGAAGGACTCGCCCTCAGCAGTAACGATACCTTTACCCATTATGGTCTGGCCAATGATGAGCGAGGGGCGCGAGTGCTCTGCCTTGGCATTGGCGAGAGCCACACGTATCTCTATCGGGTCGTTGCCGTTGATGGTCTGCACGTACCAGCCCCACGCCTCATATTTGCGTTGCACGTCCTCACTGGTGACAGCACTGCAGTCGGTTGAGAGCTGCACAGAGTTGCTGTCGTAGAACATGATGAGGTTGTCCAGACCAAGGTGCCCTGCCAGCCGGCCTGCGCCCTGCGAAATCTCTTCCTGAATACCACCATCGGAGATGAAAGCATAGATGGTCTGATCCATCACCTTGCCGAAACGCGCTTTAAGGAACTTGGCAGCTATAGCCGCACCTACGGCGAAAGTATGCCCCTGACCGAGAGGACCGGAGGTGTTTTCAATACCTCGCTCAATGCAACGCTCAGGATGACCGGGAGTTACACTCTCCCACTGACGCAGGTTCTTGAGGTCTTCGAGTGTAAACTTACCTGCCAGACAAAGTTGAGCATAGAGCATAGGCGCCATGTGACCGGGGTCGAGGAAGAAGCGGTCGCGCCCCTCCCATGCAGGGTTCTCGGGGTCATAGACTAAGTACTCGGAGAAGAGCACATTGATGAAATCAGCGCCTCCCATGGCTCCGCCCGGGTGACCCGATTTGGCTTTTTCTACAGCTGCAGCCGCAAGGATACGGATATTGTCGGCTGCCCGATTGAGAAGTTGTGGTGTGTTCATAAGGTATGATGTTTGACGAGTTTAAAAGTCTGAGTAGTCTGATGTGTCTGACAAGTTAAAATTTCCAGCCGAGGTAATAGTTGATGCCGAAATTGGTGTCCTGCCTGTAGCCGAAACCCGGTATGTACCATGCATTGACAGTTCCGTTCTCCTTACGGGTGAAGAGCAGTTTGAGTCGCACGTACCAACCCATGTGGAAACTCTTGTACACTTTCACCTGCACTCCTGCCACCACTTCGCCCCACACATCGGCACGTACCATGTGGTCGTACCCGCGAGTGGTATATTTCTGCCAATAGGTATCCCACACACGTACATCAGTCAGTTCGTATCCCTGCACAGCCGTGCCCAAGCGAATACCGACAAGCAGCATGTTGTCCTTACGGCTTTTTTTGAGTGCAGCCAGGTCAAGTCCTATTCTGCCGAAACCGCCCATTCCATGAAAATTGCCGCCTGCGGCGGTGCAGTCGCCTTGACCATATCCCCACTCGAGAGTCGGATAAAAGCGGTTGACCAACCTTACGTTGAGTGCCGCCTCATAACTCATTACCGTAGCCTTTGAACGTGCAATTTCCAGCACGGGAGTAGCCAGGTCAATCTTCAGGTTGATACCTTGATAAACAGCGCTGTCGGCATACTCACGCGCAGCCACACCGGTGGCGGAAAGAACAATCAATATGGCTAACAGACTGCGTTTCACTAAAAGCTAATATACAGTTTTATGTTATCCTGCTCCACGTTCTGCACGGCAGTGTTTATCACTTCGGAGTCGATTATCAGTCCGTTGGTACCGAAAGCGGTATCCACTTCATGGAAGACGAAACAGCCGCATGCCAGCGATACAAAATAATCGTTGTTTTCGTGCTTGATAACCAGTGTCTCAGGTTGAGAATTGAGTGTCAGCAGATAGCGTGTCTCAGTGGTGTCACTACGGAGGGGAAGCGAGAGTTTGCTCACGTTCTTCTGGTTGTTGTAGAGCACCGAGTCAATGCCCACTCCCTGCACGGTAACCGAATCAACGGCAGTGAAAGAACTCAGATACATGGTATCTTCCGTCACCACCATGGAGTCGCAACTGAACACCACGACGCATCGCACCGACTCGGTCTGCCGGCACTCTTCGTCAACACTGCAGGAGACGGCAAGCAGGAAGAGAAAGGGGAGTATGAGTTTGAGAGATTTGATAGGCTTCAGAAGTTTGACAGGTTAATAAATTCTTAGATACTTAATTGACTCTATAATATTCCTTTCGCTTCATCTTTCAGCAGTTGCATTGCATGCTGGACAGGTGTCTCGCCGTTCTGGCGATAGGCAGTGATCAGGGTCTGAGCATACAGCAGAGTGGTGCTGCCTTCGGGCATCTGCAGAGCGATGGCGTTGATGAAGTTGAGTGTCTCCTCTTTTGCGAGCAACACAGCCTGCCATGTCTCATCACTGACATAGATCTGCTGACTCAGGTTGTGGTCCGTTTCGAGTCGGACAGTCTGCAGCAGATGCCGCTGAAGGTCCTGTATGGTCATGGAGCTGAAATCAAGATTCATCAGCATGTGCTCGGGAGTGATACGCTCGAGCAGCAATGCCAGACGTTCGAATCCGCGCAGACGGAGGGGGTTGGTGATATTGCGGTCCTGACGGCGGAGTTCATACTCACGTTTCTGCCGTTCTTCCTTCAGCAACTTGCCGAGAACGAGCCATGTAGCAGCCAGCACTATGAGTGCCGGAACGGTGTATTTAAGCAGTTCAAGCATAGTATTCCAAATTTATTCGGCAAAGATACAACAAATTCACGGAATACGCAAAAGAAAATAGAGCGAGAAGCTATTGAATAAAGTAGAGACCGGATAAAGCAGAGAGCGGATATAATAGAGATAGAATAAATAGAAATAGAATAAAGTAGAGAGTGAACATAATTGTAGAGGTAGAGACTGACAAAGTAGAGACTGACAAAGTAGAGACTGACAAAGTAGAGACTGACAAAGTAGAGACTGAATATATTCAGTCTCTACAGTAATACATTGATAGTACGGTGATAGTACGGTGATACTACGGTGATAGTACGGTGACGACATATAGAATGTCATCTCAGTTACCTGTTCTGTCAGTCTATCCACTCGAAGCCGGTGTAGGGCTGCAATGCGGCAGGTATATGAATGCCGCGCTCGGTCTGGTTGTTCTCCAGCAGTGCAGCCACGATACGGGGCAGAGCGAGTGCAGAGCCGTTGAGAGTGTGGCAGAGAGCCACCTTCTTATCCTCCTGACGGCGGTAGCGGCACTTGAGTCGGTTAGCCTGATAGGTGTCGAAGTTGCTTGTTGAGCTGACTTCAAGCCAGCGGTGCTGTGCTTCGCTGTAAACCTCAAAGTCGTAGCAGAGGGCGGCAGTGAACGACATGTCGCCACCACAGAGACGCAGGATGCGATAAGGCAGTTCGAGTTTCTGAAGCAGTCCCTCCACGTGGTCGAGCATCTCCTGATGAGACTGAGCTGAGTGTTCGGGAGTGTCGATGCGTACAATCTCTATCTTGGAGAACTCGTGCAGACGGTTGAGTCCGCGCACGTCTTTGCCGTACGAGCCCGCCTCACGACGGAAGCACTCGGTGTAAGCGCAGTTCTTGATAGGCAGGTCCTTTTCGTCGATAATGACATCGCGATAGAGATTGGTGACAGGCACCTCGGCTGTGGGGATAAGATAGAGGTCATCCACTTCGCAGTGGTACATCTGACCTTCCTTGTCAGGCAGCTGACCTGTTCCGTATCCGGAAGCAGCGTTTACAACAGTAGGAGGCATAATCTCCACATATCCGGCTTTGGCAGCCTCTGCGAGGAAGAAGTTGATGAGTGCGCGCTGCAGTTGTGCGCCCTTGCCTATATAGACGGGGAAACCTGCGCCGGAGATCTTCACTCCGAGGTCGAAGTCGATGAGGTTGTATTTCTTAGCCAGTTCCCAGTGGGGGAGTTTGGCATTGTCGTTAACCACGTTGCCCTGCCAGTTGCCAACGGTAGAGCCTTCGGGGCACTCGCCCACGTTGCTCTTCACCACGAGGTTGTCTTCGGCAGCAGTGCCTTCGGGCACTATGTCGTAAGGCACGTTGGGTATGGTGAGGAGCAGTTTGAGCTGAGCCTCCTCCGCCTCTTTCATCTGAGCCTCATATTGTGCTATCTGCTCTTTCAGTTCACCCGTTTTCTGCTTGGCAGCGGCGGCTTCCTCCTGTTTGCCCTGCTTGAAGAGCATACCTATCTCTTTGGAGATGCGGTTCATCTCCGCCTGGGCGGCATCTTTGAGCTGCTGTGCCGACTTGCGTTGAGAGTCAAGTTCAATCACGCGGTCAATTGCTTCGGCTGCGCCTTGAAAATGTTTCTTCTCGAGACCGGCTACCACAAGAGCCTTGTTATCATAAATCTGTTTGAGTGTAAGCATGGTTATATATAATTAAGTTATTCAAGCATCTCAAGCGTCTTAAGACCTTAAGTGACTATCTCTTTATTTCAATAAAAAAGCCCTCTCGGCTGAGAGGGCTTGAATGCGCTTACGCCTCTGCCGGTTGAGCAAACGGCTCAATTGAGACGTAGGAACGATTGTTCTTTTTACGGTGGAATGTAACTATTCCGTCAACCAGTGCGAACAGAGTGTGGTCTTTACCCATACCCATGTTTGCGCCCGGATAATGCACAGTACCGCGCTGACGAACTATGATGTTACCAGCTTTGGCTACTTGTCCGCCCCAGATCTTAACACCGAGACGTTTGCTTTCTGATTCACGGCCGTTCTTTGACGAGCCCACACCTTTCTTATGTGCCATAATCTCTAATGAATTTTTGGGGTTTAACAAACAATTTCTTTAACGAGTACCTGAGTGAAGTCCTGACGGTGTCCGTTCAGTTTCTTGTAACCTTTGCGGCGACGCTTGTGGAACACGAGCACTTTCTTTCCGCGAACATCGGCTACCACTTCGCATACTACCTTAGCGCCTTCAACTGTGGGAGCACCAACGGTAACGGCACCCTCGTTGTCGATAAGCAGCACTTTTTCAAACTCAACCTGTGCACCTTCTTCGGCTTCCAGGCGATGAACAAACAGTTTCTTACCGGCCTCTGCCTTGAACTGCTGTCCCTGCATTTCTACAATTGCGTACATTAACTTAAATAAATTTAAGGATTTGACGTCAGTCGAGAGACTAACTATTTGACGGGCTATGCCCTATTTGACGTCCGTCGGATGACGGACTATTTGAAGAATCTTCAAATTTTCAAATCATCAAATTATCAAATCACACATTATAATATCGGTCAGGCGGGAGCACTTCACCACTATGGCAAGCCTTTCCACTTGCTTCTTCACGAGAGCCTACTCCGAAAGCGGCTGCAAAAGTACTGCAAATTTTTGGAATGTGCAAGAGACAAGTGTTTTTTCTTGTACATTTTAATAAAAATTATACCCGTTGGCGGAATTAAATTATAGCGTATATTCGGTAAGTCGGATTTTGCCTTATGCGGCATTGGGAGAGTGGCAGGATGTCGATGCGTATGTTTAGTCTTAGGATATAGTAGAGAGTGGATGCCGTTGAGAGTGAATATAGTAGAGACTGAATATACGTTGTAGAGACAGAATATACGTTGTAGAGACAGAACATAATTGTAGAGGTAGAGACTGAATATAATTGTAGAGGTAGAGACTGAATATATTCAGTCTCTACAGTGATACCAGAGTGATACCGATAGTACGGTGAGATTACGGTGAGAGTACGGTGAGATTACGGTGCGATGAGGAGAGGGCTATTTGAGTTTCTTTCCAAGAGCATCATACACCGTTCCGTCGGGCATCAGCAGGCGGAGACTGCCGTTTGTCAATGTCTTCTCTCCCGCCTTTTCAAGCAAGGCTTTGTCGGACAGGACAGCAGTGGGGTCTGCATTGGCAATGATATTGATGCTTATCGGGAAAGAGCCTTCCATAAGCTCCAGTTCAGCATCCTGAGTGAGGTAAATCACCTTTGCATCGAGTTTGCCGGGAGTTGCTGCTTCACCATTGTATGTTACCACTATCTTTCCTGCGGAGGAGCTGCCTTGGTCGGAGACGGTGAAGAAGGCTTTGTCAACACCATCCACATCCCAGAGTATCATTTCCGTAAGGTTTTCGCCGACGTATTCCACCTCAACCGACTTAGTCTTCGACTGCTCAACATCTCCGAACACAATATCAGATGAGAGTTTCAGACTGCTTGTTATTGAAGCGTAACCGCCGGATTTCTTGTACAGACAAGGGAGCACACCTGCCGTTTCGCTTTTGTACGGTTTGAAACGGTCTTTATTGAACAGCACAGGATAGGTGTCGTCACTCGGACGGCTCACACGCGCCCTGCCCTCGGAGATGTCAATCGCCCATCCTGCCAACAGGGTTTGCGAAGGTTCTCCATAGGAGAATCCGCCCTTTCCGCTTACATCGGAGAGCAGTCGGTCGGTAGTGCCCGTGGCCGTGAACTGCCAATTGCCATTGTATTTGCCGAGCACAAAAGTCTGGGCAGCAAGAGGAACCTCAACAGTGCCTTTCTGTTTGTCCATCTTGACATTTTCCGACACTGCGGGAAGATATGCGCCATTCAACGGTCCGCACACAACGCCCTCGTCTTCGGAAACGAAGACCACAGTGTCTCCGGCAGCGAGTTGTGAGACGGCAGTGACCTTGGTGAATGTTGCCACCTGCTCCACTATCGCCTCGTCTGTAACGGTCAGAGTGACAGTTATCACTTTCTCCACCTCGTTTGTCCATGAGGAGTCATAGGCATAGAACCGGATTGTTCCGGTGTATTTTCCCGCCTTTGCTGCCACATACCCGATTTGGAAGGTGGTCTTGCTTGTCAGCGTGGCACCATAGCCGATGTAATAGTAGTTATCTCCTTCAATATAAAAACCGTCAGGGTCGGCCTCTCCTGATGTGAGTTCGGCATACACAGTGCCACCGTCAGGAAGGTTTTGCCAAGACACGGGTATATCAGCCGTGCCGGTGACAGAACTCTGTCCCTTGATACTTACCGTGCCGAAATCGTGGTCGCCGGCAGTGATGCCTGACTGAGAGAACGCACAGAGATTGGCGATGAGCAATCCAAGCGATATTAACAGAATACTTCTTTTCATATTTGTGTGTGTTTACTATTGACGTTTATCGGATTTCAGGCACTTAGTACGCGCAGCAAAAGCATATATTACTGCAAGCAACGCCATCAGCAGGAAGGGAATGTCGCCGAGGGGAGTGCCGGGCTCGTTGGGGTTCGGTGTGTCACCTATTGTTTCACCTCCGAAAGGATTTTCCCCTTCTCTGCGCGGTCGGATAACAGACGACACGTTTTTCGCACCTACTGCCGTCACCTCAGAACTGTACCGGCTGCCACTTGCCATCATAGCGGGAGTATGGACAGCAACTGAAACAGATGATGGAGCCACACTGACGGGAGCCGCCGTGCCTGGCAGTGCCCCCGGCGATGACACACTGCTCTGTGTTCCCAACATGCGTTGACGGGATGTCAGCCACAAACCATCCGTAGCTTGGGCAGCTGCATACATGCTGCCAAGCATTGCAATCAAAACGATATAGAGAAATCTTTTCATATTCGAGAGTTTCTTCTGTTTCCCATTTTTCGGTTATCACTTTACAATAGCCTTGTGCGTCTTGGCATCTCCGCCGTTTATTACGCGCACACTATACACTCCGCTGCTCGGAACAGCTGCCTCTATCACACCACGCTCCTCTACCTGCTGCCATTCTCTCAGCAGTTTGCCCTCGGCAGAGAATACATACACACCGGCACCATGAGGCACATCACGTATCAGCAAGCTCTTCTCTGCGCCCGATACGCGGAAGTCCCATCCTCCGCCTGCAACATTCACAAGTTCCTGCTGTCCGGTAGTTATTTCGGGAGCACGCAGCACTACCGACAGAGTGAAGCGGGTGTCGTTCTGTCCTGCCTCCGTGTCGAATTCGTACATTACCCACATCAGGTCCACTGTACGGTTCTCCAGATGGTCGGTCAGATATACTGCCTCTATGTCCGACATGTCGGCATCCTCCGGCAGCAGGAACATATATCTGCCTGCCTTTGGAGCGATATAACCTACAGGTATTTCTTCCGCTGCAGTAGCAGGAAGTGCGTTATAGACAAGACGTGTGCCGTCGGAGATAGTGTAGAGTCGCAGGACGCCTCCGCTGCCGAACATTTTCTCAAGGTCGGCACCCACCTCATAATCCGTAGAGTAACGGTCTGAAATGATGAGGTTTGCCTTGTCTTCCGCCTCACCGTCAGTCAGGAGCACACTTGCATGATATATGTGTTGCGATACAACCTTGCGCGGAGCATATATCGGAGTGGAATTGTCGCTCGTTTGATTATCCTTTTTGAAAGTAATTGTACCTGTCTTGCCTACCTGCACGAAGAAACTCCATTCAGGACGCAGCTTGGTATCGGTGATTGCGGTTTGAATATACTCGGCAAAGTCATGACTCGGAACACTTACATACGGCACATCACCGGTATATTCATATCCTGACGAGATTTGTATCTGTCCTTTGATAAGAGCATCACCGGAATACATGTCAGTACCGGCCGTATAGCACGAGAGGAACGGAACACCAAGCATGTTCCAGCCCGCATTGCGTTTGTGAGATTCAGCAGCGGTACCGGTATAGGCAGTAACACTGACTTGGTTCTTGGTGGTGCCGCTTACAATTGCCTGTTCGCCGTTTGCAGTCCAAGCATTGTCATAGGTGAGCGGTACACGTATCACAGCCTCGCCCTTCACTGCCACAGCTGTCAGTATATAGCCTTTGCCCGGCTGCAGGGTAGCGCCCTCAGCAACGGGCTTCCAGTTGCCATTGATGTCAGGACCGCTTTGTGCCCGACGCGCGCCGTCATATTCCTTTATGACATACTGTCCGTTTGCACCATAGTTAGAGAAGTCTGCCAAATAGCTGTCGGCGTAGTCGATGGCGTTAACCGCAACAGGGAACGGCACTGCCAACGGATAGTAGTGCTTGCCCTCCGACTGGTCGTAGATGTCCATGTCGATACGCGCACGAGTCTTCTCAAGCGAAGCAGCCGTTTTGACATACACGCGCGGCGTGTTGTATTGCTTGCCGCTTGCGCGCGTCCAGCCACTGCGAAGGTTGAGGTCGGTAACTGCCAATGTACCTGTTGACACGTTCAATGTCGCACCCGGATAAACCTCAAGCTGGCGGATAGTCAGTGCACCATCGCCTGTGAAAGAGCTTGCATCAGCAGTTAATGTTGCACCCGGAAGAAGGTGTACCTCACGGTGAGTATTGCGCCATGACGCTTTGGTGTTGCTTATCGTTGACATAGTGTTGTTGCCTGCAAGAACAAGCGGTATGCTGATGTTAGATGTACCCACAAGCTCATTTGATGAGTTATACCATTCGATATACAGACACTTGTTCTCGTTGGCAGTGAAGTCGAGAGCGGTATTCAACTGTATGTTCTTCGCACCGGCGATGGTTGCCACATTGACAGGTGCAGGGGTGATAAACTCTGACAATGTGCCGCCGTCGATACGTACCTTAGCCTTGGCGATATCCGATACTGTTGCCGGCGCCACAATGATATTATTCTTTCCCCATTCAGTAACAGTTGACAGACGGGGTGTGTATTTGTTGGTGACAGGCAGCAGATATATCTGCGCACTGCTCGGACTGCCGTGATAACCCATATAATTGTCGCTGTAGATACCCATCTTCTTTGCCGGATGAGCGTTGCTCGGAATGGTGAGCTCGTAAGAATTGAAGTCAGCACTCTTCAGTTGCCAATCCTGAACTTTATTGCCGCCTGAAGAAGACAACCACATCTTATAACCCGTATCTGTGCCTGATACCTGTAGCCAATGACTGCCATCGTTAGTAAAACGCAAAGCAGTATTGTTGTCTGAGTTATACCTGTTTGCCGCCTTATATACCGCATTGTTTGGTGCATAAACGGCAGCGGTTGGAGTCGTGGTGTTGTCCACGGTTATCTCGTATGGGATAATTGCACTTTGCGCACTTTCTGTAGCTGCTAAGTCGCTTGGCAATGCCACCCATTTATCACCGTGCTTGACGGCTATGACAAACTCTTCGGGCAATGAGCGGCCACGGATAGTAACCTCTCCTGACACTGCACCCGAAGCCGCATCTTTGAAGCGGAAGGCGGCGGTGTGAGTGTCAGCACCCGAACCTGTGCCAAACGCATCAGGCGTGTAAGTAAAGGTATAGGTGAAGTCTTTGTCATCACCGTTATTTGTTCCTGCACCAACGGTAACAGCAAAATGCGTTGCGTCGGTCAGACCGTCAACCACAGGTGTTACGTCGAGCGTGCCCTTTACTGTCAGTGTCGCAGGCAGAGAAGTAGTGGCGACAGTCTTGTAGGATGTCACTCCATACTCCGGTTCGGTTACCGAGAACAACTCTGTCCATTGGGCTGTGAATGTCACATTATGGTTGACAAGGAACTTCTCACCTGCTAAATAAACCTCCGATTTCTCATTTCCTTCTATCGTAGCTTTCCAACCATCGAAACGGTAGTTGTCTTTCCGGAGTGCAGGCATGGTGAGCCATGTTCCGATAGCGGGTGACGAGGGCTGTGAGCCTGAGACTGTTATGTTGCCGCTACCATTGGTCCAAGTGACAGTTGCAGAAGCCGCCTTTGTGCAAGTGGTAGAATAGTCGGTCAGATAATAGGTTTTGTCAGCTTTGACGGCACTAATGCCGGTAATACCGACTTTATAACTGCTACCTGACAAATCATTTCTACTTTGAAGGGCAATTTTAATATAATAGTCACCGACTGTTGGCACTTCGTAGTTAAGTGTACTAATAGACGAGGAAGTACTTGAGATAGTTTGTTCTGTAAGTGTAGTCCATGTTGTTTTGTCGGCTGAGACATATACATAGCAATTAACTGCCGCACCATCACGTGAGTTGCCTTTCACCTCTATCTGCTTCAGATCCGTGAACTTGCGCTCAGAAATAAGATAGTGTTGAGCCACATCTTTCACATCGAACATGACACAGGCATAGGTAGCAGACGATATTGTGAAGGAATTAAACGGATTGCTTGACACATCTGTTGTCCATGCTGTCTCTGCACCTCTGACAATATGATTGGTCTCATTCCACTGTCTTCTCGTCCATGTCTCGTTTATAATATTACTCTGCGTATTCTGTTCTTTGCCTCCGTTGCGGGCGGCATAGACGGCATAAAGGTCGGTGTTGGCAGTTACTGAAGCAATTGCTCCGGTAGCATTGGTAGTGGGGTCTGACTGCTGCAGTGTAGTTACATCTGATGATGCCCATCCAACGAACACCTTGTCGCCGCAACCAATAACAGGACTATATGCCGGAACGCTGCCGCCGTCC
Source organism: Paludibacteraceae bacterium (assembly GCA_017479885.1). Lineage (GTDB taxonomy): Bacteria > Bacteroidota > Bacteroidia > Bacteroidales > Paludibacteraceae > Colicola. The sequence continues at coordinate 5,670 of JAFVBR010000048.1, read as the reverse complement.
GCTACACCAACTATATGGTCTTCTTCACCTGAGGCATGATAAGTAACAGCAAAGATGGTGGCAAGGTCTGTCACTTCGGAATCTGTCCTTTTACCGCAAGAGTTGGTTACCTCCACATAACATTCGTATGTGCAACCCGGCTTCAGCCTTTCAAAGGATTTTTCCGTTTCAGTCAGGTCGGAATAAGTTTCTGTATAAGATGCATCGCCTCCACCTGTCTTTCCCGATACGATAACAGCATACGCGGCAGCTCCGTCAACAGCGTCCCATGTGAGTGTTGCTCCATTATATCGTATATCTGTCAGATGCAGATTAGTGGGGGCAGCGGGATTATCGCACATAACATATACCGTACATTCTATTCCATCCTCACTTGAAGCACAATAGTTAGTGGATGCCGCCTGAGTTATTTTTACAGTCCATATACCTTCGGCGGTGGCTGTAAACTTAAATGTTGATGTACTGAACGATAAAGCATTCTCATCATCACCATCTTCATGAGTCATTGTAATAGTATATGCTCCATTAGACAGGGATGTCAGTACAGCATTGTCGCTTGTTATAGACGATGCGGATAACATCAAGGTGTGCTCACTATCACCATTTACTTCTGACGTAAACGCCAACCCGGGGTCCGTGCAACTTACAGTGCCTGTCAGAGCAATGGTGCGGGTGGTGGCGCCGGTGGCAGAGATTGTTATATCGCCGTTGTAGGAACCTGCATTGTTGTCGGCTTTGAGGCGTACCCATAGTGTTACCGGTGCAACCTTGCCGTCTGTCGGGGAGAGGGTGACCGAGCCTGCGTATGTGCCGTCCTCTGCCGTGCTCACCTCATAACCTGTAGGCGCACTAACGGTTATGCTACCGGTCAGATTACGCCCTTTCACGCTGTACGACTGCGCAACAGATGCGCCCTTGCTGTATTCAGCAGTAAAACCACTGAGTACCGAAGGCGAACCGCACACATTGGCAGTCGCCGATGGTTTGGCGTAAAGCTTTAACGGAGAATACTGAAGAGTTTCATATACACTGAATACTTTGTTTGTAGCGGTTCCGTTATACTGCATCACATTACGGTTTGAAGACTGCGGTGCAGTTACCGATGACTCTAAAGTGAGATCGTTAACCTCTACTTTCCATAAACCATTGCCATTAGAAGCCGTACCCTCATTATCTGCGGACTTTAATTGATTCTCACTTGAGCCTGCAGCATAAAGCCATTTGGTTCCGACTTTGAATAACCAGTTATCATCGCAACCGTCAAGCACAATAGTCTGCACTGTAGCACCTGACACGAATACCGAAGAACCAAGCAAACTGAAGCCGTCTGCTATAGCACCACGGTTGTTGTTCTGCGTGGTACTCATTATGTGCGTCCCCTCAGTATTCATAATAACAATCTCGTCGTCAGGGAAGAGATCCGCTTCGTCAGTGAGAATTTGGTAACGCGTGCCGCTCGGTGCAGCCACAACAGAGCCTGCCAGACTGACACTCTCCGCTGTAATACCGCCACCGCTGATGGTGAGCGTCTTGTCGTATTTACCTGCTGACTTACCCGCAGCCAGACGAACATAAATGGTGGTATTGACTTTGTTGCTGGCATCCTTGGTCAGCGTCAGATTGCTTGCACTGAAGCCGCTAATCGGTGAAGTGGCACTAAGCTCATATCCGCTCGGACATGCCACAGTCAGATTGCCAGTCAGATTGTAACCTTTAACAGTCAGTTCCTGCGCAAGCGACGGACCATAACCTACAGCATAGGTGAAAGTCTCCATTGTTGACGGAGTAATTGTTATGTACGGGTCGGAACGATGGTAGTAATATATCTTAACATCATTCTGACCTGATGTATAACAACTGAACATCGAAGAACTACTATTATATTTCAGCAAATTATGAGTATTAGTTCCCTGAGCAGTTATAGTTGCAACATTTGTCGAAGCTGCAATAGTTATACTCCACACACCGTTATCACCGACTGTTGATTTTGTGTTTGTTTTCAGGTGATTGCTACTGCTACTTGCTGCATATAAGTAATCATCAGTTCCAACATTGAACAACCAGTTATCTCCGCTCTTTTCAAGTGAAATGATTTGTACATCGCCACTTTCATCTACAATTATCTTATTATCCTCAGCAGAAACGGATGTCTGTCCGCGGTTATTGTCATTCTGCGTTGTACTCAACGCTTGATTCGAATCACTATTTGTAATTACTATCTCATCCCCGTCTTCAAATGTGGTTGTACTCGTTGCAAGCACGAACTCTTTTCCGAATCCATATTCCGCCTCAGCCACTTCGCTATCGTCAAGACCTGACTTTACAGCAATTGCCTTTACTATAGTTGCGCCATTAAGCGTGAAAGATGCGGAATACAAAGTACCGTTTGAAGAAGAAGGCGTAGTACCGTCAGTCGTATAATATATACTTGCACCGGCAGTTGCACAGGTGATAGTCACGGTGTTGCTGCCTGCCTTGAGTACCGTTCCGTCAGCAGGACTGATAACAGGTGTCAGCACCTTGCACGCCGCCGTTGTATAGAACACATTAGGATCACGCTTGTAGAGGTATAATGCAACAGAACCTGCACCATAATTGGTAGTAAAATCAGAATGACTTCCATCGTATGAGATATAATATCCACTTGTAGTAGTAGAATTAAAATCCCAATCTATAGCATGTTCTCCATCATCATTTGCAATGAGTGTAAACGTCTTCTTCGACGCATCCAGCACAAGATTCTTGTAGTTACCATTTGTGATAATATCAAGATATTTGCTTTGGTTGGCATTGTATATCGACACCGTGTTGCTCAAGGCATTTTCAACAGTAATGCACCAGATGATTGTGGCGGCAGGATTGGTAATCACATTGTCGTCACTTACAGTCACTGCTGTCTGCGCTATATAATACGAGGAATAAGTCTCAGCTTTGATAGCATAGTCACTGTTGTTATAGTATGCAGCAATCACATAATCTGCACCAGATACCAATTCGGAGGGACTATCAATCAGTGTAAACGTATTGTTCTGTGATCCAGTTGTGCGGGAATAGACCGCGTATAGTTGCGTATCACTTGTTGGCACGTATGCTGTGCTGATGATTGCCGGTGCCACCTCGGTCTCGCTCGTCTGCTCGGTCAGCGACCAGCCATAAAACGTGTAACCCGTAATTGCCGTCGGTGTAGGCAGCGTGCCTATTGCATCGCCCTGCGGGACGTGCGACTGCGCATCAGTAGGAGAAACAGAGGCGCAAGATGCCACATTGTAAGTGATGTTGTACTTCGGAAGGTCTGCCCATTGTGCAGTCAGCGTAATATCGCTTGCTACATTCTGTAATGTCGCCCCGTCCGCTATCAAGTCAACGCCTGCCGTTTTCGTTTGACCGCCGATAGTTACATTCACATCAGCATACCATCCGGCAAAAGAGGCACCTGACTTTACAAATGTGTTTGTTTTTATGGTGCTTGAGGAACCGCACACGATTCCGGTAGTTGCAGTCATTGTACCGGTACCTCCTCCTGCATCATAACTTATGCTGTATGTAGTGCCGGTATATGCGCTCGATTCCTTTTGGGCTGTGCCTACTTTCTGACCGTTACTTCCCCAACCTGTGATAGAATAGTAATAATCAGCTGCAAGTGCCAGACCGGTAACATAGTTGTAGATACTCGCATCCGAGTTCCATTCCGCTCCCAACGAAGCAGTACCTGCCTTGCAGCGGGCGAAGGATACATGCGTTGCGCCATAGGGGGCTATTGCCTCCAGAACAGTTGCATCGCACGAATTCCGCGTCATCTGTACATCTTGCGCTTGCGTTGTCCCGTCAATATAGAAATGGGCGAATACTATGCAGTTGCCATTTTGCCAGTCATTATCGCCAAATTTTGTTTTCAGATATATTTGTGTACCGTCTTCGTCATTCCATTTGGCATACAATATTTTGTCTGCGGCAAAAGTGCCGGTGCTGAAATTCCATGCCGGACCTGTACCTGCTTCGTTCTCATACCAACCGCCAAGGCTCTTACCGAGAACAGTGTGGGTAAGACCTGAAGCGACAGTAGGTTCAGTGGCATGACCTGTTGATACAACCACACACTGGTCTGCCGGTGCAGTCACTCCGTTGGCATCAGTATTTTTGTCGAAAGAGACTGTTGTTTTTTGTGCATATTCCGACCATGTGCCGGTATAAGCATCACTACTGACGCCTGTGATTGTAAAATAATTATTCTGCCCTGTCAGAGTAAGATTTGACGTTTTGTTCCATTTATTAGTCCAATCGCTTACGGGGTCGGCCTGAATAGAATTGAATCGCCCGAAAATCACATTGCTGTAACCGGACGGAATAGTTGTCTTGTATATTCCTTCCTCGCAATCGGTCTGCTCAGTCATCAGGTCGGAGAAACCATTCAGCCCTCCCTCCCAATAGTAAACGGCAAACTTGGCATTGTCAGCACGCCAGTCGGCATTAGTTTTAAGATAAATATCAACATCAGGACAATTGGTTATATAAGCTGCAGTACCCTGTGCAGCTTTCTTAACATTTGGTCGGGCAGGCACAGGAGAGATACTGCTGCCTGATACATTCACGTTGTATATTACTATGCGACTACCATTTGTATTTATTGTAAGTTGTGATGCTGTTGTTACATTAGACAATGTGAATGTTAATAAATCATCTCCTGCGGATAAAGTATGCGATGTCTGCGAGTTGCCAAATCCTCCATACATCTTTGCTGTGATTGTTCCCGGCGTTATAGTAGGCCCTGCATCGAAAAACTCTATGCTGGCTGTTTTTTCATCCTCATCCCATCCGCGCACGCGCATTGTAAGCGTAGTGGAACCGGCTGGAATATTTATATTGTATGATCCGTTCTGTGTAGTTGCACCTATTTTTACCGCTGACACGTTGGATACATCGCCTACTTTAAGTGTGAAATCTTGACAATGAACTCCATTACTTGAAGCATTTAACGTCACGTTACTTGCAAAATTTTCTGATACGGGTACCACATTGTCATCGTCAGTGAATACAGCATAATATACATTGTTATTGTCTTGTACGTTTGTATATGCTTCGTTCAAAGATGGTTTGGTTGTTGTGAAGCCATCTATTCTTACTTTAGTCCATCCTACAAAATTGGGATAATCAGAAGAACAACTACCGGTATTGGATACAGCACTTATTGCTCCGGGATTACTACTGCCCCCAGCCACAACATTCTGAATTACTTCGGCATTATTGGTTAAATTCTTATATTTAACTGTGAATGTCTCTTTAGCTTCGAAACTTACTTCAATCTCTATATCATCTGATATGCCGGAGATTTCATAACTATAGACCCCGCCACCTTCATCTTGCTTGGAACCTACGCTTGCAGTGCCGCTTGTTACTGTAACAGCATCTATGTTATGCTCACTATCAGGTTTAACGTATAAAGTTACCGATGCTGGAGCATCATCCTTGCATATAGATGTCGAAGTCTCCGGATTATCAAAATCGTTCACAAAACTTATTGCTCCCCCTTGATGGCTCAAATTAACCGACCCGTTAATTGCACCCAGTGACGTACAACAAGAAGGATAGGAATAATAGTATGTCGTTGACCCGCTTTTTTCCACACGCTTATAAAGATATGCTTTAGTTTGACTTGATGTATAACATGCGAAT
>JAFVBR010000047.1 GCA_017479885.1 Paludibacteraceae bacterium | reverse complement strand
GATTAGAAAGTTGGCATTGCAGGTGGTAAGAAACTATAGTGACAAACGAAGCATAAGGAAAAGACTGTTTAAGGCATCACTCAATAGCGATTATATGGCGGATATGGTCAAAAACTACAAATTTTGATGCGGTTGCCCTGTACTTTTTATGAGGAAATTAGGGCATTTTATTGTTTGCCGGCTATTTGTATAGCGTTATGGGACTGTTGATTAAACTTGAGGTCGTAGATGAGCATGGCGCGGATACAGTTTGAGGGTGTAGTAGTGCTTTCTTGCGCGGGTGGTGTGGTCGTAGGGGGGCGGCGGGGTCAACATTCGTTTCTCATAATCTGAAAGAATACAAGGTTAAATTATATTTTTCATAAATGGTAATTATAAATATCATTTAGTATAGCTAAAGTCCGTTCCCTATTTTAGTATAGCGAATGTCCATCCTTAAACAGAAAATGCACTTTTTATTATCTGTAACTCAAGAAAATTATCAATCAGTATTTGCCTTTTTTTGCGTTTTTTGTAATTTTGCAGTCGCTATGAAACAACTGCTATTCACCAAGATGCACGGGGCAGGAAACGATTACATCTATATAGACTGCTTCCGTCAGAACATCAACAATCCGTCAGCATTGTCAGTGCGATTGAGCAACCGTCACACAGGCATAGGCTCTGACGGATTAGTACTGATAATGCCTTCAGAAAGAGCCGACCTCAAGATGCGTATGTTCAATGCAGACGGTAGTGAAGCTGAGATGTGCGGAAACGCATCGAGATGCATAGGCAAATATGCATACGAACACGGATTGGTAAAAAAAACAGATCTGACGCTCGAAACTCTTGCAGGCATTAAGCACTTACAACTGCATCTGACAGGCAATATTGTAGATCACGTCACTGTCAATATGGGCAAAGCTCACCTATGCGGAAAGACTGAATACAAGGGAGAGGAAATAGTGTGCGCAGATGTAGGTAATCCGCATGCGATTATTTTTGTGAATGACACTGAGACCTATAGCGTGAAATCGGTTGGACCACTGATTGAACATTTGCCATGCTTTCCTGAGAAGACCAATGTGGAGTTTGCTCAAGTACTGAACCCGGGAGAAATCAATCTGCGAGTATGGGAACGAGGAACGGGAGAAACTTTGGCATGCGGTACAGGGGCTTGTGCAACTGCCTTCGCTGCATATATGGTAAAGAACACCCTACCCCGACTAATCATACATCTTCCCGGAGGCGATTTGAATATCTGCATCAATCCAGACACTGGTGAGCTACTCATGACAGGTCCTGCAGAAGAAGTGTTTAGCGGAATTATTCAAATATAAATATGAACATCAATCAGAATTTCAATAAACTACAGAGCAACTATCTTTTCACCGAGATAGTGAATCGCGGTAAGGCATATCAACAGGCTCATCCCGATACCAAACTGCTCAAACTTGGTGTTGGCGATGTTACGCTGCCTCTGCCCGCCCCCATAATCAATGCAATGCATAATGCTGTAGAAGACTTGGCACATGTAGAGACTTTCCACGGCTACGGATTGGAAGAAGGCAATCTCTTTCTGCGAACTGCTATCATACAAAACGATTATAAACCGCTTGGTATTCAGATTGACACAGATGAAGTGTTCATATCCGACGGCGCAGGAAGCGACTTAGGGAACACAAGCGAATTATTTGATGTAAACAATCATGTGGCAGTACTTGACCCCGTTTATCCTGCTTATGTGGATACCAATGTCATGGCAGGAAGATCAGGAATATGGAGTAACGGCAGATGGAGTGACATAGAATATCTGCCCTGTACTGCCGAAAACGCTTTCGTACCCGAACTGCCAAAGACACAAGCCGACATCATATATCTGTGCTTTCCCAACAACCCGACAGGCACAACACTGACAAGACAACAATTGCAGTTATGGGTAGATTATGCAATTGAGCATAAAAGCATTATAATCTTCGACTCTGCTTATGAAATATTCATCGAAGAAGATGATGTACCTCATAGTATCTATGAATTACCCGGTGCCAAACAGTGCGCAATAGAGATACGTTCCTACTCGAAAACAGCAGGTTTCACATCTGTCAGATGCGGCTACACCGTAGTACCTAAAGCAACAGGACTAAACGGCATGTGGTACAGACGGCAATGCACAAAGTTCAATGGCGCATCTTATATCTCCCAACGAGGTGCAGAGGCAACTTATAGTGATGTCGGAAGAGCGGGTATAATGAAGAATATCTGCTATTACAAGCAGAATGCCGAATTGATACGAACCGGTCTGCAATCGATAGGCTATCAAGTATATGGCGGTGTGAATGCACCATATATATGGATGAAGGTCCCCAATGACACTGATTCGTGGACTTTCTTCGACTTGCTGCTTGACCGATGTCAGGTGCTCTGCACGCCCGGTGTAGGCTTCGGCATGAGCGGTCAGGGATATGTGCGTTTCTCTGCATTCGGCTCACGTTCAGACACACAGGAAGCAATTCAAAGAATCAGAAGGCTGTAATACGAAAACCTCACCCACCGTCAATGGAGCATAAAAATCCGGTGGACTTATATGGTTGCATATAGTATGGTATGCGTTTTCTTTTTATTACGCTTTGTCTTCAGTGCCGGTCGGTTGGGTGTGACCTACTCTGCTTCAGCAACCGATCTTTCCCGGCATATTTGCAGATATGGAAGATATGTGTTATCTTTGCATATTGAAAACAATGATATTGAGATGTGGATTTTACTTGCCATATTGTCAGCCGTATGTCTTGGTTTTTACGATGTAAGCAAAAAACAAGGTTTGCGCGACAACTCGGTTGTAGGCGTGCTGCTGCTTTCTGTGGTGTGCTCTTCAATGCTCCTGCTGCCTGCTCTGCTGATGTCAAGGATGGGAATAATTGAATCCTCTTCAGAGTTTTATGTTGCACAAGTCGGGCTGAAAGAACACGGACTGATAGTGCTCAAGTCGCTGATAGTGCTCTCTTCATGGTTGTTTGCATATATAGCCATCAAGAATCTGCCTCTCACAATAGTTGCCCCTGTCAATGCCACCCGACCGATGTGGACATTGCTTGGCGCACTGCTTATTTTCGGCGAGCATCTGAACTCATGGCAATGGGCAGGAGTAGCAGTGATTATTGTTGCATTCTTCGCTTTCTCGCTTGTCGGAAAAAAGGAAGGAATTCGTTTTGCTAAAAATCACTACATCTGGTGTCTGCTGCTTGCTATGTTTCTCGGTGCAGCCTCCGGACTATACGACAAGTACCTCATGCGGCATATTGACCACAACGCGGTGCAGGTGTATTACACTGTTTATCAGGCCATACTTATGGTGCCCGTATTCCTCTTGATGCAAAAAAGAAAAGATGCGATACCCTTCAGGTGGCGCTGGTGGATTTTGGGAATATCGGTCTTCCTTGTGATGTCTGACTTTTTCTATCTGCTTTCGCTCACTGATTCGGAGTCGCTAATTGCAGTGGTTTCTGTTACGCGCAGATGCGGAGTAATCATACCTTTCCTATATGGTTCACTTGTACTGCACGACAAGAATGCGCCACAGAAAGCGGTCTGTCTGATGTTTGTACTGCTCGGAATGGTCTTTTTACTGCTCGGAAGTGTCAATACAATATAATTACCATAATTTATTCAAAATAAAATATGATGACAATAAAAAGATTCCATTTAAGTTTATTACTTACTGCGGCGCTATCCGCATTGTTGTTGTCGTGCACGCAGAAGTCCGTGAAACAACCGCATCATCCCCTTATCATTGCCCATAGGGGCGGCGCTGATCTTGGTATAGAGAACAGCCTGTCGTGTATAGAGAAAGGCATCGCAGCCGGCGTGGACATGATAGAGATTGACGTACACCTTACTGCTGACAAGCAGGTGGTGGTGAACCATGACTACACACTTGACCGCACTACAGATATGACCGGCAAAATAGAGGACTACACATTTGCGGAAGTGCGCCAATGCCGACTCAAGCATAAGGACGGTACAGTATCGGAAGAGACGATACCTACCCTCGCCGAGGTGCTTGCAATATGCAAGGGCCGTTGCCCGATACTGCTTGAAATAAAGAGCCGTCGGGGATGTAACGAAGGAATAGAAGCGCTCTGCGACAGCATAGTCAAATCGTTCGGGATGGAGAATGAAGTGGTATTCCAATCGTTCAGCAGCAAATCGATGGAGATAATTCACTCAATAGACTCTACCTTACGAATAGAATTGCTCCTTGGTGAACCTTCGGATATCGCTTTTGAAGTTCCTTATTATGCCTCTATAAATGTTCATTATAGTATGGCTACGCCGGAGTATATCGAACAGGTGCACAAAGTAGGTAAAGAGATAAAAATATGGACATTGAACGACACTACGAATACATACGAAGGCGTTGACGGCATTATAACCAATTGCCCGGGTTTGTTTCTCAAACAATAAACACAAATAAAAGCCCCTCCGTACATGAGAGAGGCTTTATAATTGGTGAATTGATTATTTGATGAGTTGTTGAATAGTCAGGTTGCATAGTAACGCTTGCAGAGCCATAATATATTATGGCTCTACCGTTTCTTTATTGCTTCTTTGCCGGAGGATTGTCAGCCGTCATTTTTATCTTGATTGACTGATATATGCCTTCAGGCAGCACGGTATGCATAATTCCGTCCATGAATGGCGACATGACATAAGCCATAAAGTTCTTCTGCGGATTGCGCCTGTTGTTGACAGTTGCCACATACGGCTGCCCATTCGGACTACGCGGATTTGACTTATGAATGATAGCAGGAGCAAAGAAGTTGATTATTCCTGCATTCTTTGCAAGACGCTCAATGGGAGCATCTTCTTTGGTAATATGAACATGGAGACTATCGTAAAGCATGCAGAATGTTCCGACATTTATATCTTTGTCACCTTTGGTCTGAATGTTTACGCTATGGATATCGGCAGAAACGGTAGCACCTGAGATTGGATGCAGGAAATCATCCAACGCACTTCCTCTCAAGTTGTTGGCTTCAAAAGTATAGGTAAATGTGCATGCTTTGTCATTCTTGAGATTCAAATGCATGTCAGCCTTGGAGCCTGACAAATTTCCGATGATATGAGTCTTGAGCACATTGCCGGTAGCATTGCTGAAATTGTCGGCATTAAGGTGAACATCGTTGAGAGCGAGTCTGCCTACATGGCTGCCGTCACGTGTAAGACCTACTGCTAAATCCTTCATTGCCAACCTGACTTCGCCCACATGTACAGGTATCGGAATATTAACAATCGCCTCCTGAAGCATCTTATATGGTTTCTTTGGAGGATATTGCAAATCACGATATAGTTGCACTTTCTTTCCTGATATGTCGACCTTCTCTATATCAACTGATTTGTTGACGACTTGTCTTATAAGATTGACATCAGAGGTCGTTAACTCCGTAATCTCCGCATCCACCCATGTTACAGGCACTTTGCCTTTTGCCTTTGCAAGATTCTCTTTCTTGCACGTGTTGTTCACACGAAGTTTATTGACCTTCACTTTGCCTGCATCTTCAGTATTTGCACTGCCAATTGCAACTGCAAAGAGTCCGTCGGAGCCTGTTAGAGCAAAGTTCCGGAGTGCAACCGAGTAAACAGAGTCATTGTAGGTGAACTCTTTCTGCGCAATGTCGTATCTCAAGTCATTAAATTTCAGGGTAACTGAGTCGGTGCGCAATGCAAATTTATTCTCAAGTCTCTTCAGGCTGACTGTTCCGCCTGAAATCTTCACCTTATGTACTTCGACAGACGAGATATAGTTGGAGATGCTGCTCTTCTTGACATCGGCAGTGTCGGTAGTTGCTGCGACCTTGTTTTTCTGTTTGGGTGGCAAAATGATTTCCGCTTGCGGAGATTTGAGAGTTATGTTGTGAATATCAAGCTGTTTCTTTCGCAGGTTTAACCAATTGATTCCGTGTACATCGATATATTCAACGCTTATTTGCTGTGCGATAGTGTCTTTCAGCGGTTGCTCTTTGGCAACGATACGGCAAGTGATATCTTTTGCAGATATGCTTCCTGCCACAAGGCGTACACGCAAATCAGAGTAATCAACTTGAATGTACTGATTTTTGTTAAGTGCTTTGTGCAACTCGGCATCGGCAACAGAAGTCACAATCTTGTCAGCATACAGCACGGCAATTGTAATCAGTATGGCAACGACTGCAAGTACCGACCACAATATAATATGTTTCTTTTTCGTCATAACCTATGCAATAAAAAAGGGGCAAAATTATTTGCCCCAATATTTGTCAACCAATGCCTGCTTGATATTAACTTCCTCAGGACGGAAGTGCTTGGCAAACAATTGCCATGCCACATCAAGCATTTCTGTGGTGTTGATATTGACATCTATCGCCAAAATCTTGTCGGAATAGTCTTTTGCAAACTGCAGGCAGCGGTTGTCGTAGTCAGTAAGGTCGAAACCGTTCTCAAGTTTGGTTTTGGCATTTGCGGCGTCCGCGTACAGACGAACAGCGGCATTCATCACTTGCGGATGGTCTTCGCGTGTTTTCTTGCCTGCCACAAGTTGTTTCAGACGGCTCAGTGAGCGGAACGGGTCAACAATAACCTTACCGATATCAGAGTCGCGACGCAGATACAACTGACCCTCGGTAATGTAACCTGTATTGTCGGGAATAGCATGGGTGATATCTCCGCCTGAGAGCGTAGTGACAGCAATGATAGTTATCGAACCGCCTGTGGGGAACTGAACAGCCTTCTCATATATTTTTGCAAGGTCACTGTAAAGAGAACCCGGCATAGAGTCCTTGGAAGGAATCTGATCCATACGGTTGCTCACAATGGCAAGTGCATCGGCATAAAGCGTCATGTCGGTCAGCAAGACGAGTACCTTCTCGTTTTTCTGCACAGCAAAATACTCTGCTGCAGTAAGAGCCATATCAGGAATAAGCAGACGCTCTACAGGAGGATTCTCAGTTGTGTTGACAAAGGACACAATGCGGTCAAGCACTCCGGCATTGGAGAACACATTTTTGAAATACAGGTAGTCATCGTTAGTCAGACCCATACCGCCGAGAATAATCTTGTCGGCCTCAGCACGCAGAGCAACGTTCGCCATAACCTGATTATATGGTTGGTCTGGGTCAGCAAAGAACGGAATCTTCTGTCCGGAGACCAAAGTGTTGTTAAGGTCGATACCTGCAATACCTGTTGCAATCAGTTCAGACGGTTGCTTTCTGCGGACCGGATTAACCGAAGGTCCGCCGATTTCCACTTCTTCGCCTTCCACCTCGGGTCCTCCGTCAATTGGGTCGCCATAGGCATTGAAGAAACGTCCTGCCAATTGGTCGCTTACGCGAAGAGACGGCGCTTTGCCCAAGAATACCACTTCGGCATCGGTAGGAATACCCTCTGTACCCTCAAACACCTGCAGTGTGACATCGTCACCCATGATTTTTACAACCTGAGCCAACTTGCCGTTTACTGTTGCCAACTCATCGTTGCCGACTCCCTGTGCCTTGAGTGAGCAAGTGGCTTTCGTGATAGCAGTAATCTGCGTATAAATTTTCTGAAATGCTTTTGCCATAGTATAATTGTAATAAGAGCGGCATATGGGAGTCGAACCCACCTCCTAAGCTTGGGAAGCTCATGCACTACCGATGTGCTAATGCCGCAAGACTATTGGATATTTACCATTTACTATTTACTATTTATATTTACTATATTGACTATTGAATATTGACTGTTTCGAACCAAGTGAACATCTTTTTCAGTTTGCAAAGGTACTGCTTAATTCTGAATTATGCAAACTTTATCTGTATAAAAGACCAACAATCCAATTGCTCAGTCGTTTAGGCAACAGTTTTTCCAAAACTACAAATATCCTGTACTGCACGCCCGCAGTATATAGAGGCTTCGGATTACGCTTTGTAGCCGCTTTGTAGAGTTGTAGTGCCAAATACTCGGAACTCATCCCGCTTTGCTCGTCTTTCTCCATTGCTGCAACTGCTTTGCGCATGTGTGTATAAACTTGTTCGCCTGCCACACTTTTATCTCTCGCCGCAGTGAATCCGGTGCTTACATCGCCCGGCATGAGGGCAGTAACGGTTATTCCGAACTCTGCGACCTCGTTTCTCAATGCCAAAGCAAGGGCGTTGATGGCGGATTTGGATGCAGAATAGAAGGACTGATACGGGATGCTCAGGACTGCTGCCACACTGCTTGTAAATACAATTCTGCCCTGTTTGCGGCTGCGCATTATCGGCAGTACTGCCTTCACCACATTAAGTGCTCCGAAGAAATTCACGTCAAACTGACGTTTGGCATCTTCTGTTCTTGTGAACTCTACAGCTCCTGAAATTCCGTATCCTGCATTGCTTACAAGCACATCAACCCTGCCCTCTTTGTCTGCAACAAGTTCCACAGCCTTTTTCACCTGCTCTTCATTGGTCACATCACAATCCACATGACATATACTGTCTGCAGATTTGCCGCTTCTTGAGAACTCATAAACGGAATAACCTTTCTTTGCAAACAACTCTGCAGCAGCTTTGCCTATACCTGAAGAGCCGCCGGTAATAATCACAACCTGTTTCATGTCTTACCAAGTTTCAGGAATACCCTGTTTGAGCACGTTGCTAATAATCTGAACAGCCTCATCTACAACAGGTTCGGTATGTGTTGCCATCAGAGTAGAACGAAGCAGGCACTCGCCTTCCACACAAGCAGGAGCAATGACGGGATTTACGTACACACCCTCCTCAAACAAACGTTTGCCATAGTAGAAAGTGTCAAGAGAGTTGTAGGTGAAGATGGGTACTATAGGTGTCGGTGCGTCAATTATCCTCACTCCGTTGTCGAGCAGGCCTTTGCGGAAATAGGCAGATATGTTTTTCAGATTATCACACATTTCAGGATGTGCCTTAAGTTTGCGTAGTGCTGTAAGTGCTGTTGCTGTGGATGCCGGAGTCATGCTGGCTGAGAAGATAAATGGTCGGGATACATGTCTGAGCCAATCTGCCACATGATGAGAAGTAAGCATACAACCGCCTATCGAAGCAAGCGACTTGGAGAAGGTGAGCATAATGATGTCAACTTTGTCGGTTAAGCCGAAGTAGTCGGCAGTACCGCGTCCTCCATTGCCAAGAACGCCAAATCCGTGTGCATCGTCAACCATCACTCTTGCTCCGTATTTCTCTGCCAATGCACAGATTTCAGGCAACTTGCATATATCTCCGCGCATAGAAAACACACCGTCGGTGACTATCAGTTTGCCTGCCGTGTCAGGAATTCTTTTCAACTGTTTCTCAAGATCTTCCATATCGCTATGGTTGTAGCGCAGAGTGGTAGCGAAACTTAGTCTGCATGCATCGTAAATAGAGGCATGGTTCTCTTTGTCGTTGAGAATGTAGTCGTTTCTGCCTGCAATAGCCGAGATGATTGCCAAATTCGACTGAAAACCGGTTGCACAAGTCATACAGTCTTCCTTGCCCATAAACTCGGCGAGTTCTCTTTCGAGTTCCTTATGAAGGTCGAGTGTACCATTGAGAAAACGCGAACCTGAACAACCTGTACCATATTTATATAAGGCATTGATACCGGCTTCTATCACATCGTCATCTTCTGTCAATCCAAGATAGTTGTTGCTGCCAAGCATAATTACCCGACGTCCTTCCATGGTGACGATAGGGGCTTGACGTGACTGTAGTTCATGGAAATAGGGATAAACACCCAATTCTCTTGAGCGATTCAACAGCTCATAGTTACATTTGTCAAATAGATCCATATATTTATTCTAATCTTTTGTTTCGTTTTATTCGTTTTCAGGCACTATAGGCCATGTGTTTTCCGTTATACCTGCCATCTTTTGCATTCTCACGTGGCATATCTCCCTCAGTCTGTCCACTTCCTGTTTTCTCGGCTGAGTCTTGTCGGGGAAGACGGGTTCACCTATAGTGACTGTGAGCAACGGTTCGTCAGCCGACCCGAACAGTTTGTATATGCCGGTTCTCGGACGGAAAGTTATAACGCACGGCAGCAATGGTTTGTCATACTTGTATGCCATGGTGAATGCACCTTTTTGGAAGGGACGCAAGGGTTTGTATCCGTCCCAACGCGCAGCTTCAGGAAAGATGTGAAACCACCAATGTCTGCGGTTGAATTCATCAAAGGCGGCATTGAAACATTTCATTGCCTGCATCCCCGATTCAGGAACAGGTATTCCGCCGACGGCCCACATGTACCAATGGTCTTTGGTGTTGAAATTGGGCGCATACATAGGTATGCGTGTATGTCGGTTGGCAAACACAGCGTTGAGTACTGCGGGTGCATCAAGGCGGTTGCAATGGTTGCTTATGGTGATTGCACCGTTTCTTCGGAGTTCTTTCCTCCATTTTCTCAGGTTCTCTCTACCTTGTATTTTCAGTCCGTTCTTTATTCTGTTTGCAGTGAATACTATAGGATACAAAAACAGATAGTACCCTACCCAATTGTTCAATTTGAAACGGAACGAATCGTCAAGATAGGGATATGTCTCATCGAAAACACGATTGTCGATATAAACAGGATGCAACTGACTCTTGTCAGGTCCATGTTCAGGGTATGATTTTCCTATCTCAGGTACATATACACCCTTACTCACTTTCAGATTATCGTATCGCAGATTCATAATTATCTTTTCGTTTATTGTTTCCCGTCACACCTTGAGGAATTTCATTCCTGCGTTCTTGGCCCCTTGCCCGTCAGTGTCTTCCCTGTCACCAATCATCAAAGTCTGCTCAGGTTTGACCCGCATCAGTTTCAGCAATCGCATAAACAGAGTTTTGTTCGGTTTGAGGCCTCCTAATTCAGGTGCAGCCAGACAATAGTCAAACATTTTGGATTCAAGTCCGATTGCTCTTATTTTATCTTCTACGCAACGATAGTCTGAGAACACAGCAGTTTTGATGTTGCGTTTGTCCAATTCTCTGAGCAGAGGGATAACAAAAGCACCTGCTTCATAGTGTTGATACAAAATGTCAATGGTAAGAGGTAGATATTGTCCGAAATACCACTCTTTAACCTTGAGATATGGTACATTCTGATGAGAAGATATGTGAGTGAACAGTGTTTTATAGAAAGTGTCGGCATCACCAAAGTCCTGTCCTTTCAGCAAACGACGGGCATGACGTTCCGAGGCGATCCACAATGCATGGTGCAAGTCACCTGCGACAAGACGTAACGGGAGAAAACGCTTGTCGTAAAGCGTACCGTCGAGATCGAATACAACTGCGCGTATTCCTTCCAAATCAATATCTTCAATTCTCAACTGTTTCATCAGCGGTTGTCAGTCGGCAATAACCAACTTCTTGAACTTAGCATGACGTTTCTCGTCTTGCATCAGCAGATTCATCTTGAACTGTCCGTCACGGGCACCTTCAGCAATGCATTGTGCCTTAAAAGTCTCAAACGATTCTTTCTGCAAACGGTGCGTAACAGGGTCTTTCACACGGAATGATTCACGCTTTGCTTTGTATTCAATATTTACTTGCTGCAACACTTCGTCCACTTTCCCAGTGAATAACTCTGCTTCCTTTTGAGTGGTATCCAGGTTCTCAAACTCATAGTAGAAATGGTAGGCGGAGATGTCCAAATCGGCAAATCCGACAAAGAACTTGACCGGCATCTGCAATTCTTTCTCAGCAGTACGTACAGCTTCAATAAATTGACGCTCATGCAGTTTCTCACCTGTCATAGTAACTATGCCATTAACTTTCTGAATCATGTGAACTGTGGGAGTGTTTTGAAATTTAGGACCAACTTCCACCAGGTCGTTCATATTGTAACGATACAAACCTGCATACGTTGTAACGAACGGACAATAGCGCTTACCCTCCTGCAACTCATGCAGTTGCAAGTAATGAGGATTCTCGCTCTCTATGTCATGCTCTTCCACAAACTCATAATAATGGAAATGCGGGAAAAGGACCGTATTGTTGGTATCGTCAAGTACAAGTCCGAAACGGCATTCTGATGAGAAATAACCAAATTCCTGATGCAACATCTGTTCGGGGAATGAGTCTTTGAACTTGTCGAGATAAACCTTTGTATTACCACACTTCCAAGTGTTAAGTATTTGCATGTTGGGCCAATAGTGCTTGGGCAGTACTCGCCCATACTTTTCTTTTAGAGCCCGCAATTCGGCAGCACGTTCAGGATTGGGTTTGAAGTACGGCATTAGCGCGGCACGAATCTCTGGAGAGATGTTGAGATTGGCATTGATTGTACCTTTCTCTATATCTTTGACGTATTGGTCATAATACTCATTTACATTGTTCTGCATCTCAACGATGGTGGAAGGATTTGCTGTAACTATCAGAGTGATATTTCTTTCAATACCCATACGCATGATAGCATAGTAGCGGGCATTGTAATCTGTAATAGAGAATATGTCTGAAGGAGAAGCGTAGAGTTTCTTGACGAACTTAGGGCAATCGCGCTGTGTGACACCACTCACTGAGCCGAAGACAGTGCCATCGGGTGCATAGCCCTCGATTACCTTACCAACTATACTGACGATCTTTCCCGTGAAAACCTTCGGACGGTTCTTGATGAAGTTGAACAACCACACCTTTGTCATCTTGCCATAGACAGAATTCAAATATACTTTTGTGATAGGCACCCATTTTGGTTCTTTGGTTGTACCACTCGTTGTAGCATACATAACAGGTTTGCCAGGGAACAGAATATCTGTTTCTCCTTGTTTATGACGCTCTACATACGGGCGCAGGCTCTCATATTCCTGAGCAGGAACATACTTCTGATAAAGCCTGTACAACTCCTTGTCATCTTTTGCTTTCAAAATCTCTTCAAAGTGGTGCTCCTTGCCATATACAGTATCTTTGGCATACTGCAATATGCCACGCAGTGTCTTTTCACTCGCCTTACGCGGGTTCTTGCTGACAGACTTAAGTTTTAGATATTGTATGCCACCTGCTATTCCCAACAGAAAATTCGGCACAAATGCATTTACAGGTTTCTCCATAGTGATAATATATATATTAGTCTATATCAATCATATATCTTCTCAAGTTGGTCAAACTTGGCTTTACGTTTGTCGTCTTGCATGAGAAGGTTTACTTTGAACTGCCCGTCTCTGCCTGTACCATCGGCAATACTCTTCTTCTTGAATCGGTAGAACGAGTCCTTTCCGAGTCTGTGGGTCCGAGGTTCTTTCAGACGGAAACTCTCGCGTTTTGCCTTATATTCGATGTTTATACGTTGAAGTATCTCATCTACCCGCTTGGAGAAACGTTCGGCGGCCGCTTGTGTAGTCTTTTGATTGACAAACTCATAGTAAAATTGATAAGCCATGGATGAGATGTCAGCGAAGCCAACGAAGAAACGCGTCTTCATTTTGAGTTGTTTCTCGGCAGTACGCACAGCCTCAATATACTGACCTTCATACAATTTCTCACCCGTCATGCTGACTATCCCGTTCACTTTCTGAACCATGTGTACGGTGGGGGTATTCTTGAAGGAAGGTCCCACTTCCACAAGGTCGCTCATGTTGTATCTGTAAAGGCCTGAGAAGGTGGTCACATAAGGGCAATAGCGCTTGCCTTCCACCAATTCGTCCAACTGCAGAAAAGAGGCATCGGGGTTGCCTATCTCGCTCTCTTCCACAAACTCGTAATAATGATAATGAGGGAAGAGCACTGAGTTCAATGTGTCATCTATCACAAGTCCGAACCTACATTCGGTGGCGAAATATCCCAACTCCTGATAGAAGCAGTCAGCAGGAAACCAATCCTTTATTTTGTCTGCATATATCTGTGTGTTGCCGCATTTCCATGTGCTCAGCATCTGCACGTCGGGCCAATAATGCTTGGGCAGCACTTCTCCGTATTCCGCTTTCAAGGCACGCAGTTCCTGTGCACGCTCGGGGTTGGGGGTTATATATGACAGAAGCGAATTGCGTATATTGTCAGGAATGTCGAATTCATCAGAAATGGTTCCTTTCTCTATATCATCACAAATCGCTTCGAAATGTTCTGTGAGAGTGTTCTGCATCTCAATCACTGAAGAGGGATTGGGCATGATGACCAAGGTGACATACTGTTCAACCGATATCCGCATTAGTGCATAATATCTTGCAGCATAATCTTTTATCTCGAATATCTCAGGTACTGATGCGTAATGCTCTCTTATCAGTTCGGGCGCATCTTTCTGAAGCACGCCTGATACAGCACCATAAACCGTACCGTCAGGGGCATAGCCTTCTTCGGCAGTGCTGACAACAAAAACCACCTTACCTGCAAAAGTCTTTCTCTTGTGACGTATGTAGTTATAGAGCCACAGGTAGGTCATCTTCTGATAGACATTCTTCAGATAAACCTGAGTGAGGGGAATCCATTTTGGTTGTTTGGTTGTACCCGATGTGGTGGCATACATGCGAGGTCTGCCGGGGAATAGGACATTCTCTTCTCCTTGTTTGTGGCGCTCTACGTATTCACGCAACTGCTCGTAATCAGTGGCTTTTACGTTGTTCTGATAACTGATAAAAAGTTCTTCCGCCGTCTTTGCCTGAAGTATTTCATCGAAATGATGCTCTTTGCCATAGACAGTATCTTTGGCATAAGCGAGAATGCTTCTCAGGGTAAGTTCCTGCGCCTTGCGGGGATTACGGCAGGCACGCTTCAGTTCCCTGTATTGCTGCCCGCCTGCTAAACGCAGAAGAATATTGGGTATTAACGAATTGTCAGTTTTATTCATATCAATATATATGTAGTGCAGGATGCCATCCTTCCCTATTCTCCTCCCCCTCTTTGCTTCATTTTCAATCCCCTTTTCCTGCACATTAACAAAATCAGCCGACAAAGTTATAATTTTTATCTCATTCACGCAAAAAAATCACGAAAAAAATATAATCTTTTATTGAAGAAAGCGGAATTAAGTTGACAAGGCAGGCGTTATCAAATCATGAGATAAGTATTGAAATCAGCGTGAGTGTAACAAAGAATTACGGTACCGAATAATTAATCACATACTAATCACATACTAATCACATACTAATTTCATACTAATTATATGGAATAAATATGATTAAATTCATGCAGGAAAGGCATAGGCTTTGGGAGTGTACATTCATGTGGAGTACTGTATATATTCATATAATTGAGTATAGGAGATAAATTAATATGGCATAGCACTCAGATTAAAAGGGAACAGCACATGATTTATTGAATGGTGTATCAATAATGGCAGTTCACAAATATTTGTATAATTCGAAAACTTGCATTAACTTTGCAAATTGAATTGGTTTGCATATATGGCTGACAGTTTTTATACCATACTACAACCTGCCAACGGGCTATACAAAGAGAAAGGGAGTCGTTTCCTGGCTTTTGCTGAACCCGTTGAGACAGAACAGGAGGCGAAGCAACGCTTGGCATACTACCGAAAAGAATACTACGATGCCCGTCATGTGTGCTATGCGTGGATGCTCGGTGCTGACCGTGAGCAGTTCCGGCAGAGCGATGACGGCGAGCCTTCGGGCACTGCGGGCAGACCTATACTCGGGCAAATCAATTCACGGCACCTGACCAACATACTGATAGTGGTTGTAAGGTATTTCGGGGGCATACTGCTCGGCACGGGCGGACTCGTGGTTGCCTACAAAGAAGCTGCGTCAGATGCTCTTGCCAATGCTCAGATAGTGGAGAAAGACGTGACGGTGAGACGCACTCTGCGTTTTAATTACGAAAAGATGAACAACGTTATGCGTACGCTGAAGGACATCGACGCCCGCATCATCAGTCAGGACTATGAGAATGACCAATGCGTAATTGTATGCGACATAAAGAAGAAGTTTGACGGTTGTTTGACGGTTGTTTGACGGTTGTTTGACGGTTGTTTGACGGTTGTTTGACGGTTGTTTGACGGTTGTTTGACGGTTGTTTGACGGTTGTTTGACGGTTGTTTGACGGTTGTTTGACGGTTGTTTGATGGTTGTTTGATGGTTGTTTGACGGTTGTTTGACGGTTGTTTGACGGTTGTTTGACGGTTGTTTGACGGTTGTTTGACGGTTGTTTGACGGTTGTTTGATGGTTGTTTGATGGTTGTTTGATGGTTGTTTGACGGTTGTTTGATGGTTGTTTGATATTGTTTGACAGTAGTTTAGTTTGATATGAACACAGAATTTGAAAATATAGAGGCATACTCTCCGGGGCAATTCCGTGAGGCTTTGCTGAGGATAATCCACAACAGCGAATTCAGGCATATTGTGGAGGGCATCTGCCATTACCAAATGAAAGACAGTTGCACTGCCGACGAAATAATTCTTCCGCTGAACGAAGTGCACGACCTGAATGAGTTTGACGATGTGCTAATCATTCGCGGTCTGAAAAACCTTGCCGCCAAGGCATGCAACGGTCTGCAACTCAGAGGTGCTGAGAACCTTGCGCTGCCTGCACTGCTGCTAAGCAATCACCGTGACATCATTCTTGATGCAGCCTTCCTCAGCGTACTCATTAAAGACCTGACAGGCAAACGCATCTACTTCGGTGCGGGCACTAATCTGTACGTGCAGTCGTGGGTGGAGGATATGCTGCGAATCAACCACGGTTTCTCCGTCATACGTGGCGGAACGGTGCATGAGATGATGCGCAACTCGCTGCAATTAAGCAGTTACATCCGTCATTTGATAACCAATGAGAGAGCAGGTGTTTGGCTTGCGCAACGGGAGGGCCGTGCCAAGAACAGCGATGACCGCACACAACCTGCGTTGCTGAAGATGCTTGCCATGTCGGGCGGCAAAAACTTCATAGAGAGTCTGAAGGAACTGAACATCACTCCTGTTGCAATCTGCTATGAGTATGACCCTTGCGACTATCTCAAGGCACAGGAGATGCAACTCAGACGCGATAATGCCGAGTGGAAAAAGACTCCTCAGGACGACTTTGTGAATATGCGTACCGGTTTGCTCGGATGGAAAGGACAGACGGTATTCACGATAGCGCAACCTATCAATCAGTTTTTAGACGGAATAGAGGCGCAAACAACCAACAGGAACGAGCAGGTGACGCTTGTGGCAGAACTGATTGACAGACTTATACACACCAATTATTGCATATACAACGTCAACCGCATAGCATACGACCTCTATCTCAATACCGACAAGTTCAGCGAAGACTACTCTGATGAAGAGAAGGCGGCATTTGAGAATTATATCGACTCGCGCATTGCTCTTGTTGATATTGCTGACAAAGACACAGTGTTCCTGCGCGAGAAACTTCTCGAGATGTACTCGTTTCCGCTTGTTAACCAACTTGAAGCGCATAAATCATCGCGCAAAAATGCGCGATAAATGCACGATAACTTACTTGTTTAGTATTTTATGAAGACTGCAATTTTTCCCGGGTCCTTCGACCCATTCACTATAGGACATGCCGATATTGTTCAGCGTGCACTCAGTCTGTTTGACAATATAATAATAGGTATAGGCACCAATTCGCTAAAGCAGTCAATCTTTCCTGCCGAGAAACGCCTTGCGCATATCAGGAAAACTTACGAAAACGAGCCCCGCGTAACGGTTGAGATATATACAGGTCTGACAGTCGATTTCGCCCGCGAACACAACGCGCAATTTATACTGAGAGGTGTTCGCTGCGTAGCCGACTTCGAATATGAAAGAAACATGGCAGAGGCGAACAAGCACCTGACAGGCCTTGAAACCGTGATACTCTACACACGCCCCGAATATGCACACATATCATCCACTTTGGTACGCGATTTGTATCAACACGGATACGACATTAAAGAATATCTTGCATGACGACAAAAACTTACATAACGGCACTGCTGCTTGCAATCACTGTAGCAGCGGCAGCACAAACAAGCAGCACAGCAAGGGTTGAACGCAATCTGACCATATACAACGATGTGCTCAGACAACTTGACATCAATTATGCCGACACACTCAACTACGACGAACTTGTGGCAACCTCCATTCATCAGATGCTGCGCAAGATTGACCCATACACCGTGTATATTCCCGAGGACAAGACTCAGGATTTGCGCCTCATGACAACAGGCAAATACGGCGGCATAGGGGCAATGATAATGCTTCGGCAGGATACTATCCCCGACAACCTGAAACGATATATGCCCAAGTCGGCTGAGAAGCGATATGTAGCCGTGTCGGAGCCTTACGAGGGTATGCCTGCGCAGAAGAACGATGTGCGTGCGGGAGATATAATAATAGAGGTGGACGGCAAGAATGTGCTCGGCAAAACAACACCCGATGTGTCTGCACTGCTTCGCGGTGTGCCCCACTCTGTTGTCACACTCAAACTGCTGCGCACCAATGAGGATAAACCACTGACTGTTGCTTTCGAGCGCGAAGAAATAAAACTGCCGCCCGTGGAGTTTTACACTGTCATTGACTCAGGCAAGCAGAAGACAGGCTACATCATTTTCTCAGAGTTTACCGAAGGCAGTGCCGAACAGTTCCGTCAGGCGGTTGACGACATGGTAGCAAAACAGCATATAACATCTCTTGTAATCGACCTGCGCAACAACGGCGGAGGAATAATCGATGAGGCGGTAAAGATTATGAGTCTGTTTGTTGATAAGGGTACAGAGATTGTTTCCACCAAGGGCAAGAACAAGAATGCCAACCGCACATACAAAACCACCACACAACCCCGCTATCCCGATATGCAGTTGGCAGTGCTTGTCAACAGCAACTCTGCCTCGGCAGCAGAGATTGTGGCAGGAAGTATGCAGGACCTTGACCGCGCCCTGCTTATCGGCACACGTACCTACGGAAAGGGGCTTGTGCAGTCTATACGACCTATTGCTTACAACGGACATCTGAAAGTTACCACATCCAAATATTACATTCCTTCAGGCCGCTGCATTCAGGCAATCGACTACTCCAAACGCCGTCAGGACGGTTCAGTGGAGCGTGTGCCTGACAGTCTGACCCACGAATTTCGTACTGCCAAGGGAAGAACAGTGAGAGACGGAGGCGGCATAGAACCTGACATTCTGTTGGATGACTCGGCAAAGGTTGACATAACCTACTCTCTCTACGTCAAGAACTGCTTCTTTGACTATGCCACTCTCTATCGGAACACGCATCCTTCCATTGCTCCTGCCGACAGTTTTGTTCTTTCAGATGAAGATGTTGAAGATTTCATTATCTTCCTCAAAGAGAGAAACTTCACTTATCAGACGGAGACCTCAAAGTACTTTGCCGAGATGCTTGACATGGCGCATCATGAAGATATAGACAGCCTTACGATGGCAGAACTTGACAAGTTGGCAGAGCGGCTCACCCCCTCCTATGAGCAGGCAATACGTGCCCATAAGGATGAAGTGAAGAGTATGCTTGCCGCAGAGATAGCGCAGAGATACTATTTTGGCAGAGGGGCAGTTATACAAAACATGAAGAAAGACAAAATGCTCAAAAGAGCAGTAGAAGAATTAAACAACCTTTAGAAACACTAAACTTAAACAAGTCTCAGCAGGTCGGTCTGTCGCTGTGCAGTCCGTCAACCGACGGATTGGCAGAGGAAAGTCGGGGCAACACAGAGCATCGTATCGGGTAACGCCCGACAGGCAGCAATGTTTGGTCAATGGAACAGCGACGATGGCATAGGTCGGAAGACCGATGATGAAACGGCTACACTACGAGTTGCAAGTTCAAGTAAACCGATGTCAGAGGGTGGCTCGCCTGAGTCGGAGGGTAGAACGCGAGAGAAAGCAGTAGCAATATTGTTTCGAGATTAATGACAGACACCCGTCTATAGACGGACACAGAACCCCGCTTACAGACCTGCTGAGACTTTTTTAGAAACTTACTACCATGTTCAAGAACTTCATCAATTTCATAACCGTTGATTTGTGGCGTCGCACAGGCGAGGAACTCGGGCGATGGAAACGTTTGGGATATCTGACGCTAAGAAGCATCATAATCACTGTACGGGGTTTTCTTTCGCACGACATCAACACACGTGCCAATGCCCTCACCTACTCCATGATGTTCGCCATCGTGCCTATTCTCGCTCTCGTACTTGCCTTCGCCAAAGGCTTCGGTTTTGAGCAGGTGATAGAAGACAAGCTGTATCAGAGTTTTCTTGGACAGATGGGCGCCGTGCCCACGATGATGGGATTTGTAGAGCGCTATCTCGAAACAGCCCAAGGAGGCGCCTTCCTCGGGGTCGGACTGCTCGTGCTGCTGTGGTCGGTCTATTCCTTCTTCAGCAACATTGAATCATCATTCAACACAATTTGGCAGGTGAATAAATCGCGGTCAGTTCTCCGTCAGATTACCACCTATGTAAGTATCCTGCTGCTCATTCCTGTGCTCATGGTGGTCAGTTCGGGCGTCAGCATCTTCTTCAATACCGCCACGGCCGACAGTCAGTTTTTCGCTGCCATGGAACCGCTAAAAGAGTTCTCTATCAAACTACTGCCTTTCCTTACTTGTTGGCTCATCTTCAGTTGGATGTATTGGGCAGTACCTAACGCAAAGGTAGGAGCATGGGCGGCATTCATTCCCGGGATTGTTGTCGGTACGCTCTTCCAACTGCTTCAGATGCTTTCGTTCTATCTTGTTGCATTTCTTTCGCGCACGAGCATTGTGTATGGTGCTTTTGCCGCATTGCCGTTGCTGCTCACATGGCTGCAACTGAGTTGTCTGTTCATCCTCTCGGGTGCCCAACTCAGTTTTGCCATTCAGAATAACGAGGATTTTGATTACGACCAAGACCTAAAACACATGTCCCGCCGATACAAAGACTATGTGACCCTCTTCCTTACGTACATTATTGTCAAACGTTTTGCTGAGGGTGTTGAGCCGCAGACTGCACAGGAGATGGCGCATGAGAATCGCCTGCCTGCACGTCTTGTCAACCAACTGCTCACGCGTTTGGTGGAGACCAATGTGGTGCGTGAGACGTATATAGAGGGCAAAGAAGAACGGACTTACGTACCTGCACGCGATATAAACCTCATCACCGTGGATTTCATCGATGACGCCATCTCACGTCAAGGTAACAGTCTCTTCTTGCTCAACCCTACACCCGAGAGAGAACAGTTTTGGAAGCGTTACCAACAAATTATAGCGGAAGATAATCCGCGTAAGCACTATCTTGTAAAAGACCTTTTGGGTTGAGAAGACAATAAGTAATCACAACAAAAATAGAGATGACAGCTGCCATCTCTATTTTCTTGTTATAACAAATCCGATATTATCAGATTACACCGCCGAGCACTGCACTTACGAGGGCGCAGATGAGGGCGAGACAAAGTGCCCACTTGAAGCCGTCAACCTTGAATCCCGAGAGAAGTTTGTCGGCAAGCATAATCAGACCTGCGTTGATGCACATGTTGATGCAGAAAGCTATCAGTCCGCTCCCCCATGCAGGCAGACCGAGCAAGCCGAGAAGCCAACTTGCAAGAGCATTCAACACAGCGAGTACAAGAGCCACAATGCATGCTGACCAATAGCCCTTGACTGAAATACCTTTTAGAAACTTGGCGCAAAGAAACACTACAAGCGCCGTAATCAGAAGATTGATAATAAATCCAAGCATAATTATAATTGTTTAATAGTTGTTTGACAGTCGTTTGACAGTCGTTTGACAGTTGTTTGACAGTTGTTTGATGGTTGTTTGACGGTTGTTTGACAGTTGTTTGATGGTTGTTTGAGAGTTGTTTGACGGTTGTTTGACGGATTGAGAGTTGTTTGTGCGTTAAGCCTTATTCACTACATTTATCTGCAGTTCGTCAAGTTGGTCCTGATCGATAACGCCGGGAGCACCAAGCATCACGTCCCTGCCCTGATTGTTCTTCGGGAAAGCAATGCAATCACGAATGCTGTCGAGACCTGCAAAGAGACTTACGAAACGGTCAAGACCGTATGCCAAACCTCCGTGAGGGGGAGCACCGTATTTGAAGGCATTCATCAGGAAACCGAACTTGCGCTGTGCCTGCTCAGGAGTGAAGCCGAGTATCTCAAACACCTTCTGCTGCAGTTTGGCATCGTGAATACGGATGGAACCTCCTCCGACCTCCACGCCATTGATAACCATGTCGTATGCATTGGCACGGACGGCAGCAGGATTGGTGTCAAGCAGAGGAATATCTTCGGGTTTGGGTGATGTAAACGGATGGTGCATTGCCATCAAGCGCTGCTCCTCGTCACTCCACTCGTACATCGGGAAATCGATTACCCACAGACAGGAATACTTGTTCTTGTCACGCAATCCGAGTTGGTTGCCCATCTCAAGACGCAATTCCGAGAGTTGCTTGCGTGTCTTCATAGCGTCGTCACCTGAGAGAATGAGAATGAGGTCACCTGCCTCGGCATTCATAGCCTCTTTCATCTGCTGCAGTACCTCCTGCGTGTAGAACTTGTCAACACTTGATTTAACCGTACCGTCTGCCTCCACTCGAGCATACACCAAACCTTTGGCACCAATCTGCGGTTTCTTTACGAAGTCGGTCAGTTGGTCTATCTGTTTGCGGGTGTATGAAGCGGCACCTTGGGCACAAATACCTCCGATGTAAGCCGCATTGTCGAACACGGAGAACCCGTAACCCTTCAGCACATCCATAAGTTCTACAAAACGCATGTCAAAACGTGTGTCAGGTTTGTCGCTACCATAGTACTTCATGGCATCTGCCCATGTCATCCGTGGCAACTTTGGCAAGTCAATGCCTTTTATCACCTTGAACAAATGACGGCTCATTCCTTCGAACATATTGAGCACGTCCTCCTGCTCTACATAAGACATCTCGCAGTCTATCTGCGTGAACTCGGGCTGACGGTCGGCACGAAGGTCCTCATCGCGGAAACACTTGACAATCTGAAAATAGCGGTCAAATCCTGCCACCATGAGAAGTTGTTTAAGTATTTGGGGAGATTGTGGCAATGCATAGAACTGACCGGGATTCATACGGCTTGGTACAACGAAGTCGCGTGCACCTTCGGGAGTGCTGTTCACAAGGACGGGCGTTTCCACCTCCAAGAAACCTTGTTCATCAAGGTAACGACGTACCTCAAACGCCATCTTGTGACGCAATTCGAGGTTCTTTCTCACGCACTCGCGGCGCAGGTCCAAGTAGCGGTACTTCATACGGATGTCATCGCCACCGTCAGTATCTTCCTCAATGGTGAAAGGAGGAGTGACTGCTTCGTTGAGAACATTCAGTTCGGTGACGTTTATCTCTATATCACCCGTCGGCATGTTGGAGTTTTTGGAATAGCGCTCTTCAACAATGCCTGTCACCTGAAGAACATACTCACGACCAAGAGTGTTGGCTTTGTCAAACACTTCTTTGTTCACCTCCTGATTGAAGGCGAGTTGCGTGATTCCGTATCTGTCGCGCAAGTCAACAAACGTCATACCACCCATTTTGCGGATGCGCTGCACCCAACCGGCAAGGGTAACCGTTTTATTAACATCAGAGAGTCGGAGCTCTCCGCAAGTAACTGTTCTGTACATATCTTATTGTGTTATTACTTCAGGGTTGATTTTTCTTATTAGACCTTTCAACACATCGCCCGGACCGAACTCGGTAAATTCAGTCGCACCATCGGCTATCATGTTTCTGACAGACTGTGTCCAACGCACGGGAGCGGTAAGTTGTGCCACGAGATTCTGCTTTATAGTCTCGGGGTCTGTTTGCGGCAGAGCGTTGACATTCTGATATATAGGGCAGACGGGCGCAGAGAATTCGGTCTGCATTATTGCCTCACGCAGTTCCTCAGCAGCAGGTTGCATAAGCGGAGAGTGGAATGCACCGCCGACCGGCAGACGCAAAGCACGCTTGGCACCTGCGTCTTTCATCAGCACGCATGCCTGCTCTACTCCTGCAACGGTACCTGAAATCACGACCTGACCCGGGCAGTTGAAGTTGGCTGCCACCACTGTTTCAGCTTTTATCTGATTGCAGATTTCTTCCACTTTCTCATCTTCGAGAGCCAAAACTGCCGCCATTGTGCCCTCCTGCATCTCGCAGGCTTTCTGCATAGCCATAGCCCGTTTGCTGACCAAAACGAGTGCATCCTCGAAGCGAAGAGCCTTGCATGCAACGAGTGCGGAATATTCGCCGAGCGAATGACCTGCAACCATATCGGGCTTGCCGTAATCGGCAACCATTGATGCTGCTACTGAATGAAGAAAAACTGCAGGTTGAGTAACCTTGGTTTGGCGAAGTGCTTCACTGTCGCCGTTGAACATGATGTCGGTTATGTTGAATCCGAGAATATCGTTAGCCTTGTCAAACAGTTCACGTGCAAGAGGCGATGCATCGTACAAGTCTTTGCCCATTCCGCTGAACTGCGACCCCTGACCGGGGAATACAAATGCTTTCATATATATTGTTTATATTATTATTGTTTGAATGTTTGAGTGTTCGATTTTATTGCTGTCGGTTTGAGTGCTATACTCCACCGTGAGTTGTGTTCGTTGGCACACACATAATAGACTGCAAAGGTATTGATTTTTTATGATATGTACAAACCGTCTGTCATTTTTCTGTAAGATTAAGCCCATGCTCCTACCTTTATGCCATAAAGACAGAAGCCTTGTCTCAGTCACTTTTCCATATAAATCAAGTGTGGATTTTGTCACTTTCCCATATTTTATGGAGTTGCACGCAACATAACGAAAGCATACCGATCTCAACATTTTTCCGAGTTATGGACACTTTTGTGTTGTCCTGACTATGCCCGCCCCGTATCGCTCCGCAAAAGAGCTCACCTGCCAGGGCAAGTGAACTCATTTCTTTAAGGAAACGTCAGCCGACGAGAGCATACCCACCACTTGATTTTTTTGCATAATTGAACAAATTGTTATATCTTTGCGGCTCAATAGAGTGCAAATTTCGAGCTTTTGCGGCTCACAGTTTGCCTATTTCGCACACATATCAATCCGTTTTTGAGCCGAAAAGCAGTTATGGACACACAAAGAGAGATACTCAGTTTTCTACATTATCATCCGCAATCTTCCCGCACTGAGATTGCTGAAGGTACTGAATCTACAGTTAGTGATGCGACCCTAAAGCGTTATTTGGCAGCCGGCATCAGCAATGGTAACATAGATGTAACCGGTCAAGGAAGAGCAACGCGCTACTCGCTATCGGCTAAGGCACAACTGCTGATGCCGCTCAATATTGACACCTATTTTGCCAAAGATATTGATGATAGGCAGGTGCAGACCTCCTTCAACTTCACTCTCGTAACCAATCAACTGCCCAAAATTGAGCTGTTCACTGCTGAAGAGAAGACTTACCTTGAGCAACTGCAAGCAGAATACCGGCGCAACATCAGTGAGATGACAGATAACGAGTACAGGCGTGAGATGGAGCGTTTGGGCATAGACCTCAGTTGGAAATCATCGCAGATAGAGGGCAACACCTATTCGCTGCTTGAGACAGAGCGTCTGCTACGCGAGAGCAAAACCGCAGAAGGCAAGACGAAAGAAGAGGCGGTAATGCTTCTCAATCACAAAGACGCACTGCGTTTCATTTTGGACAATCCAGACTATTTGCAACCAATTACAATCAGCCATATAGAAGATATTCACACTCTGCTCACCAAAGAATTGTCGGTTGATAAGGGTCTGCGACATCGGCGAGTCGGAATAACGGGTACCAATTATCATCCTCTGGACAATGAGTTCCAAATTCGCGAAGCCATGCGTGACGCATGCGACCTTATCAATCAAAAAGCGAATATCTGGGAGAAAGCCTTGCTTGCCTTGGTGCTCATTAGTTATATTCAGCCCTTTATGGACGGAAACAAACGCACGGCACGAATTACGAGCAACGCATTGTTGATTGCCAACGGCTATTGTCCGCTGTCATTCCGTTCAGTTGACTCTATTGATTACAAAAAGGCGATGCTTATCTTCTATGAGCAAAACAACATCTCTGCCTTCAAACAGATTTTCATCGACCAATACGAATTCGCAGTTAGAGAGTATTTCTAAACACCTTGTATATCAAAGATTATTTCTTCTGTTCGTAACCCAAAATCTATTCCCCACATATTATTCGGATTACAAACAATGTGGTCATACCTTGACTCTGTCTGTCCCAATATCGCTCTGCAAAAAGAGCTCACCTGCCAGGGGCAAGTGAACTCTTTTCTTTAAGGAAGCGTCTGCTGATGAAGCGTCTGTTGATGGGGCGTCTGACAGTGAGACATTGCCAAGCGTCAGCAGACAGCCGGTCTGCTTACTTCACTTCCGTGCCGGTGACAGAGTAGCGGCGACCGTCAGGCATGAGGATGTAAACCTTATCATTCTCTATCACCTTGATCGGCTGTGGCCGGATAGCGCCTGCTGCTGCATCGTCCAATGCGGTAGGAATACCCGAAGTGGTGAAGTCGCCCTCGCGGCGGTTGATGATGTTGTCGTCCTTGTCCAAGGCATCAAGGGTGTAGTGGTAGGTAGTGCCCGGGGGGGGGGCAGACTAAAGCCCAAACGCGTCCCTTTCGAGCGAAAAATCATCGAAAGGGACGCGTTTGGAGATGGTTTTACAGAACAAACAAATCGTCTAACTTTATGTTATACAATACCTGAGAAGAATATATGTTTTTCTTCAAACCTTCGGTTGTAATGAAGGTAGGCAGCAAGGTTGACTTTGTTCCCGTTTCCGTTCTAAAAGCGGCTATTCTATTGCGATAAAGAGCATCTTCATTTTTATTAATAGTGTAGGATGTTTCACTATATTTTATTTCGCAGACATGAATCACCTTGTCAGCACGTTCAATGAGTAAATCAATCTGTGCACCGGGGGTGCTTTGTTTACTGCGCCAAGAATAATACTCAGTATAGATACCGCTTATTCCCAATGCTGTTTTTATTTGGTCAATATGTGATGCCACCACTTTTTCAAAAGCTATACCAAGCCAACTATTATGTCTGGGCTTACCTATAACACTCTGCCAATAACCATCTTTATGTCGTGATGTAAGAAAGCGATAATGAAACAGAGTGAACATATCTGTCAGTTGGTATATACCTTGTCTGACCGAAATTTTCTTATCCATCACATCATATCTGCGAATGAAATCGCATTGTACCAATGCCTCAAGTTGCTCACTCAAATGTCCGCCCTTTTGTAGATTCAGTTCGGTTTGAATCTGTTTCTGTGTTAATCCTCCCGCATTATCTGCAAGCGCTTTGACTATCTTCAAATATGGTTCAGGCGTTTTGAATAATGATTTGTATAGTCTTTCAAATTCGCCGATTAGTTGTGCATCTTTATTAAAAAAAAGCCGGTCAATGTTTTGCACCAAACTTTCGTCCTGTTGCAACATACTTAAATAGAACGGGACTCCACCCGTTATCATGTAGAGTTATAAAATTGTCAGCCTATCCCAAGTGAAATTTTGTTTCTTTAGGAATAATTCTGTCTGCCTGAGATTGAAAGGATAGAGATGTATGTGATATGTCAGGCGATTGTGTAATCCGCCATAGTTATTGATGATATTTTTTGACTTAAGTAGCATTTTGCAGCATCCGAAAGGTGACACAAGTGAGTCACCCTTGCACATACTGCTGCATCTTTGTCCACATAGATATAGTGCCGCTTTTGCGGTATTATATATATCAGTTGAGTGCATCATATACACAAAGCAAGCGTGAAACCTGCGGCTTCAATTCGGGTTCTTTGGGATTCTGGACTACCTCTTTTATCCAAATATCAGCGACAAGGCTCACGCTTTCACGCGAGCACAAAAGCCTTGCCTTGGATAAAAGATTCTATAAATTGTCCAGATTTAAAGAACCCAAGTTTTAAGCTCTGATGCTTTATAAATTATGTATATCCTGCAGTCTTACTGCGCGTTGTTCATAGGCGGGGAGGTTATTTATTATTGTTATATTCTATTATCGATTGTCATAGACTATCATAGATTTATGCTCTTCAGCAACTCTTTCCCTTTCGCAGTCAAATAGTAAGCTTGGTCCGTACGCGATGCTGAATCCGGGTACAATTTTGTTACATAGCCTTGATTGATTGCGGGATATAGATAATTGGCTCTGAAATTACCACTACCTTTTAGATTTAACAAGGTCATTAACTCCTCGCGCGTTTTGGCTTCTTTCTGAAGTGCAATAATCAGTCTCTTCACATTGCCTGTCACATTGCCTGTCACATTGCCTTCCACATTACCTCTTACTTCACCTCCTTGCTCTGAAAGCCCCCCATAAATACTTAAATCTCGGTGTATGGTAACCAGTGTGCCACTCATGAAGTTCTCAAAATTCGGTTCGGGCAGTCCTGCATCTTTGAAAGCTGAGCGCACTTTCGAGACCCCACGTCCCCACGACTCAATAAAACCTGCACGATAAAAGATATTGGCAATAAGCGGATTGCGCCGTACAGAAATGTGCTCCTTACTCATTCGCTCCACGCTAAAACCCTCCGGAAGATTTCCGTCGTTCCAGAACCATATACGGTCGTTATATATCTTCATCTGAATATCCTGTCCCAAATAATCGCGGTGGATTATTGCGTTATACACCAACTCACGTAGAGTATCTTCCGGCATCTCCAGAGGCTCGACGCGGTGCATTCCCTCATAATGAATAGGACGAATAAGGTAGTCTTGACGCAGTTTCCAAATCACTTCATCTGCCATTAGCAGGATGTTGCCTTCGATATTATCTTGATGTACCAAGTCAGTTTCATCCTTTACAAAACGACCAATGCGGAAACGAGCGTTGATAAAACGGCGTTGAGGGTTCTTACCGAAGAGCAAGATTGCGGCGTTCTTGAGGTGCCCGTCTTCTGTCATCAGGTTAAGATTCTTCAGAACGACCTCTATCTGGTCATTCATTGCCTCTTTCGGCATTCTGTCAATGGGGATAGCGTGGCGGAGGAAATAGTCAACCGCCTTAGGATCTATCTCATCCAGTTTAGCACCTTCGCACTCCATATCATCCCATGTGCGCCCCATCTTCTTAAGTATGAGAGTTTGCAACCCGGTGCCTTTCACCTCTTGCAGCGTAGAACCACTACGATAATAGAACTTGCCACGATATGCAACAGGGTGGTTGGTGGATTCTACGCTAATCGAGATATATTCTTTCCCATCCTCCGTGTGCAAGTCCACTTGGGCCAAGACACCGGTAGTCTGGTTGATTTGATTTGATTGGGAAGGTCAGCTAATAGTTTAGCCGCATTATTAACTCCGCATACAGTACCATCGTCACCTATGCCGATAAACAATATGCCGCCTTGCGCGTTAGCAAAGCCACTGATGTATTGAATATATTCGTCTTTCCACAGACGTTTGAATTCTGTATGTTGATCTTCTTTCATTTCCAATAATGACATTGAGAAGTGTCGCAAAGATACTGCTTCTTTCTGATCCGGCAAATGAAAACACGCTTTAGACTTTCATCATATGCCGTGTTTTATCTTTAGTTAGTCAGTTAAGGGTTAGAATTTGCATGCAAAATTAGTGAACATAATTTGCAACTGCAAACAATTATTGTTTTTCTTCTATTCCGTGCGTATCATGCGCAGTTCAAGTATATTCCGAGAGAAGGAGAGCAAGGGGGGCTTGTGCCGCAGAGATTTATATATAATATGCAAAGTTTCAAAAATTAAATCGCACGACAGGAATCGCTCAACAAGGTTATTACCTTGAGAGTATGTCTTCGAGGTCATCCCAATCGCTTTTGAGGTCGGTGTATATCTGCCATGCCTTGTCGGGGTCCTTCTCTACTCCGATGCCTTCGGCATAGAACTTCTGCAGCAGTTCTGCCGCATCGTCGTGCAAACTGTCATAGGGTGTAGCCGATGAGTTCTTATAAACATATTCAACAAGGCGGAATGCCTCCTCAGGATTCTTCTCCACACCATAACCTTTCAGGTAA
The DNA here is from genome assembly GCA_017479885.1 of Paludibacteraceae bacterium. Classification (GTDB taxonomy): domain Bacteria; phylum Bacteroidota; class Bacteroidia; order Bacteroidales; family Paludibacteraceae; genus Colicola. Next base: position 16,712 of record JAFVBR010000047.1, on the reverse strand, counting down.
TAGTCAGCCATCTCAAGCATTGCATGACGGCTGCCCTGCTCCACTCTTTTCAGACACTGCCCGGCAGCCTTCTGAGCCTCGTCGTGCTCATGGAGCCATTTCTGCCAACGCTCCATACACTCAGGTTCTCCCTGTTCTGCGCCCTTCTGTATGTACCCAAGCCATTCCTCTGTGCCATACTCACAAGTATATGACAGTTCGCGGTTTGCTTTTACAATTCCTTCGGCGACAGCCTTCAGTAGCCATTTTTTAGCTTTCTGTTTATCAGGTTCGAGATAGACGGTGTTAGGAGAGGAATATTTGGTTTTTATTCCATGCAAAAGCAGATAGCCTACGATATACTCAGCATCAGCATTTCCGCCATTGGCGTATGGCAGAGCATCCCTGTAGATGCCAATCTGATTGGACGCGCAGTCACTGCGGTTGTACAGGCTGTACCAATACTTCACATCTTCAGCATCAGGAGTGTCAGTCACAGCCTCCGGTTCTGTCGGCTCGTCATCTTCGAAGAACCCTACTCCGTTGGTATGCAGACGGCACAGAGTGTATATCATTTCGCCATAGACGGGGGCGTATGGCGAACCTTCTTTGTCGAAGAACGCCATGCAGTATGATGCAAGTGGTGTAGAATCCGGCACGTTCTTTCGGAACTGCTGATACAGTTTTGCCCTCTCATCGCCTTCCTCTGCGAGCCACCCTGCGACAGTGTCTATTTCGTCTTCAGCCTGACAATTGTATGCCACATACAGATAACGGCGCATACACTCTGAGTCACCGTGCTTGACTCCGCGCCAGATAACGCGGGCATGCTCTGTCGGGTTACTCATAGTACTGTCAAGCAGTGCCTCATAGTCCTCACCTGTCTGCATATCTTCCTCCACTTCCTTGTCTGTCTCTTCCTCTCCCGGACGCAGACCGAGTTGAATCTCCCGCTCTGCGTCTTCATAGCCGAGGTCAGCTGCTTTCTGCTGATACTCGTCAGCTTTATCGGGGTCGTTGCCCAAGCCTGAATCTTCATAATACAGTGCAAGATAATAAGCAGACAGTCCGTCTTCTGCTTCCACACCTTTCTGCCAATACTCCACCGCCTTGGTTAAATCGCGATTGCAGCCGAGCCCCATTGAATACATATATCCTGCCTCCTGCATGGCATCCGCCAATCCCTGTCCGGCGGCGTATTCATAGAAGCCGAGTGCCTTTTTGTCGTCCCGTTCAACGCCTTCGCCGTTACGATACATCCAGCCAAGATAGTAGCACGACCATTGCGATGCCCAACGGTTGTCGGAATATGCAGTCTCGTCGAAACATTCGAATGCTTTCTTATAGTCCTGCTTGACGCCCTGCCCCTCATTATACATCATACCCAACGTCGTAATGGCATCCTGTTTCTCCTCTTCAGCGGCTTTCTTGAAGCACTCGAAGGCTTTCTTCAGGTTTTGCGTCACCACCCCCTCTTCGCCTGAAAGATAGAGGCTTCCCAAACGGTTAATAGCAAGGATATTACCCTGCTCAGCAGCTTTCTTCCATAGAGAGAACGCTTTCTTTTTGTCAACCTCTGTCCAATCGTCACCGTAATAATAATTGACGGCTAAACAGTGCTGAGCAAAAGTGTTGCCTTTGTTTGCAGCCTTTTCCCATAGCATATTTGCTTGTTTCATATCGGCTGCTATGCCTAAGCGGGGCACACCATAATAGAGACAATATGCCAAACGATTCATTGCATCTGCATCTGCTTTTCCCGCCTTCGACAGAAGATAGTCGTATTCCTCTTTTGTGAATACATCCCAACGTGAGTTAATGATGTCAATGCCTTCTTCTTTCATAAGACTGACATAGAGCGTTGCATAGGAATAGCTTAGCCCTACCTCCGCAATCTTCTTGGAAGAGCTGACTATGACCTCTATCTTCTGTGAGCCATACTCCAATGTGGCACCATCGGCAGTTACCTCTATAATTTTCAGGGGACTGAAGCGGGTGCTAATTTCCGATGACCACCATTCGTTTTTTATCAACTGACGCAAATCCTGCCCGAGCACAAGCTCAGAGCATTGTGCTTCAGCCTTATATGTGGAAGTGTTGTTGATGCCGGGGTCACAGGCTGTTACATCGCCTGCTATTATGAGTTTGGTCCATCCTTTCAGACCTTCGGGAACTTTTGTATTCATAAGTGGTAAAGTTTCAAGTTTCAGGTTGCATGTTTCAGGTTGCAAGTATCTTAAGTTACTTAAGATTCTTAAACTCTTCTTGTATTTTTTGTCTTTTCAAAAAAAAGAATTAAGAGTCACCACCAAGGCAATTCTTAATTCTCTATTCTTAATTTCTAATCTGTAGTAATCAGACCATCAATGCACCTACCAACGCCAGGATTGCGTAGAACTCGGGAAGAGCCGCATAAATCATGGTATTGGTCTGTACATCATGTCCGGCAGCAATGCCTGCAATACCGTTTGCGCATACCTGACCTTGACGGATACCCGAGAAGAGGCATACCAAACCGACTGCCAAGCCGACGCCGAAGCACAATGCACCTTGCTCTGCAAAGTCTTTTCCTCTCCACATGAGGAAAGCCACAAAGCCGTAAAGACCCTGAGTCGCAGGCAGAGCCGAGAGAATCATGTAAGACGATGATTTGTCTTTGTTCTTTTTCAATGCACCTTCTGCAGCATTACCTGCGATGGTTGTACCAAAAGAGGAACCAATACCGGCGAGACCCAACATCAGAGCCCAACCGAGATAACCAAGAATTTCATTCATTGTTGTTTTGTTTTATGTTGTTATTATTTTATTTATTAGCTTATTTGTTGGCTTATTTGGCAAATGGTTTGTAAAGATGCCCTTTGCCCTCGTATCCTGAGTTCTTGAAATACTCAACGAAACTCAGACGCAGAGGATGGACAAAGGCACCGAGAGCCGACATGCAGAGATTGAGCAAGTGCCCTACAATAAGTATGGCAATGAAGCCTAACCATGTGCCTACATTGGGGTTTTCACCAAGCACCATCAAACCAAGGCTGTTGAATGCTGCACCGAGCATGCCGCCTGCGAGCCCTAATGCATAGAGACGGATATATGAGAGCACATCGCCAAGAATACCTGTCGCCATATTGTAAGTGTCCCAAAGACCTGCACCTATATTGATAAGAGGATTTCTGCCGGGTGTGTTGAATATGTAGATTCCCAAAGCTGAAACAGAACCAACGGCTATCAGCACCCACTTGGTGACTTCGGGAGAGAACACATCGGTCAAAGCAAAGATGCCGGTTGCCAATGCACCCAATATCAGCAGCAGCCAACCCCATGTGGAGATATTCTGCTTGAATCCGAAGCGCTTGGTGTAACATATTGCTTTGATAATCATTGCGAGACAGATGTGGAACACACCTATACAGAGTGCCATCACCATCTGAATATCAAAGCCTGCCACATCGCCCTTTATCATCACTGACTTCAGACTGTCAGGCACCCATGAAGCAGTGTAAAGGTCAATTCCGAAGAATGTGCCAAGGAAGAAGCCTACCACAAGCGTACCGATGCCGAGAGTGGTAATGAGCGGACCGAGACCTTCGAACATCTCGATGTTAATCACTTTCCTTGCAGTAAGTATTCCGAAGATAATGAGCAGTATTCCGTAACCGGCGTCACCCATACAAAGAGCAAAGAACAGCAGGAAGAACGGAGCAAGAATGGGGGTCGGGTCAAATTCGCCATAAACAGGCCAACCGTACATACCCGTCAGACACTCGAACATACGTGTGAACCAATTGTTACGCAGTTTAACAGGCGTATTGTCTTCTTCGGTCGGATCCTCCGAGGTATAGAAAATATGCTCCTGATCAAGCATCTTGTCAAGTTCTTCAGTGCCGTCTATCGGGCAGAAACCTTCGAGCAGACACAATGTATCGTCTGCAAGTTGAGTGGTTGAGAGGGCTACACGTTTCCAATCTATGCTTTGGTTGTTCTGCCGTTCAGCCTCTTCGAGTTCGCCTGTATGCGCAATAGCCCACGCTTCAAGTTGAGCCTGCTTGGCGGCAATCAAACCCTTGAGTCCTTCTGCGTCAGCCTCAAGCTGTTGGGCATTGTGACTGTTGAGTTGCACTTGCTCGGCATCTATCTGTTCTTGTACGGCAGGTTTGTTGATGGTAACAAAATATATCAATCCTCCATCTTCTGCCACAACGAATGCATTATACTCTGTTTCCCACTCGGCATTAAACTTGTTCTTGGGACATACATAGTATTGCAGGTCATATCCTTCGGCTTGCAATGCTTTCAGCTTGTCAACAGAAAAGTTTCCCCACACCTGCATGCGCTTCTGCTCTTTCTGTACTGCATTCAAAAACTCGGCAAGTTGCTGCTTCTCTGCAATAATCTGCGGGAGTTCGGCAATTAGGGCCTCTGTATCGGCAGGTGCATTACCAGTGTTTACGGGTGCACTTCCTTCCGGAAGATACTGCTCGGCAGAAGAAATGGTTTTACGGATGCGTCCGGTCAGTTGAATCTGCTGCTGAAGCGAATCATTATCGGCAATGCCTGTTGCTTTTTCAGCGACATGCAGTACGCCCGCCTCTCTCAGTTGCTCCAAGAAATGCTCATAATCGCGGTGAAACACGAGAAACGTGTATTTCTTCATTTTTGTTATCATGCCTGAGCCTCCTTTTCACGTTTCGATTTCACAATCTTCTGACTTGATTTGCTCAAGTTCTCCTCGTCTTCCATAAAGCGCTTAATTTTGCGGATAGCATCTTCATATCCGGGAATCTGAACTTTTTCAAACAGATTCACTTTCTGAGTGCTCTTTTTTCTTGCATATTCAAGCAGGTTAACTTTCTCACGGCAAAACACTTGCTCTATACCTACCTGCGCCAATTCCTTAAGTTGGGTAAATCCGTCGGCATACCATTTAGGAGCGGAGAAAACGCTGAACGGCTTGGTGCTGTAAACCACCTCGTCAAGCACCGGCACGCGCACACCCGCTATCTTCTTGACACTCATCCTTACATCGTCAACATGCAGAAGCGATGTGTCAAACTCTCCCCATAATGCCAACATCTGGTCGTAGGCGGCTATACGCTCTTCAACTTCCATGTCAAGTCTTGCCACCTCGTCCTTGGCCTTCTTTACTTCCATACGCAATGCTGACTCTTTGTTTTTCAGAGTCGGCAGAGCACGCACACGCATCTTCAGGTTTTTTTCCAAACTCTGAAGAGACGTTTTGTTATATTGAAACGCTATTGCCATTATCTAATTAATAACAGATTTTATCGGCTACAAAGTTACTGCAAATTTCTGACATCTGCAAGCCGCGAATGCTCTAAAATTCAACTATTGTACCTATAGGTTGGTCAAGCAACACTATATTATCTTTTTGTGCAATCGCTTTTGCCACATTGTCAGGCTCATCCCATGCATGTTTGGCAAGCGCGAATTTGTCGTGATGTACAGTAAATACTTGCTTGGCATCAAGGTCGAGTATGGCTCTTTCCAAATCTTCAGGCAAGAGATGAATGTTAGCCCAATCCTTGTTATATTGGCCGTTTTCCATCAGCGCCAAGTCAACTCTTCCATAGGTCTCTCGGATTTCGCTGAACCGCCCATCGTAGCCGCCATCGCCGCCGATGTAAACCTTGCGTGAGCCGTTTTGCACCATATACGATGCCCATAATGTTTGGTTTCTACTCAGCAAACGGTTGGAGAAATGTCTTGTCGGAAGACAGGTTATAAGGATATTTTGTCCGTCTTCTTCAGTAGGCAGACAGGTTTGTTCGTACCAATCGGTCTCATAAATACAGTTTTTGTCGTATCCCCAATACTCCAAATATTCCCCTACTCCGAGCGGGCAAACGGCATAATGCACTTTTTCGCGCAAGTCACAGAGTGTGGCATAATCAAGATGATCCCAATGCTCGTGAGTAATAATCAGGCAGTCAATATCCGGTAGGTCGTCAGGCGAATAAATATCAGTTCCCTTGAACGGCTTCATCATTAGAGACGAAGGGAACCCGGTTTTCAGCACAGGGTCAACAAGAAAAGTCTTGCCTCCCAAACGGAAAAGATATGACGAGTGTCCGAACCATACCAACAAATCAGTATCAGGCGGCAGATTTTTCAGGTCGGTTTTCACGGCGTTTAGCGGCTCGGAGGGAGTACGCCGGGCATCATTGTCTGTCAGAAACTCCCACAGAGTGCGGAAACCGCCTTTCCTGCCTGTGAATTGAGGCGTTGGAATCTGATTGTGGAACATGCCGTTACGCCAATTTGCGGAGTTCTCGATTCTTGCCTTTCGTTCTGCCGAAGGTTTTCGTCCGAAAGCAGGATGAGATAGAATGGCAAATGCCACAACAGCCAGAACTATTGCTATGGAGGAAAGTATAATTATGGTTTTCATTGTTTTAGTCATATCTGTTTATTGTTGACTCCGTATCCGAACAAGGCGAAATCACCCTTAAGAGGGTCATCGGGGAATACTTCACTCAGTGTGTCGGTCAGTTTGACGGCGGCACTCATTGATGCAGTTTTGCTGCGAAGCAGGCCAAGGCTGACTGCCTGTTGCAGTACGTGAGTATCAAGAGGGATAATGAGAGTACGTTTGTCGATGAAACTCCACAGACCGAGATCAACCGGTGAACCGGTGCGAACCATCCACCTGAGAAACATACAGACACGTTTGCAGGGCGAGGCGGTATCTTTAGGGATAATTACACTTATACCCCTGCCGGAAAAGTAGTTGCAGATACATTCAACAGCTTTTATTCCCGTATCGGCATGCAGTTTGACGTATTCTCCGAGGCTGCCGTATTCAAGCATAAGACTTCGGTATGCAAGAAAGAAGAGATACATCTGATGATTGGTGTACAAGCGATAAAAACAATTGTTATCATCAGGAAACATCGTCAGGAATTTTCCATCTCTTATCCACGAGGCAGTCTTGCCTTCTGACATTTGCATCAGATATTCTATCTTTGGCATAAACTGCTTGCGGTTGCCATAACTAAGAGTGGAGGCTATGAATGCCAATGCCTCCTGATTCGCTTCGCCTGACACTTGGTGCATAAACCACGACGGGTCACCATTGACAAACGACTCAGTTTCATACAGTTCGGCATTTGAGATAAGTGTATTTCTGATGTTTTCAGTCATAAACGTATATTGTTTTGCAAAGGTAGTGCTAATTTCCCAATTCCACAAACAAAAATAAGCGGAACAGCAATGCAATTCCGCTTTTGATTTAGAGACATTTGGTCAAATGTCTCTAAAGGTGTGAATTGGCTCTTAATAGAGACGTTCCAATGCAACGCGCAATACTGCGCTGTCTCTACGTGAAACCAACTTAATTACTCTTGGTTGAGTGTTACACGCTTGAAGTCGCATACAGTTACACCGGCTTTCTTCAGAACGTCCTTTACGAGTTCTTTCTCTTCCGACATAACGTAGATTTGCTCGAGCAGAGTTGACTCTTTGAGGAACTTCTGAAGACGACCTTGGGCAATCATTTCAACTTTCTTCATGTTGATGTTTGCCTCAGCCTCTTGAGGAACGGTGTTGCGAATCTGCTTGGCGAGTTCTGCCTGTTCTGCTGTGAGCCAACCTTTGGTAGTGTTGCTCTCGATGTGGTCCATCGAATCAGCATGAGCAGGATTGATGCCTGCTTTGCGCAGTGCGTTCTCAACAGCCTTGTTGATTTCGTCCTGTTTGGTTTTCTCAACAGCAACGCTGAGTTCGTGGTCTTTCACTTCCTGAGCAACGAGTTCAGCAGAAACAGCGATAGGCGACATAGCTGCCACCTGCATAGAGATGCCGTGAACGGTCTCCTGAGGAGCTTCTGCTTCAGCCACTGCTACAAGTGATGAGAGTTTGTTGCCGAGGTGGTTGTAAGCATCCACTTTTGCTCCGCGAAGGAACACGTAGTCGCTCAGTTCCATCTTTTCGCCTGTCACACCCGAGCGCTCTGTTACAAGTTCGGCTATAGTGCGACCGCTGACAACTTCGTTCTTCAATGCCTCGAGGGATGCGGGCTGACGATCCATGGCAACATCAAGAATCAACTTGACGAGAGCCACAAAATCAGCATTCTTTGCAACGAAGTCGGTTTCGCATTTTACTGCCACGATTGCTGCAAAGCCGTTTTCTGCACGACCAAGCACGCAACCTTCTGATGCCTCACGGTCGCTACGCTTTGCTGCGATAGCCTGACCGCGCTTGCGAAGCAAGTCTTTTGCCTGCTCGAAATCACCGTTAGCCTCTTCAAGAGCCTTCTTAACGTCCATCATACCTGCGCCGGTAATGTCGCGCAGTTTCTTAATATCTGCAAGTGTTACTGCCATAGTTATTGATAATTTGAAGATTTACAATCAGTATTCACAAATTATTCTGCAGGAGTTTCCTCTTCTGCTGCTTCGGGAGCTGCCTCTGCCACTTTCTCGGGAGCTTTGGGTTCAGCCTGTTTGCGAACGCGCTGACGGCGCTCTTTGGGAGCCGGAGCCTCTTCGTCGGCCTGTGCTGCAGCTGCAGTCTCGTCAGCCTTCTCTACTTTGCGCTCTTCGATACCTTCCTTGATAGCTGCAACTACAGCATTGAGGATGACGGTGATAGAAGATGTAGCATCGTCGTTTGCAGGAATAACGAAGTCGATATTGTTAGGATCGGAGTTGGTGTCAACGATTCCGAATACAGGAATACCCAGACGCTGAGCCTCGGCAACTGCGATATGCTCTTTCATAACGTCAACTACAAACACTGCGCTCGGCAGACGGGTAAGGTCGGCGATAGAACCAAGGTTTTTCTCAAGTTTCTCGCGCTGACGTGTAATCTGCAGTTTCTCACGTTTGGAGATATTGTCGAAAGTACCGTCAGTCATCATTTTGTCGATAGACGACATTTTCTTCACAGCCTTGCGGATGGTGGGGAAGTTGGTGAGCATACCGCCTGCCCAACGCTCTGTGATGTAAGGCATACCGATTTCTTGAGCTTTCTCGGCTACGACATCCTTTGCCTGTTTCTTGGTAGCGACAAAGAGTACTTTGCGACCGGACTTGGCAATGTTCTTCAGAGCCTCTGCAGCCTCTTCGATTTTAACGACTGTCTTGTTGAGGTCGATGATGTGGATTCCGTTGCGCTCCATAAATATATAAGGAGCCATAGCGGGATTCCATTTGCGCTTGAGGTGACCGAAATGAGCACCTGCTTCAAGCAATTCTTCAAAATTTGTTCTCATAATGAATGATTGATTTGTGTTGTTTGTTGTTTGATTATTGTTTTCTCCGTTGGTTTCGCATGTTCTTTCACTGCATTACTCATCAATCTGTGATTGCGGTTTGCAGCAGGCGAGAACTGCCTTTGAACAGCCAAAACAATTGCGGGGTAGTCCGAGCGGAGTCCCCGCAATTTTGGAGAATAGTGTCAAAAAGGTGCTTAAGCGTCTTAAGTGACTTGAAATTCTCAAGTTTCCCAAGATTCTCAAGTGATTAACGCTTACTGAACTGGAAGCGCTTGCGAGCTTTGGGACGACCCGGTTTCTTACGCTCAACTTCACGTGAGTCACGAGTCATGAATCCTTCAGCCTTGAGAGCAACCTTGTCTTCGGGGTTGATTTTCACCAAAGCGCGGGCGATAGCGAGACGGAGAGCCTCTGCCTGACCTTTGTAACCGCCACCGTCGAGATTGACGGTGATGTCGTACTTCTCAGCAACACCGAGTTTGTTGAGAGGTTGCTTTACTATAAATTGGAGAATTGAAGAGGGGAAATAAACTTCCAAATCACGTTTGTTGATAGTGATTTTGCCTGCTCCTTCTTTCACGAAAACGCGAGCAACTGCTGCTTTTCGTCTACCTAATGCATTTACTACTTCCATTGCTGCGTTTATTTAAGTGTGTTGATGTCGATTTGTTTGGGTTGCTGAGCCTCGTGAGGATGCTCGCTGCCTGCATATACATACAGATTGTTGATGATTTTGTCTCCAAGACGGTTTTTGGGAAGCATACCCTTAACCACCTTCTTAATCAGACGGTCTGCACCTTTGTCCTTCAGGTCTTGGGGAGTGAACTCACGCTGACCTCCGGGATAACCGGTGTAGCGTACATACTGGCGACCGGTCCACTTGTTTCCAGTAAGCTCGACGCTGGCTGCGTTGATAACGATTACGTAGTCGCCACAATCCTGGTTGGGAGTGAACGACGGTTTGTACTTGCCGCGCAGAAGTTTGGCAATCTTGGTGCACATACGACCAAGAATCTGACCCTGAGCGTCAACTACCACCCACTGTTTTTGTTCGCGGGCAGCTTCTTTTGAAAGCGACAGAGTCTTGTAACTTAATGTTTCCACTGTTTTTTGTTTGTTTTAGGCCGACCCGACAGACATCTATTAAGTGCCAATGCACACTGCCCAGACCGGCGAATTAATACTATTGTTTAATAATTTTGTTTTGAGGTGGTTTGACGGATTAACGTGGTTTGTCCACACCACCTCAAAAACGGGCGCAAAGGTACTGCTTTTATTTTAATTACGCAATACCTTTGCCATATTTTTATTATTTTTATCTGATTTCACTCTGATTCTGATACCACGGTGAGACATGAAGTAGTGTCATTTTTCAGAAGAACCCGATGCGTTTTCTGTCGTTTGCTCCGGCAACTCCGTCCATGCGCTCACGTATCTCGTCGTATTGTTTGAGCACTTCCTTTTTTACAGACGGTTTGACGTTGCTTATGGTCGTCTCGAGCAACTGCTGTGATATCTTTCTGTGAGTGAATGCCGCCGTCATAGCCACATCGTTAACCACATAAGCAATATCGCTTGCCACGTAGCCTTCTGACATGGTAGCCAGTTTGTCGGCATCGATATCGTCTTCAACAGGGCGTCCTTTGAGGTGGTGCAGGAACATGTCGTGACGCGCTTTGAAGTCGGGCAGAGGCACATAAATCTGCTTGTCGATACGGCCTGTGCGGAGCACTGCCGGGTCAATCTTGTCAGGACGGTTGGATGTGGCAATAACAAATATCTGCCTATGGGAGCAGTTGTTGAGTTGCGACAGGAACTCGTTGACCTCGCTGGCATAATGCTGGTTGTTGCTGTCCCCGCTTCGTGTGGGGACAAGAGCATCAAACTCGTCGAAGTTGAGCACACAGGGAGCAGACTGCTCAGCCTGCTTGAACAGGGCGGCTATTTTCTCTTGCGAGCCGTGCACATAGGTACTCGCCAGATCTGAAGCCTTGATGAGTATGTAGTTGAATCCTGCTTCTTCGGCAAACTTCTCGGCAAAGAAAGTCTTGCCACACCCCGGAGGTCCGTAGAGCAACATTCCGTTAGGAGGCGTGAGACGGTACTCTTCTGCAAGTTCTTTGTTGCGAAGCACGAAGATCACCTTCTGTGAGAGAAGGTCTTTGAGCTCCTGCATACCGGCTATATCCTGAAAGCCCTTTCCGTTGCCTCTCTGTACGCGGAACTGCGAGGCACCGGGTTCGGTTTCGGTCTCCGGGTTGCCGGAATTGCCTGGTTCGCCGGGACTGCCGTGGTTGGACGTGTTGCCGGGATTGCCATTGTTTTGTGGTGCATCCTGCCCGGCAGGTCGTCTTGATGACTTTCTTGCACCGTTGGTCTCGGATGTTCCGGGAGCAGGTGCACTCTCTTCCCGGTTGCGAAGGGCTGTCGTCAGTTGCTCCACGCTCTCGTAGCGGCTCTGATAGTCGGGCGAGAGACCTTTGCGCAGTATGTTCTGAAGCCACTGAGGCAGGCTGGCTCCGTTAAAGTCAAGCGAGTGATTCTGCCGGTATTTGCGTATTTGGCTTCCGCGCTCCTGAAGACTGTTGTCCATGGGAAGGTCAACCAGCCACGGTGCCTTGCCTGTGAGCATAGTGAACAGCACTGCACAGGCAGAGAACACATCGGACTGCTCGTCAAACACGCCGATGAACGTCTCGTTGGCACGATAGAACGGGTCGAGGTCGGCGCCATCGAACTTCGGGTTTCCGTTGGAACGTTCCGACACATGCCCCATGTCAATCAACTCTGGCACCCCACCCGTCTTGGCAGAGAGCATGATGTTGGCAGGGGTGATGTCGTTATGAATGAGTGGCGGGCGCTGCTCGTGCATGTACTTAACGCCTTCCAGTATCTGCATGAAGAGGTTCAGGGCTGCCTCAAGCTCCATCCTGCCCTCACGCTCAATCTTCTCAATGAGGAGTTCGCCACTGAAATAGTTGGTTACCAAATACTGGTAGTCGCCCGACTCAAGCCGTTCCTGACCGTCTTTGATGTGACTTATCAGATTGGTGTGCTTGAGACATTTGCAATAAACAATCTCTTTCACTATTCCCTGCTCGAGCATCTTCTCAGGCATATTCTTCAGGCAAAACAACTTGAGAAAATATGCCTCATCGTTGTCGTCAACCACGCGATAGGTTTCAGAATAGACATTCTCTTTAAGCAGGTTCTGCACTACGTATCCGGCGAAACGGTCGTCTTTCTTAAGTACACTCATGATTGTTAATTGTTTAAAGTTGAAAGTTGAGAGTTGAGAGTAAAAATTATTCGGCATCGTGAACAAGGCGTACGGAAAGGCCTGTTGATACTATAGTTTCAAAATTTTTACCAAAAGAAGGACTAAAGTAATATGCTGCTTGCGAGTAATCATCTTGAAGAGTTGCAGTCCAATATCCTCCACCTTCCGCGTTAGTAAACTCAGCACCGGAGCGGAAGCCTGGCATCAAAGGAAGGAAGACTGCGCCCATAGCTTGAACACGATGGAACTGCTGAAGGGTGTAGTCAGTGATTTTATTAGGCTCAAGAGTCAGGTCGTCAGGCAGACTGACACCATCAGGAATAATTACCAAGCCCGCGTAGTCATAGCCGGAAGATAAATCGGTAATTTTTATTCCACCTGCCAAGCCGCTTTGGGATTTCTTTTCTACAAGGTATTCAATTTCGTCCTTAGTAGGAGTGCGCCAGAATCCTTTGCCTGCATCTTTGTAGAAGTCGTTAGAGATAGAATTATATTGTCCCCAATCGTAGTCAGTGCCGGCTATATCGGACTCGTAATAGTAGTCCACATTTTCTTTGGAACAGAGGTAGGGATACTTATCATTGTACCCGCTTGTGCCCCAACCGAAGAGGTCAATCCAGCCTTCATTCCACGAATACTCTATTTGTTCATTGGCTTTGCCGATGTAGTCGTACTGGTGCTCGGCAAAGCGGAAGATGTTTTGGGAGCGGTTATACTGCAGGTTGCCCGGGGAAAAGATTACTTTCTTGCTGTCGCTGACAGCGAATGAGCCGAACGGTATGCCTTGACGCTCTACTTTCAGAACCACCGTGTTCTCTTTGGAGGCACCTACTTCATAGACTGTAATCTGACCTGTAGTCGGGGAATATGATTCTGTCAGGGCGACACTGACAGAGAGTTTGCCGTTTTTGCTCCCCACTCCGGGTGTGACAGTTATCCACGACACATCCTTGTCAACCATCCACTTGACATCGGAAGTGATTTCCACCTCATAGTCTCCTCCTTCAGCGGGAGCCTCAATCATAGTCTGACTGAGTTGGATAGTGCCGTTGCCGGCACCTTCGCCACGTCTGACCACAGTCAGCATGATGCTCTCCTCGCCTGTAGTAAAGGTGAGATAAGCGATAGCATAGTCTTTGCCGGGCTGCGTGGTGAGAATGACATCAGCAGTGCCCTCTCCTTCGGTAGCACTGAGAGCGACCCAGTCTTCACCGGAATCGATGATGGCAGACCAGCTGACAGCACTTGTGACGGTAACGGGATATTCGCCTCCGTCGGTGCTTGCTTCTATTTGTGACACACTCAAACTGAATTCAGCTTCGGGCTGTGATTGCTGGCTGCATGAAAGCAGCATTATAGCCAATGCCATAAGGCAAAACAGATATTTTCTCATAATAAAAAACATTTGGTTTATATCAGCCGCAAAGTTAATATATTTTTTGTCATTGTGCAAATAAAAAAGCACAACCGTCTCACTCTTGCGTGAAAACGGTTGTGAAACAATACTGCTATTCAGTCAGCAGCGGCTTAAATTATGCCTCTTTCTTCTTGCTGCAAACGCATGTGATGCCTTTGTATGCAAGACCTGCCAGAGCGGCACCAACCAGAGGAGCCACGATGAAGAGCCAGAGCTGCGGCAGAGCAAGAGCATTCTCCGAGAAGAGAGCCTGCGAGATACTGCGTGCGGGGTTGACACTGGTGTTGGTCAGAGGAATACTGATAAGGTGAATCAGTGTGAGGCAGAGACCGATAGCCAGACCTGCGAATTTGCCGTTGGCATGCTTGTCATCGGTAGCGCCGAGGATAACCATGAGGAAGACGAAGGTGAGAACGGCTTCAACAGCGAATGCGCCTACAGCATTTATTTGCTGATAACCAGCAGCACCAGCGAAGAAGTCACCATAACCATTGGCAGCAAATGTACCTACCTCCATACCGGCAGCCTTAACGAGACCGAAGAGGACAGCACCTGCAATGACAGCACCCACAATCTGTGCGCACCAATAGAGGAGCATCTCCTGCCATGTCATACGACCGTTGCAGAATACGCCCAGCGATACGGCAGGATTGAGGTGAGCCCCCGAGATGTGACCTATGCCATAAGCCATTGTAACTACTGTAAGACCAAAGGCGAGACTGACGCCAAGGAAACCTACACTACCACCGGCAAAGATTGCAGTGCAGCAACCGCCGAACACAAGCCAGAATGTACCAAGACACTCTGCCAGAAGTTTGTTTGTAATCTTCATAACTGTTTTTTGTTTTTTGATTGTTGTTATGTTGTTGATGTTTGTTTGTTCTGTTTCAACACTGCAAAGATACAACATTCCCCTGAAACTTGCAAATGTTTATTTGCTTATTTCAGAGGAATATTAACAAGAAGAAATTTTATAGTAACAAAGCCAATTATAAACGTCAACAGACGAGATCCTGAAACAAGTTCTTATCTCGCTATGCTCGAACGATCTAAAGGTGCAGGATGACGATGACAATTCCACTTATATAGAACTCACGTTAAATACACTATATTCCGAATTCACTCTTTATCTGCTCAACGCGATCGAGTTTCTCCCATGTGAAGAGTTCCACCTCGCGGGTGAAAGTGTTACCGTTGCCGTCAAGGAAAGTTTTCTCCACTACTTGCGGAGTACGCCCCATGTGGCCGTAAGATGCCGTCTCTTCATAGACAGGCTGGCGGAGATGCAGAGTCTGCTCTATTGCTCCCGGTCGGAGATCAAAGAGTTTGCTTACACGTCCGGCAATCTCGTTGTCTGACATTCGGACCCGGCTTGTACCAAAGGTGTTGACATAGACGCTGACAGGTTCTGCGACACCGATGGCATAGCTTAGTTGCACAAGGACTTCATGTGCCACACCTGCGGCAACGAGATTTTTGGCTATATAGCGTGCTGCATAGGCGGCAGAACGGTCAACCTTGCTCGGGTCTTTGCCTGAGAAAGCCCCGCCACCATGAGCACCACGCCCGCCATAGGTATCAACAATTATCTTTCTGCCGGTAAGCCCTGTATCACCATGCGGGCCACCGATGACAAAATTGCCTGTGGGATTGACGAGCAGTCGGTAATCGCGGGCATTGAGGAGCGCAGAGTATCGGCTGTCGCGCGTAGCCACACGTGGGAGGAGAATATTGATTATGTCCTCTCGAATCTGCTCCTGAGTGACATCCGGGTCATGCTGAGTGGAAATGACAATGGTGTCAATACGCATTGGCTCGCCGGCATCGCTGTACTCCATGGTGACCTGAGACTTGGCATCAGGGCGGAGATAGGTCATCAGTCTGCCCTCTTTTCGGATGCGTGCCAGAGTGAAGACAAGGGTATGTGCAAGGTCGAGAGTGAGAGGCATGTAGTTGTCGGTTTCGTCGGTTGCATATCCGAACATCATGCCCTGGTCACCGGCACCTTGCGCGAGTTTGTCGCCTCGCGAGACCCCCTGATTGATATCCTGCGACTGCTCATGGAGAGCAGTGAAGATACCACACGAATTGCCGTCGAACATATATTCCGACTTGGTGTAACCTATTTTATTTATTGTGTTGCGCACCACATTCTGAATGTCAACATAGCTGTTGGAACGCACTTCGCCAGCCACCACCACCTGCCCGGTAGTGACGAGCGTTTCGCAGGCCACGTGGGAGTCAGGGTCGAGAGCGAGAAACTGGTCGAGTACAGCGTCTGATATCTGGTCAGCCACTTTGTCAGGATGACCTTCTGATACACTTTCTGAAGTAAATAGATATGCCATAGCAGTTTGAGCGGACTTCGTCCGATTTGATGATTTAAAGATTGGTTCTTTGTAGGGTTAATAAAAAAAACGGTCGCAACCAACTGCTTATGGTCACGACAACAATATCGTTTTAGCATTGTTTTATAGAGGTTGCAAGCAGTCAAATCTATCCTCTGGGGTTATAGTTGAGAGTTGAAAGTTGAGTGTTGAGAGAAGTCGGAGAGTTTCTTAGTTTATAGTTGAGAGTTGATTGTTTATCGTTGATTATTTTTTTAGCGGGTGCAAAGGTAGTGCAAGTTTTTCATATACGCAAGCGGATTACATTTTTATCACGGCAACCGCATCAAATTATTTTATTTTTCGTAATGCAACATGTGCGAATGGATGCTAAATGTATCACAAACGGTCAATCGCAAAACAATGGTTAAATTATGATATATTTTGTTGATAAATAATGCTTTAACTCTTGTT
>JAFVBR010000046.1 GCA_017479885.1 Paludibacteraceae bacterium | reverse complement strand
GTTATGTCCGCACTGTCAATAAGGGTCTTGTCAGGCTGTGCAGGGTCGAAGAGGCAGGTGGTGCCGAAATATACCCGCAAGTCTTCAGCTCCGCTCCATGAGAGGGCTATGCGCTGACCTGCCCAGTTGGCGGAGTCAACTTCAAGCGAAGGTCTGCCTATCGGGACTCTGACAACGGCTTCATTATCATGAGTAATAACTACGGGAGCCTCAAGTGTCATCCTGACTGCATCTTCCGCACACTTTATTATTGCCGGGTCTATGGAAAAGTTAATAGTGTAAGTATCCACATTCCCTGCTTCTGCAGTAACAAATATCTGTGCAAATCCCGGAACACCTTTTGCCTGGTCTATCACCACCTTAGACTTAGGGTCGGCAGCAACAGCACTTACAATAGGAATTGATTGTGCGTACATGCGATAGTGACGTGTCTCGGGTGTAAAGTCCGATAAAGGTTCCCCATCAATAGTGATACCGCTTAACAAGGTGTTGCGCGAGCGGGCTGGGATAAGCCTAAATGTATAGGTAAGTGAGTTTCCTGCTTCTGCGGTAACGGTAACAGTGGCAGTTCCCGGCAAGGATGTCGCTTGAGTTATGGATACTACAGATTTGCTGTCAGTAGCTTCTACCTCAAGAAAAGCGGATTCTCCTATAACCTCTACATCAGTATAGTCAACTGTACCTGAAGAGAAACTGGTAAGAGTGTCGCCATTGATAAGTACATTCTTTATGGTTGCGTCAGTGCTTCCCTTTACTCCTGCAAATTCTATATCCAGAAAATATTTCTCGCCATTGAAGAACATATTGTTCCTACTGTCATCAAAATTGTAGCCTGATTTGTCTGTGCTTTTCTCTCCTTCTATCAGATAAGTCACTACGGCATTTTCAATATACGACTTACGCCGTGAAGGAGTATTTATGGTACCTCTTGGCAATTTTGCTGTGATAGTCTTATTGTCATAATCAATCACAGCCTCTACACCTGCCACATTGAATGAAAGGAGTTTTGTTTCAAGAACGTATTCCGACACGCTGATCAGTCCTTCAGATGCAGCATACAAGCGTACATACATCTCTGTGGCATAAATATCTTTTATCCATTCTGAACTCAGACGTGGTGTCATCTGAATCACATCGTTTGGCAGACTGAAATGGTCACGCACACGGATAAAACGGGTAAGTTGGCAGTCCTTGCCAGTGTACAAGTCAAGTTTGCCTTCGCCCTCCCATGTTATTCTGTAGCGTTTGTTAATCCATTCTCCAAGTTGCCAGCGATATACGTTCAGCGAGTCGCTCGGTGCTATCAGTAGCGATGTGTTCATTCCGAGGTCGTTGACATATTCACGGCAACGGGTATTAATGGATGTACTTACTATATTAACCGTTGCAGTGCCGCTGACTGTTATTCTCAAATATGCAGGTATGGCATAAGTAACGCCTTGTTCATAAAGCATATCACGGTAGTTGCGGTCAAAGAGGATGCTGTAGTATCTGTTACCGTTTGCATCAGTCTGTGGTTTAAGCGTAGAGCGCATAGGAAATGCAAGGTCATAGTTATCGGCAAGACTTATCATTGCACGCACCAGTGAGTCACGATATATTCCGTGCCCTTCAGAGTCATACTCGCACGTGAGGTCGAGAAATACTTGAGGGGCAACTTCGTTTTCATCATCAGGATAATAGTTCAGTGTGAGCGGCAGTGCCGATGTCATGGCAGTAAACCAGTAGTCGCCTTCTGTCAGCGAACCTGTGTATTCGCTGGTTATTTCCACAGCTTGTTCGCATGATGTAACAAATGATTGTGCTACCAGCTGCATAGGTAGCATGGCAAGCGAAATTAGAATGTAAGATATATGTTTCATACTATTGTTGGATTAGCACTTTGGCTGTTTGATTGTTAGCTTTAATGATGTATATTCCGGCAGATACTGATATATGCCGCATTGTGTTTTCACGCATTGTGTCACCCCATATTTTCCGTCCGTCAACAGAGAACACTTCTACAGCAATATCGGCATAAGCGGCTATGTCAAGTCCGTTGTGTTGCCATGCCCTCATTACCACATCATCAATATGAGGCAGGCGGTCATCTTCGCCAGTTTCAGTATCACCCAGTTTGACAAGTCTGGCAGGTTTGCCCATCTGGTTTTTTGCAAGAGTCATTGATTCATCAGATGCCACCAACCATGTGTCAAACGGCTTAAATGAGTTACGCGATTCTGCTTTGAACGACAACTTACTATCTTCATAATATGGTTGCCACAAGCCATTGATAACATCGGGTGTATAGTTGCCAAATGTACTGTTTCCCA
Source organism: Paludibacteraceae bacterium (assembly GCA_017479885.1). Classification (GTDB taxonomy): domain Bacteria; phylum Bacteroidota; class Bacteroidia; order Bacteroidales; family Paludibacteraceae; genus Colicola. The sequence continues at coordinate 2,835 of JAFVBR010000046.1, read as the reverse complement.
TGAAAGCCAGATATGAAGCTTGTGTCAGTCCGTTTGAAACAATGGTGATATATTTGCTCAGCAGTTGCCGATCATCTTCATCCTCCGTTTCGGCAAGAGCCTCCTCAAGTTCCTCCACGCTAATGCCATCCAGATCAGCAAGTTCTTCCCCGTATTCCGTCTCTGAAGCAGTTACGGAAGCAAGATCCGGAAACGTGGAATGGCTGTTCTTGCCATCTATTGTTTGCGGACCGTAACCTTCGAACACAAGATATTTGCCTTCCCAATAATTATTGCCGCTTTCGTCAGGCAGGTATATGGAATATATTTTGCCTTTCTGCATTACTATCATAACATCTTCCCCAATAAGGTTCTGCGTAATGGCATCGCCTTTTCTGTCGGTATATGTAGTTTCCGGCTCTATGAGAGGAGCATAAGTCCAGAACTTGCTGATATCCCTCATATTGGTCACATTCCAATAGCCGTCGTTTCTCAACGGGTCGGTTTCGGTCTGCATATACAGATAGAAACTGGCCTCGGCGGCAGAGTAGCCGCTATATCCCATTTCTGTAAGTTCGGGATTATAGTGTTTGAGCGAATAAACGCCTTTGCCGCTGTTGTCGGAATTGAATGTCATTCCGAGTTGCTGCTGTGCTATTTCTATCAAATCGAGGTTGACTCCCGAACCTTTGCCGGACAAAATATCAGGGCAAAGAGAGGTCACAATTGTCTGTGCAAGGTCGCCGTCCGCAAGTCCTTGTTTATCAAGAAATTCGCGAGTGCCGTCACCTGAACCGTTGGTTTCCATTACGTATATGTTATGCACATCGTACGGAACGCAAAGCGTGTACCATTGATTTGAGTGAAACGACATCATGGTGTATAGTCCGTGCTCTATTGTATATGGCTGGGCATTCAGAATCTCCGAAAACTCGTGTGTGCCCTCTGCTCCTGCAGCCATATTGATAGCCTGCTGCACCGAAGGACGTAAAGGTCCCAACTGCACTGAGGCGTTCTGCTTGGTATATTCGTTCAATTGGGCATAGAACAGAAATGCATTCTTCTGGTTGTGCAGTTCATCGGCTGTCTTGTTGTTAACGGTTACATCGCCACCCATAACGAGAATATCTATATCAGGACTACTGGGGTCTAACCTTTTGGCATTAAGTCCCATCTTGGGTATTACGGTCACCCAGTTGTGAACATACTCGCGTTCCTCTTCCGGTTGGTCGTCACACTGGTCTGCTGGTACATATTGATAGACATAATATTTGTCATCTGCTTCTTTGACTGGTGTCATCGTTGTGCCGGTCTTCAAACCTGTAGCAGGGTCAATATCCGACTCGGCAACCTCAGTGCGCTTTCTGCACAACTGAATGGTTTGCCTTGTACCCGTCACCATGTCCTCTTCTTCTCGGAACGGCTCTATGCCTACTTCGGCAGCGGCATCGCATAGATATGCATGGCAGTTGTTGAAGGTAGCTCCTTCCTCGATAACAGAACGCAACGGCAGGCGCAAATCAGTGTAATCGTTGTACCACCCGCGTCCCACAACATCTATCATGGAGGCATATTCTTCGGCTGAATGAGTAGTGAACGTGCCAGATTCTATATGCACGTTCCACGGTACGGCTGTAGTACTTGTGCTGACTGACGAGCCTATGCCAAAGCCCCTGATTCCTGCCATTGAAAACTGCTTGTAACATATTGACATGGAAGACACGAAGAACATATTGCTGTTGGCTGCGGTCTGAAACACGTATTGTCCTCCGTTGAAACAGCATTGACCGTTCGGAATACCAAGATCAATCGATGGTGTCCCCCGTTCATTATTTGTGGGTGCAACCGGCAAGTCAAGCAGTCCGTTGGTGCGGAAGGTGTTGCCGTCGTTGTCGATGGGCCAGACATCATCAAAACTGAGAAGTCCGCTCGTATTTTCGACATCGTCATAACCTGAATATTGGAGCGAACGTATTGCTATCGGCGATGATACCATCTGGACAAATCCCATATTAAGAAGATCAAGATTGGTTATTCCCCCCGTAAAACAGTTGTTGCCTTTGATATGGATATTGAGCGTTGCAGGAGTGGCTGTGTTTGTCGACTGCGAACCGAGTACAACAGGACACGACATGCCGGGTATATTACAAATAATTCCGAGCACTTGCGGGTCCATCAGCGCACTCAACAAGTCGGTAACTCCTTCCCTGCGTTTTGCTATCTGCAATGCTTCAACAAACCGACGAGGCATGCCAAAAGATGAAGCCATGTTGTCGATATCAAGAGTCTTTTGCTTGCATCTGATATTTGCATTCTCTACGTATATATCAGCAGACTCTCCGTCAGCAGCCGCTATCTCGAAGAAACCCTCATACGTCACCTGGTCATCGCCTATCTGGGCAGCTGCACTGAGACAGGTGCCGCTCAGGTAAATCCGAGGAACAGCATGAAACGTCGTACCAAAATTGCTTGCCACAGTCGCCAATGCCGATACTGACATTAGGAAAGGCCGTTCTGTTGGGTTGAAGTCGGTCTGGAACTTACTGCCTGCATCTTCTATTACCACATTTACATATATACCGTCTTTCTGCACGAACACCAGGCAACGGTCAGCATCAGTATCATCTTTGTCAAGCAGTACAAGCATATCCATTAGAGGCTCTCCCTCTGTTGAGAATACCGACGAGAGCCTGTCGTCAAGATTGTATGATATACTCTTGTAGTCTGCCAACGGTGCGGGCCACTCTTCGGTGGTCAGAACGGGGGCAATAACATATTTTACATCTTGGGCTTTTGCGGTAACACATGCAAGAAGCAGTAATATAGATATAAGGTGTCGTCTCATAATATAGTTGT
>JAFVBR010000045.1 GCA_017479885.1 Paludibacteraceae bacterium | reverse complement strand
CTGCAACAGCTACAGCTGCAGCAGCGGGTTCAATACCATACTCGTCTTTCAGAATCTGAGCGAGTTCGTTAACTTCTTTAACCGTAAGGTTTACCAATTGTTCAGCAAAAGCTTTAAGATCTGCCATTGTTGTATAATTTTATAAATGTTATTTTTATGTTGATTTATGATGCTAAGCGGCATCGCGCGCATAAAATGGAGTTATGCTTCTCTCTCGCCGAGTGTCTTGAGAACACCGTGAATCGTGTTGCCGCCTGATTGCAGGGCAGACACAACATTCTTTGCAGGACTCTGAAGCAAAGCAACAAGGTCTGCAATGAGTTCGTTCTTGCTCTTGATGGTTGCCAGAAAATCCAACTGCTCACGACCTACATATACGGTCTCTTCTACGTATGCAGCCTTCAGAATCGGCTTCGCATCTTTGTTCTTCTTGTCCTTCTCGGTAAACTCCTTGATGAGCTTCGCAGGAGCATTGCCCGTATTGCAAAGCATCAACGCAGTGTTGCCCTTCAGATTCTCGAACAACTGAGCGTCCTTGTCCAGTTCTTTAAGAGCTTTGGCAAGCAAGGTGTTCTTTACCACCATCAGTTTGATCTCTTTCTTGAAGCAGGCACGACGCAGGTCGCTTGTCTTCTGAGCATTCAGACCTTCGATATTGGTAAGATAGAAATGTTGGTATTGCTCCAACTCTGCCTTGATTTGCTCTATTATAGCACTTTTATCTTCCTTTCTCATAATTCCTTAATCTTTAAATTATTCAACAGATTTGGGGTCTATTTTCAAGCCCTTGCTCATAGTGCTGGAAAGATAAATGCTCTTGATATAAGTTCCCTTCGATACTGCGGGTTTCAGCTTGATGAGAGTGAGAATAAACTCCTTGGCATTCTCTGCTATTTTCTCGGGAGCGAACGAAACCTTGCCTATAGAAGTATGTACAATACCGAATTTGTCAACCTTGAAGTCAATCTTACCCTGCTTTACTTCCTTCACTGCCTTGGCAACGTCGGGAGTCACAGTGCCGCTCTTCGGGTTCGGCATCAAACCACGGGGACCAAGAATACGACCCAGAGCACCAATCTTACCCATTATCTGGGGCATGGTGATGATTACGTCAACATCGGTCCAACCGCCTTTGATCTTTTCGATATACTCATCCAGACCTACATAGTCGGCACCTGCCTCTTTGGCAGCTGCCTCCTGGTCGGGAGTGCACAATGCAAGAACACGTACTTGTTTTCCTGTTCCGTTGGGCAGACTTACCACGCCGCGAACCATTTGGTTTGCCTTGCGCGGGTCAACACCCAAACGAACATCAATGTCAACAGAAGCATCAAACTTCGTAGTGGTAATCTCTTTGATGAGTGCTGCAGCCTCGTCGAGTGTATAGATCTTACCTGCTTCTATCTTCTCTGCAGCCAACTTTTGATTTTTAGTAAGTTTTGCCATAATGAATAGAAGTTTTATTTAACCACGGTAATACCCATACTGCGTGCTGTTCCTGCTACCATACGCATGGCAGCTTCCACCTCGAAGCAGTTCAAGTCGGCCATCTTGTCAGTTGCAATCTGACGGCACTGTTCCTCTGTGATCGTAGCCACTTTCTTACGGTTGGGTTCGGCTGAACCGCCCTTGATCTTGGCTGCCTCGATAAGCTGGATAGCTACCGGAGGAGTCTTAACCACAAAGTCAAACGACTTGTCTGTGTAATACGTAATGACAACCGGCAATACTTTGCCTGCCTTGTCCTGGGTTCTGGCATTGAACTGTTTGCAAAACTCCATAATATTGATACCCTTCGAACCAAGTGCAGGTCCTACTGGGGGTGACGGATTTGCTGCGCCACCTTTAATCTGCAATTTAATAAAGCCAGCAATTTCTTTAGCCATAATTGTTTGTTTTTGTTTAGTTGTTAATAGTTGTTAGTAACTATCGAGTAGTACAACGACCCGTAACACAGTCTCCTACTCCTTGTCTACCTGATTGAAGCCCAACTCAAGCGGAGTCTTTCTTCCGAACACCGTCACGTTGACTTTCAGTTTGTGCTTGTCTGCCATTATCTCGGCTACCTCACCGTTGAAACCGTTGAAAGGACCGTCGGTCACCTTCACTGTCTCACCTACGAGGAACTGAATCTCAGTAGCGAATGTCTCCTCCTGCTCGTCTATGTTGCCCAATATGCGGTTTATCTCCTCCTGACGCACCGGCGTAGGTACCGCCGTTCTGTTGTCACTCAGAAAACCAAGCACATTCGGAACATTGCGCAGACGAGGATAACACTCATCTACAAGATTGGCTTCTACAAGCACGTAGCCCGGAAGGAAATTGCGCACTTTCTCAACGCGCTTTCCATTCCTCAGTTGAACGACCTTCTCTGTAGGAATCAGAACCTGAGAAACGAACTCATCCCAGCCTGCGGTTCGCATCGCAGTCTCGATGTATTCTTTCACCTTGGCCTCCTTGCCGCTTATCGCTTTAAGGACATACCACTTGAAATCTTTGTTCTCTGCCATTGTTTCCTGAAATTAGAAAAGACCGTAAATAAAAGTCATCAGGTGTTCGAAACAGAAGTCCATAAACCATACTACAAGTGCCAGAATGAGGGAAGCAACCATTACAAGCACTGCACTGTTGGCAAGTTCCTTACGGGTCGGCCAGCTTACTTTATGAACCAACTCTGTGTAAGACGCTTTGATGTTTTCTACTATCTTCATATCACGTAGATTTATTATTACTGTATTTGTTTTCTCTTGTCCTTATTCCGCCAAACAATTGGCCTCGGTATTTCAGCGTTGCTACGCAACAATACCAAAGTCAATCGGAAGCTATTTTCTGTAACATCGGGAATCTTCTAATCTTCAAATAGGTCGAAGACCTTTCAAATTCCCTTTTGCACGGAAGGCAGGAATCGAACCCACATTGACGGTTTTGGAGACCGCTCTCCTACCATTGGAGGACTTCCGTATATCACTCGGGGCTCGTCACCCCGAGCAATTTTATAGTCTTTCGTCTTTCGACTTTTGACTTTCGACTGATTAGTCAATCAGTTTGGTAATCTGACCCGAACCTACGGTACGACCACCTTCGCGGATAGCGAAACGAAGACCTTCCGAGCAAGCAACGGGGTAGATGAGCTTAACCTGAATCTCAAGGTTGTCACCCGGCATTACCATCTCAGTTCCTTCGGGGAGAGTGATCTCACCGGTAACGTCCATGGTACGGATGTAGAACTGAGGACGATAGTGGTTGTGGAACGGAGTGTGACGGCCGCCTTCTTCTTTCTTCAGGATATAAACAGAAGCCTTGAACTCGCTGTAAGGTTTAACCACATTCGGGTGGGTGATAACCATACCACGACGTACTTCGTCTTTGTCAATACCACGGAGAAGCAGACCTACGTTGTCACCAGCCTCACCTTGATCAAGAAGCTTGCGGAACATTTCCACACCGGTAACTACTGACTTCTTTCCTTCTGCACCAAGACCGATGATTTGTACTTCATCACCAACCTTTACGACGCCGGTTTCAATACGGCCGGTAGCAACTGTACCACGACCGGTGATTGAGAACACGTCCTCAACAGGCATAAGGAAGGGTTTGTCAACTGCACGGGGAGGAAGCTGAATCCAGTTGTCAACTGCATCCATAAGCTCCATTACCTTCTCTTCCCACTCGGGAACACCGTTCAATGCACCAAGGGCAGAACCGCGGATAACGGGAGTGTTGTCACCATCGAACTCATAGAACGACAGAAGCTCGCGCATCTCCATCTCAACAAGGTCAAGCATCTCAGGATCGTCAACCATGTCGCACTTGTTCATAAATACAACCAAGCGGGGAACGTTCACCTGACGGGCGAGCAGGATGTGCTCACGGGTCTGAGGCATAGGACCGTCAGTTGCTGCTACTACGATGATAGCACCGTCCATCTGGGCAGCACCGGTAACCATGTTCTTTACATAGTCAGCGTGACCCGGGCAGTCTACGTGAGCGTAGTGGCGGTTTGCTGTTTGATACTCTACGTGAGCGGTGTTGATGGTGATACCACGCTCTTTCTCCTCAGGAGCGTTGTCGATTGAGTCGAACGAACGTACCTCAGAGAGACCTTTACGGCTCAATACCAATGTGATAGCAGCGGTAAGGGTGGTTTTTCCGTGGTCCACGTGACCAATTGTACCGATGTTTACGTGTGGTTTCGAGCGGTCAAATTTTTCTTTTGCCATAGCTTTTCTAAATTAATTTAGTTATTTGTTAAATTTAACGTGTTGATTCGTTTTCTGTTATTACCATGTTTTCACAAGGAAAAGAGCTGCTTCTGAGAGTTGAACTCAGGACCTCATCCTTACCAAGGATGCGCTCTACCACTGAGCTAAAGCAGCATTCCGTCGTTTCTGAAAGAGTCAACGCCTCTTGTCTTCTTCTCTGAGCGGAAAACGGGACTCAAACCCGCGACCCCCAGCTTGGAAGGCTAGTGCTCTATCGACTGAGCTATTTCCGCATACGGGAATCTTCAAGTCTTCATATAAGAGCACTACTCCGTTAAAAACAGGAGAACAACTCCGTTAAAATAAGTCGAAGACCGTTCAAATCTCCCTCTGTGGGCGCGGATGGATTCGAACCACCGAAGCGATTACGCAGCAGATTTACAGTCTGCCCCATTTGGCCACTCTGGAACACGCCCGATTTCTTTCCTCAAATATCGCTTTACGCAGTCAACTATTAGCTATTCGCTATTAACTATTCGCTATTCGCTATTAACTATTAGCTATTAGCTATTAACTTCCTTGAGCCTCTTGTCGGATTCGAACCAACGACCCCGAGATTACAAATCACGTGCTCTGGCCAACTGAGCTAAAGAGGCGGGGTTTTCAGGCAAAATTTGCCGCACTTTTGGGCCTTGCCGAAAAAGCGGTGCAAAAGTACAGCAAATTTTTGACATGACAAAATATTTCTGCGAAAAAAAGTTTTTTTATGTCACTTTTTCTCCTTAACCTTCTCCAATTGAGTGTTTATCGCATCCAAACATTTGTCTATTCCCTGCTCGAAGGTGTCATATACACCGGAGGCGAACAGTTCGGCTCCCATACCCATCACGCGGATCTTTGTCTCCTTGTTCATTGCCGTCTCGGGCTTAACTACACTCATACGGATCTCCATCTCGGCATTCTCGTACAGAATCTTTCCGTATTTCTTCGTCTTTTTGTCAATGTACTTCTCAAGTTTCTCAGCCATGTCAAAGTTCACGGCTTTTACTGTCAGTTTCATGTTTACCTCCTTTTTTGATGGTTGTTTTTATGATATCAGTTTCTTTAGGGTACTTCTAATAATTAGTTTAAAAGCAAATTTTAAGTTTAACATATTAATTTCGTCGGATTATCTCTAAAACGTCTAATTTTTAGATGTACCCTATATTGTCATTTCCTTGCCCTCGGATGAGCCTTCTTGTACTCCTTCCTTATCTGCTCGAAAGTCGTATGAGTGTATATCTGCGTCGCCGCAAGATTGGCATGACCCATCAGCGTCTTTATCGTGTTTATGTCCGCTCCGTTGTCGAGCATTGTTGTCGCAAACGTGTGTCTCAGCACGTGCGGCGATTGCTTCTTCAGCGTTGACACCTCGCTCATCCTCCCGTGCACTATCTCATACAGTTTGGTCTTCGAGAGCGGTCTCCCCTTCTCCGAAAGCAGCAGCTCGCCGTTGTTCTCCTGACAAGGCAGCAGGTCGCGGTAACTTATGTATCTTTCTATCTGGCTTATCAGTCCGTCGGCTATCGGAACGATGCGCTCCTTGTTTCGCTTGCCCAGCACCTTCAGCTGCCTCAGACTGTAGTCCACGTCACTCGTCTTCAGCGCTAACAGTTCGGCGCGGCGCATGCCCGTCTGATACAGCATCTCTATTATCAACGAATCCCTCACCGACACAAAGTCGTCATCACTGTCTTCGTGTGCCGTAGCTCGCTGCATCTCCTCTTCTTTGTAGAACACGGGCAACGGCTTGTCAGTCTTCGGCGGAATGATACGCGCCGTTATATCCTTGTCAGTGTATCCTATCCGTAGCAGATATTTCCAGAACGAACGGAACGATGACAGTTTCCGCCTCACGCTTCGCGCCGATTTGCCCTCATCCAACTGAGCTATCAGAAATGCTTTTATATCCTCCTCTGTCGTATCTCTCGGCTCAAAATCCTCAGGAGCAATCTTCAGAAAACTGCAGAGTTCTGTCAAATCTCTCTCATAGGCGGCTGCCGTCAGCTGCGAATATCGCCGCTCTATTGTAATATATTCTATAAACTTGCCTATCACAATTCACACGCTTGCCTGTCACCATTCACTCTCTTGCCTGTCTCTTTTCTGTCACTGTTCGCTCGCTTGCCCGCCGTTAATCCGCACATCCTTCTACGCTCTCTCCCCGCTCATACGCAGCAATTCCGATAGAGACCTGATAGAGACCTGATAGAGAGCTGATAGAGAGCTGATAGAGACCTCAAGCAATCTCCTCGCTGTAACTGCTTGCTCACCACCCTCTTCTGTCCCGTCTTTCACACTTCTTTCCCTACCCCGGTCTCGGCCTCGAACGGGAAGAGACCGTAAAGCTCTGCGTCTATCCGGTCTGTCACATAGCGGAAATCTTCCGGATTGTCGGCAAACTTCACGTTGTCACCGTCTATTATCAGCAACTTGCCCTTGTAGTCGTTTATCCATTTCTCGTATTTGTCGTTCAATCCCTGCAGATAGTCGATTCGTATCGATGCCTCGTACTCTCTGCCGCGCTTCTGTATCTGCGCTACCAGATTCGGAATACTTGACCTTATATATATAAGGAGATCGGGCATCTTAACTAACGACATCATCAGGTCGAACAAATCGCAGTAGTTTTTGAAGTCGCGCTCCGACATATTGCCCTGCTCATACAGGTTCGGAGCGAAGATGCGGGCGTCCTCGTATATTGTGCGGTCCTGGATTATAGTCTCTTTGGTCTTGCTGATATCCACTACATCCTGAAAACGTTTGTTCAGAAAATATATCTGCAAGTTGAACGACCAGCGCGACATGTCCGCATAGAAGTCTTCAAGATACGGATTATACTCTACCGACTCAAAACGAGGGGTCCAGCCGTAATGTTTGGCAAGCATGTTTGTCAGTGTCGTCTTGCCGCAACCGATGTTTCCTGCTATTGCTATATGCATATATCTGTGTGTTTTATTGTTCCTCTCTTAAGAGAACAGACCGAACAACTCGGCGTCTATTCTGTTTATTATAAATGCAAAGTCCTGAGGGTTGTGCTCAAAGTCCAGTTCGTCACTTTCTATCACCAGCACTTTGCCCTTGTACTTGTTGAATATAAAGTCGTCGTAGCCGTCATTCAGTCCTTTCAGGTAGTCCAGTGCTATCTGCTGCTCGTATTCCCTCCCCCTCTTCTGTATCTGAGACACAAGAACCGGCACCGATTTCCTCAGGTATATCATCAGGTCCGGCATCTTCGTCACACGGGTCATCAGCTGAAACAACTCCATATAGGTCTGGAAATCGCGGTCGGACAGATTGCCCTGACGGTAGTTGTTCTCCGCAAATATATACACGCCCTCGAATATGCTCCTGTCTTGAATGACGGTCTCCTTTGAGCGGCCTATCTCAAGCACGTCTTTGAAACGCTGCTTCAGGAAAAACACCTCAAGGCAGAATGCCCAACGCTGCATATCCGAGTAGAAGTCCTCTAAATACGGATTCTGTATCACGGGCTCAAACCGCGGTGTCCAACCGTAATGTCTGGCAAGCATATTGGTAAGAGTTGTCTTGCCTGCGCCAATATTTCCAGCTATTGCTATATGCACCGTTATGCGTGATTTGATACTCAGAAACGCCGACAGACGATTTCTTTCATGCAACTGATAATTTTCAAGTGCAAAGATAAACAAATTATCTCATATATGCAACACAAACGGCACAATTTATTTGCATATAGCCGCCGTTCAGTTCCCCCATATGCGGAAAACGGCATCTGCCACTTTACCGCGCAAAGGATTCAGATTGCCTTTGTCATGCGGATGTACACGGTTCGTAAGAATAATCAGACAAAGTTCCGCGTCAGGGTCCGTTATCATCGATGTGCCTGTGTAACCGGTATGACAATACGTCTCAGGACCAAACAATGTACCGGTATAACTTGTTATACTGTCATTGTGCCCCCAGCCGAGTGTTCTGCCGGAAAAAGCCAAAGAATCAGGCATCGATGTCATCTGATGCACATACTTGTTCTTTTTGTTCTTCAAAAGAAACATGCCAAGTCGCGCCAGGTCTTCTGCACAAGAAAATACACCGGCATTGCCCGAATTGCCGTGATTCATCACCCTTGCCAACGGGTCATGCACCTCACCATGAAGCAACAACGAATCTGCGTCAGGGACAGGGATATATTCTGTCGGTGCTACAAGCGGAAGGAATGTCGAATCGGGCAGATAGGTCGTATGGTTCATTCCGAGAGGAGCAAATATCCTCTCATTCGCAACTTCATACAAAGGTTTGCCTTCGATGTTCTGTATCACATGCTGCAGCAAAATGAAATTAAGGCAAGAATATCGACACTTTTCACCGGGGCGTGCAATGCGCGGACATTTGCAGATACTGTCGAGCAGTACTTCAGGAGTCGTCTCTCCATAGTGCTCTGCAAGACGTCTCACATTCAGATATGGAGGCAAACCGGAAGTATGCGTCAGCAGATGAGTTATGTTGAACGAGTCGGTAATCTGAGGTACATATTTGCTTACATAGTCGTCTATAGCGAGTTTGCCGTCTGCTACAAGGGAGAAGATTGTCATTGCAGTAGAAGTAGGCTTGCTTAATGATGCAAGGTCGAAAACTGTTTCTGTTGTCATAGGCAACGTGTCCGGGAACACCTGACGGTTGCCGTAAGCATGCAGATAGAGTATGGTCTCTCTGTCTGTGACGCACACAACTCCTCCCGGTATCAAACCCGATGCAACCGCATCGTTCATAAGCGAATCAACTTCTGACAATACACCCGAAGGCTCATGTGACCTCTGTGCGCATGCAGCATTGCTCATGAGCAGCAGTATAAACATATTTACAACCCATTTGCGTAACATAATCCTGCGCACATCATTTACTTGACTATGAATTTAAGAGTCTTCTTCCTGTCTTGGGTCTCTACACGTAACATATATACACCGGCAGCACCTGATACCTGCCAATCGTAATATGTCACATTGCTTACTGATTCGTCAACCACTTTCTTGCCTGTGGAATCGTATATGCGTATCTGTGCCTCGTCTGTTATATTTAGTCCTAACAACGTTACCACTTCGCCGCCATTCAATATGCTCGGCATAAGTATGAAATCCTCAAAAACAGGCGGATTGTATACGATGGTTGCAGAGCGGAGAACATCCGAACACGACACTATCTCTGTCTGGTCTGGCAAACTGATACGGGCATAATACTCGCCTTCGGAAAGGGCATACTTGCTGAGAGAAAGTACATAGCCGGTTGCCGCAAACTCGTCGTCAACCACATCCTTGTCGGCATCATCTATATCATCTGTCACCTTATACCATGCCACATCCGCTCCGCTGAACATATACCCCAGATGGAACATGCGCTTAGTATCTATTGCCACTTCTGTCGTATCAGCATCTACTGTCATGTAAACCACCGACACACAATCGTCATCAGGAAATATAGGTGATTGCTTCACCTTTATTGTAACGGCATCGGATACGTATATACCGCATTTGTTCTGCACTGTGAACCTTATCGTCAGTGAATCTGAGGTAGGACATGCCGTATTGTAGTATTGCTCATAGTTGCCGGTAACAGGATTTAATATCTCCCACCGGTAACCTGTTATTGCAGGAGTATTTGACGTAAACCGGCTCCTCATATCTGAAAGAACTGCATCAGTAGCAGCAGATAGCGACAGCGGCATTCCGGCACGGGCATCCGGCAGAATACTGATTACAGGCGTAGGAGTATCATCTGCCGGATAAAGGGTAATCGTGAATATTCGTTTGCACCACACTCCAGGCTCATACTCGAAGTCCGTAGAGTCTATACACAATGTCACACCACTGCCATAAGGCACAGGTTTGCCCGAAGGCAGTATATAATCACTATTCTTGCAAACCGTGTCATCCTGAATAACATAGATGGTAAACGGAATCGTTCTGAATACTGCAGTAAGACTGGTATCAGACATAACTTTCAATTCATATACAGCGTAAGGATACCCATCCGACCATTCCACAAACTGATAACCGGAATCAGGCGTTGCCTCAAGACGGGCTATCTCTTCATACAGATATACACCTCCGCCGGTAACAGAGCCGCGTGTCGGATCACAATCAACTGTCACATCATACATGTTGCGCTCGTAGTTTGCTGTTAATACGGTATCACTCTGAGCATTGGCTATATACAGCTGACCGCTCGTACCGTCATCCCAACCGGTAAAATGCCAACCATACACATCTGGAGCGGAAACAGTGTATGGGGCACCGCATCTCATCTGTTCTACTACTGCATTGCCTGCTTCTGCTGGATTAATATTGATAGTGCATGTATAGTAATGCCAGTCAGTCGTTACTACTATAGTGGAGTCCGACACAAGATGTATGCTGCGGGTGTCCGATGTCGAACTTATATCTGACCATGACACAATACTCCTGCAGTCCTCTGTAGTCACCTTTACTTCGACATCAGTGCCGTTAAAGTAAGTTCCTGCACCTGTTACAGTAGCCGAGCCGGAGGGCTCCACTTCTACTCTCAATGTATATACATCCTCCTCAAACTCAGCGGTAAGAACGGTATTACTGTTAATAGCAAATGTGTACGGATTCTGACGGGAGCCGTTCTCTTGCCAATAGCGGAAACGATAATTTGTTTCAGGCATTGCTGTTACCTCTACCTGTGTGCCGCAGTCGTAGGTGCCTCCTCCTGTCACCGTGCCCCACGAAGGATTGGCGGAGTTGACTGTCAGAGTGTACTGTTTGACTGCAAACGATGCTCTCAACACAGTATCAGAATGAACCGTCAGCGCTTTTGTCAAGGAATGGTCACCGTCTTCCCAGTGCAGAAAATCATAACATGGGTCCGTATTTATAGTTATAGTTGCCGTCTCACCATACTCATATTCTGCCTTGTCTGTATCTCCGGTAGCTGCACCTGTAGGGTCTGATTCAAATCTTACTGTAAACAAGGGGGCAAAAATAGCAGTATAGTTCTGTTCGGTATCACTCTTCACTGTTATCGTTCTGTTTGGATTGGTATCTCCGTCACTCCACTTGACAAATTTACTGTGCGCCGTTGGTTCTGCCGACAAAGTAAACACGTCACCGCAATGCAAAGTCGGGAATGCCGAACTGTACGTCTGACCTTCGTATCCGCCTTCCACAGTTCCCAATGCAGGATTGTCAGGCCCGAATGTGATATTGTATTCATCCGTAAAGCGGGCTACAAGATTCAAATCGCAAATCATGGTTATATTAGAGTGTTGGAGGGATGTTTCCCCATCACTCCAGCCAAGAAACTTATAGCAATCTGAGGAAGGTGTAACACTCAGATTCTTTGCCACATCTCCGCAATAGTAAACAGTATCAGCGCAGGTTAACGTACCTGCCTGAACCGGTTCTACAGATGCAGTGAGAGAATATTTTATCTCCTCAAAAGAGGCCGTATAAACAGCATCATCCTTGCCAATGGTAATAGTGTGAATACTGTCCGTACTGCCGTCGCTCCATTCCTTGAACTTGTAGCATCTTGCCACTGTCTTCGCCTCCAATATCAAGTTATCACCGCAATAGCCTTCTGCCGAAGCTGTACCTGTTTCCTGTATCTTTACAGAACCGAGATAAGCGTTCTCTGATACCACAGAAACCACAGACTTGTCTCGTTTGTAATACGCACTCAGCTCTAAGTCGCAACCTGCATTGACAACAGTACGTTCCTCTGGGAAAGTGCCGTCTGTCCAACCTGCGAACTCATAGCATTCGCTACTGTGTTTGGAAAGAGTTATATCTGTGTCTGTACACTTTATTGTCTCTGTGGTCAACGAGAACTCTTGATTGTCATCGCTGTCAATCATATGGATGGTTACAATATACTGTTTCTGGGTAAAGACTGCAGTATATGTGGCATCTTCAGTGATTGTAACAGTGCGCGTAGTTTCTGTCTGACCGTCATCCCAACCTGTAAAATCATAGCATGGGTCAGTAGTCATAGCAGTAAAAGTTACTTGCGCTCCGTCTGTGCAATACCATGACCACGGATTGATTACCGACTCGGATACTATGCTGCCCGAAACAGCCGCGACACTTGTTATCTCGCCTCCGCCAAGAGTTCCATCATCGGTTTGAGCCCGCAATGTTAGAGTAATCTTCGGAACGAAAACTGCTGTAAAGTTAGTGGGAGTATTATTGTCAACAACAATGTTGCGCACAGAGTCTGTCGAACCGTCCTGCCAGCCCTTGAATATATAGCCTTCGTAAGCTACCGGAGTTAAAGTGAAACTGCTGTCGCAGTGCATAGTTGGCAACGGAGAAGAAGCTGCAGAACCGAGATATTCGGCTCTCACCTCACCCATTTGTGTATCATTCGGTCCGAAAGTGATGTTCCACTTCTTCTCTTTATAGAAGGCATAGAATGTTGTATCGCTGCTAATGTATATGCCGTTCCACTCTGTGCCGGTATTCCTCGGATTTTCACCATATTGCCAGTGAGCGAACTCGTAGCATGACTTGGGAGTGGCAAAAAGTTGGATGAATCCACACTCTATCCATGCATCATTAGTCTCACCCGGTCGTCCCGGAGCCCACCATGGACTGCCTTGCTCAGGGTCGAACACTATCTTCACATGGAACTTTGCCTTACGCATCTTAAGCGTAATGGTGCGGTTGGAAGCAAGAGCGGTTTCAGTATGTGAAACAGAAACTTGAGTAGAATCAAGTTCCTGGTCAATGGAATTGTCGTTGTTGAAATCCCAGCCCTCGAATAAATAACATGGGTTGTTGGCGGTAACTGTTATTTCTGCATCTTCGCCGCAATCAACCTCTACTTGTGCTTCTGTGTTACCCACACTCAGCACATTGCCCGATGCAACAGATATGTCATCTACAGAATATTTCAGATACTTGATGGTGAGTGTATCTTTCTTCGGAACAAAATTGGCAGTGATGCTGACGGTATCCTGCTCCAGACGCGGCATAACATACGGATTGTCCTTACTACCGTCACTCCAACTTTCAAAACGGTAACATGGGTCTGTTGCAGTAGCATTTAGAGTAACACTCTCAGTCCACCACGGATAAGTAAAAGGATTTGTTTTAGCTGTGTTGAGTGAGGAATGTTCTTGCGAAACGGTTCCTTTGGTATCGTCATCAGCAGTTATCTTGACATATACGCTGTCAATTGCAAAATGGGCTATATATGTTACAGTTTCGTTATGACTGCCTGATATTTCAAATGTATATGCAGAGTCTTTACTTACTTCAACCCCGTCTTTCTCCCAATGAGAGAAATGATAGTGTTCTGCAGCAGAAGCAGTGATAGTTACGTCTGTTCCGCACTCAAAGGTTCCATCGCCGGAAGTTGTACCCAGATTCGGATCAAAGGGTTGAGTAGTGATATTTATTTCGTTAAGGGCATAAGTACATGTAAAAGTTGAATCTTTACTTACAATAACATGACGAGGATTATGAGTATCTCCATCCATCCATTGAACAAAATGATAGCAAGGATCCTCAGCTTCCGGAACCGTAAGAGTAAGTTCAAAGCCCTCATCCAAGGGAAGGCAAATTGTAGCTCCGGATGTTGGAAAGCAAATATTGTACTTTATCTGCGCGTTTGCAATTATATTTAATAATAGTAACTGCAAAATAAATAAGAAAAATATTTTCTTCATCCTCATAAGCCTCTATAAATAAACTTGTTTCTCAACAAAAGGAATCCATTTTGTCAAATCAGAGCATTAGATTACATTAAAAACACAAGAGAAGTGCACCCGAAACGGGCCACTTCTTTTGTGTTATTATCAATATGTTGGTGACTGCTATCATCCAACATCAAGCAGTTTGCTTATTCTGCTGCCGGTTCAGCAGCAGGGGCCTCTGCTGCGGGAGCCTCTTCAGCCTTGGGGGCTGTTTTCTTGCCTGCACGACGTGTACTCTTCTTCGTGGTCTTCTTGCCTTCTTTGAGCATGTTTTCGTTGTAATCAACAAGTTCTATCATACTCATTTCAGCAGCATCACCAAGACGATAACCAGTACGGAGGATACGTGTGTAACCACCGGGGCGGTTGGCTATCTTCTCAGCTACATTCTGGAAGAGTTCTGTAACAACAGCTTTCTGTTTGAGTTCGGCAAATACTATACGGCGGTTGGCAGTAGTATCCTCTTTAGCACGTGTGAGGATGGGCTCCACATACATACGGAGAGCCTTGGCCTTGGCTGTAGTGGTTTGAATACGCTTGTGCATAATCAGCGAGCAGGCCATATTGCTGAGCATGGCGTTACGGTGTGCTGCCTTACGTCCAAGGTGATTGAATTTATTGTTATGTCTCATTTTAATTATTCGTTAGCGGTTAAATATTTGGAAATATCCATGCCGAAGGCGAGATTGTTGCGTTCGAGCAGTTCATCAAGTTCAGTGAGAGACTTCTTTCCGAAGTTACGGAACTTCAACAGGTCACTGCGATGATACTTGACAAGTTGCGCAAGCGTATCAACTTCAGCAGCTTTGAGGCAATTGAGTGCTCTTACTGACAAGTCCATATCAATGAGTCTGGTGTTGAGCAACTGACGCATCTTAAGAATCTCGTCATCAAGGTCCGGAGCTTTTGGTTTCACTTGCTCTTCAATAATAATCTTGTCATCAGAGAAAAGCATGAAATGGAATATCAGGATCTTGGCAGCCTCTTTGAGCGCATCTTTAGGATTGATGCTGCCATCGGTATCAATTTCGAGAGTCAGTTTCTCATAGTCGGTCTTCTGCTCTACACGATACTGGTCGATAGCAAAGCGGACATTGCGGATAGGAGTATAGATGCTGTCGGTAGGAATAACGCCTATAACATCCTGCGCAGTGCGGTTTTCGTCAGCAGGAACATATCCACGTCCTTTGTTGATACGGATTTCCATTTCGAACTTGGCACTTTCGTCCATGCGTGCGATGACAAGTTCAGGGTTAAGCACATCAAAGTTATGAAGGCTTGCCTGGAAATCCCCAGCAGTGAGAATAGTCTTACCTGCCACTTTTACGGTAAACACTTCTGCCTCTTCCTCGATACCTTCCTTCCTGCGGAAGCGAACCTGCTTTAGGTTAAGAATGATGTTGGTGACATCATCAATAACTCCGGGAATAGTAGCGAATTCATGTTCAATACCACTAATTCTGATAGAACAGATTGCATAACCTTCCAGAGAAGAGATGAGGATACGACGCAGTGCGTTACCAATGGTGATGCCGTAGCCAGGCTCCAAAGGACGGAATTCGAAGATGCCTTTGGTGTCGGTGGATTCGAGCATTACCACCTTGTCCGGTTTTTGAAAATCTAATATTGCCATGAAGATTATTATTTTGAGTAGAGTTCGACGATGAGTTGTTCTTTGATGTTCTCGGGAATCTCTTCACGAGGAGGTATGTTGAGGTACTTGCCTGCCAACTCTGCCTCATTCCATTCCAACCAAGGATACTTGGTGTGGTTGAAACCGCTAAGAGAATTTGCGATAACTTCCAAAGACTTGCTCTTCTCGCGAACTGCGACTACCTGACCCGGACGTACCGAGTAGGAAGGAATGTTAACCACCTTGCCGTCAACAGTGATATGACGGTGGCTGACCATCTGGCGTGCGGCAGCACGAGTAGGAGCGATACCGAGGCGGTAAACAATATTGTCAAGGCGCGACTCAAGGAGTTGGAGAAGAATCTCACCGGTAATACCTTTAGAGCGCTGAGCCTGTTGGAAGAGGAGACGGAACTGACGTTCCAGCACACCATAGGTGTATTTGGCTTTTTGTTTTTCTGCGAGCTGAGTGCCATACTCAGAGTTTTTCTTGCGACGGTTTACGCCGTGCTGTCCGGGAGCGTAGTTGCGTTTGTTGAGCACCTTGTCCGGACCGAAGATTGGTTCACCGAAGCGACGTGCAATACGTGATTTTGGTCCAATATATCTTGCCATAATTGTTAAATTTTATTTGATGATTGATGATTTGAGAATTTGAATGCACAAATATTCAAATCTTAACTGGTTTTATACGCGGCGGCGTTTGGGAGGACGGCAGCCATTGTGGGGCAGCGGAGTAACGTCTACTATCTCAGTTACGTCTATTCCGGCAGCCACGCATGCACGTATAGCTGACTCACGACCCTGACCGGGACCTTTCACGTATGCTTTTACTTTTCTCAGACCAAGGTCGAAAGCAACCTTGCCTGCATCCTGAGCTGCCATCTGCGCAGCATATGGGGTATTCTTTTTAGAGCCACGGAAGCCCTGTTTGCCTGCAGAAGACCAACTTATAACCTGTCCACTGCCATTGGCAAACGTTACTATAACATTGTTGAAAGAAGATTGAACGTGGAGTTGTCCTACGCCGTCAATCTTAACAACGCGCTTCTTGGCTGCAACTGTTTTCTTTGCCATAATATCAAATGTTTAATGAGTTGATTACTTCGTTGCTTTCTTCTTGTTTGCAACAGTTTTCTTTCTACCTTTTCTTGTACGGGCATTATTCTTCGTGCTTTGTCCACGAACGGGCAGACCAAGACGATGACGAACACCGCGATAGCAACCGATATCCATCAAACGTTTGATGTTGAGTTGTGTTTCTGAGCGAAGGTCACCTTCCACTTTGTAGGAAGCACCGATGACCTCACGAATTTTAGCAGCCTGGTCGTCTGTCCAATCCTGCACTTTGATGCTTGGGTCAACGCCTGCCTCGGCAAGGATTTTCTTTGCGCTTGAGCGACCTATTCCGTAGATGTAAGTCAAACCGACCTCCCCAATCTTGTTCTGGGGTAAATCTACACCAACAATTCTTATTGCCATAAATGTTTGTAGTTTGTTTTGTTAATTACTTTAGCCCTGACGCATTTTCATCTTGGGCTCTTTTTTGTTAATTACGTACAAGCGTCCTTTTCTGCGTACTATCTTGCAGTCCGCATTACGCTTTTTTACAGATGCTCTTACTTTCATAAAAGTATTATGTTTTGAGTGTTTTGCTTTTCAGCGGATAAGCCGAATGCCATAAAGCACCGACTTTACTTATAACGGAAACTAATCCGTCCTTTTGACAAATCGTAGGGACTCATCTCAACCTTAACCTTGTCTCCGGGAAGAATCTTGATGTAATGCATGCGCATCTTGCCGGATATATGGGCTGTGATGACATGTCCGTTTTCCAACTCCACACGAAACATTGCATTGGACAATGCTTCGGTGATAGTGCCGTCAATTTCGATTGCTGTCTGCTTTGCCATACTAATGTAGTTTGATGTCTTATAATCTCGTATTTTACAAATTGATATTGCTGACATCTGTTTTGTCAGATGAATCTTTCTCCGAGGACTTCTTTAATATAGTCGAACGTGGAAAGGATGTCCGCCTTGCCGTTTCTCACAGCCACAGACAACTCATAGTGAGCTGCAGGTTTGCGGTCGGCTGCGCGGGCAGTCCATCCGTCGTTCTCAATAATGACATTCCTTCTTCCTGACATTACCATCGGTTCGATGGCTATTACCATTCCGGATTTCAGTACTAGGCCATTGCCTCGTCTGCCGTAGTTGGGGACCTCGGGATCTTCGTGCATATCACGACCTATACCGTGACCTATAAACTCGCGTACCACCTGAAAGCCTGCTTTCTCGGCGTGCATCTGGATGGTAGCACCGATGTCTCCCATACGGCGGCCTGTGACAGCCTGCTCTATGCCCTTGTAGAGGCACTCTTTGGTTGTGCGAAGCAGACGCATGACATCATCGCTCACTTCGCCCACCGGGAAGGTATAAGCAGAGTCGCCGTGAAAGCCGTTCTTCAACACACAGGTATCAACGGAGATTATGTCGCCCTCCTTGAGATATACCTTGTCGGAAGGAATTCCGTGAACAACCTGTTCGTTGACCGAAGTGCAGAGTGCGGCAGGATATCCCTCATAGCCTTTGCACGACGGAATGGCTCCGTTGTCACGAATAAACTCTTCGGCAATCTTGTCGAGTTGAGCAGTTGTCACTCCGGGAGCAATGGCTTTGGCCACTTCAGCCAAAGCCTTGCCCAGAATGAGGTTGCTCTCACGAAGCAACTCTATTTCCTCATCAGTCTTAAGAAAGATCATCTTTTCTGAATATTCAAAATAGAATCTTCAAACCATTAATATGCCATCGCACCAGTGCGACCTTTGACACGCATACCGGACTCAAAGAAACCGTCGTAGTGACGCATCAGAAGGTGGCTCTCAATCTGCTGCAGTGTATCAAGTATAACACCCACCATGATGAGCAGTGATGTACCTCCGAAGAACTGTGCAAAACCCTGGCTTACGCCTGCAATGCGGGCAAAAGCGGGAAGAATAGCAACAATTGCGAGGAAGATACTGCCGGGCAGCGTGATACGGGACATGATGGTATCAATGTAATCAGCAGTTTTCTTGCCGGGCTTGACACCAGGAATAAAGCCATTATTGCGTTTCAAGTCCTCAGCCATCTGGGTGGGGTTGATGATAATGGCAGTATAGAAATAGGTGAAAAGAATGATAAGAACTGCAAATACAAAGTTGTACCAGAATCCTGTATTATCCATGAAGGCACGAACAAAAGCGCCAGCCGACTCAGATGCAGAGAAACCTACTATGCTGATAGGAATAAACATAATAGCCTGTGCAAAGATGATAGGCATAACGTTAGCTGCGTTGACTTTCAATGGAATATACTGACGTACACCGCCATACTGTTTGTTACCTACGATTCGCTTTGCATACTGAACAGGGATACGGCGTGTACCCTGAACGAGAGCAATAGCAGCCATGAAGACAACAAGGAGCAGAATGATTTCGGCAAGGAATACCACAAGTCCTCCACCTGCATCTCCCAAACGGGACGAGAACTCCTGAACAAGTGCGCCTGGGAAGCGTGCGATGATACCGATAAGGATGATGAAGGAAATACCGTTTCCTACGCCCTTGTCAGTGATGCGCTCACCGAGCCACATTACGAACATGGAGCCTGCACAAAGCAGAATGGTTGACGATATGGTGAACCAGTTGAAACCGATTGCGAGCGGCTGACCTGCCTGAGCCATCTGCACCGAGAGGTTAACCAAGTAACTCGGTCCCTGGAACAGAAGGATGAGCACTGTCAGATAACGCGTAATCTGATTCATCTTCATACGTCCGCTTTCACCTTCGCGACTCATTTTCTGGAAATAAGGCACAGCGATGGTAAGAAGCTGGATTACGATACTTGCCGAGATGTAGGGCATAATACCGAGTGCGAAGATGGAGGCATTGGAGAATGCGCCACCGGAGAACATATCCAAAAGTGCCAACAGACCGCCTGCTGTCTGAGCATGAAGTTCGCCCAATGCATCGGGATTGACACCGGGAAGAATGACAAACGAACCGAAACGATAGATGAGCACAAACAGAAGTGTTGTGAGCAAACGCATACGGAGATCTTCAATCTTCCAGATGTTCTTGAATGTTTCAAAAAACTTTTTCATTATATTAAAGTTTTACTACAGTGCCACCAGCGGCTGTAATAGCTTCTTCTGCAGCTTTGGAGAAAGCGTTGGCTTCAACTGTAAGTTTAGCGGTAAGTTGTCCGTTTCCAAGTATCTTGACAAGCATTGACTTGTGAATAAAGCCTGCCTCCATAAGTTCCTTCAGACCGATTTTCTCAAGGTTCTTGCTCTCAGCCAGAGTTTGGATTGTAGAGAGGTTGATAGCCTTGTATTCAACACGGTTGATGTTTTTGAAACCATACTTGGGAAGTCGGCGTTGAATAGGCATCTGACCACCTTCAAAACCGATTTTCTTCGAGTAACCGGAACGGGATTTTGCACCCTTGTGACCGCGTGTGGAAGTACCACCGAGTCCTGAACCGGCACCACGTCCGATACGTTTGGCAGTCTTCACTGAACCAGCAGCTGGTGTTAAATTGTTAAGTTCCATATTGCTTAATTAGTTTTATTGAGCGGGGAGACTCATCTTGACGCTTCTTTCAGGATTCCCGTCAGTCACAATCAAAATTGAGCATTCCCATTCAAGTTCATCAATCAATTACTTTTACGAGGTGTTTAACCTTGTTAACCATGCCGAGGAGGGCTGGTGTAGCCTCATGCTCAACAACGGCGTTCATTTTTCTGAGACCAAGAGCATGCATAGTGGCTTTCTGGTCTTTCGGGCAGCGGATAATGCTGCGTACCTGCTGAATTTTAATAGTTGCCATAGTACATCCTTTCTATTATCCGTTAAACACTGTTGAGAGACTTACACCACGGTTCTGTGCTACCATATTGGCATCACGCATTTCGCTGAGTGCGAGAATGGTGGCCTTGACGAGGTTGTGGGGATTGGACGAACCTTTGGCCTTAGCCAGCACGTCTTTTACACCTACAGACTCAAGAACGGCACGCATGGCACCACCGGCCTTGACACCGGTACCCTGCGAAGCAGGTTGCAGATAAACCTGCGCACCACCGAATTTGGCTTCCTGCTCGTGAGGAATTGTTCCTTTATAGATAGGCACCTTGATAAGGTTTTTCTTTGCAGCCTCTGTACCTTTCTGGATAGCGGCTGTTACTTCGCCTGCCTTACCGAGACCCCAACCAACGATACCGTCTTCATTACCAACAACAACGATGGCAGCAAAAGTGAATGTACGACCACCCTTGGTAACCTTGGTTACACGGTTAACTGCTACGAGGCGCTCTTTGAGTTCAATCTCGCCTACGTTTTTCACACGATTCATATTGTTTACCATATTGCTTATTAGAAGTTGAGTCCGGCTTCGCGAGCTGCATCAGCCAGTTGTTTAACACGTCCGTGATAGAGATAGCCGTTACGGTCGAATACGACAGTTTCAACGCCGGCCTTCTTGGCAGCCTCTGCTACCAATTTGCCAACCTGAGCGGCTTTCTCGCTCTTAGTGATTTTATCTTTTATTCCGAGTGACGAAGCTGAAGCGAGAGTAACGCCTTTCTGGTCATCTATTACCTGTGCGTAAATCTGGCTGTTGCTGCGGAATACCGTCAGACGGGGACGCTCTGCTGTACCTGAAACTGTGGTACGGATATGAGCCTTGATTCTCAGTCTTCTTGCTATTTTCTGATTCATAATCTTAACCTTTCATTTATTATTTACCAGCCGACTTGCCAGCTTTACGACGAAGTACTTCACCTTGGAATTTAATACCTTTACCCTTGTACGGTTCAGGTTTGCGGAATGAACGAATCTTGGCACAAATCTGTCCGAGGAGCTGACGGTCAGCACACTCGAGAATAACAAGAGGGTTCTGGTTACGTTCGCTCTTGGTTTCCACTTTCACTTCCTTGGGAAGCTGGAGATAGATAGGATGAGTGTAACCGAGAGAGAAGTTGAGGATCTGACCTTGGGCTTCAACACGGTAACCAACACCTACGAGTTCAAGAGTTTTCTTATATCCTTCTGATACGCCAACCACCATATTGTGGATGAGAGCGCGGTAGAGACCGTGTTTTGCACGTGCTTCCTTGTCGTCATTGGGACGGGTGACATGGCAAACAGCGCCTTCTACATTAACAGAAATCATGGGGTCAACCTGCTGAGTGAGTTCACCCTTGGGACCTTTAACGGTGACAACATTGTCGTTGCTAACGGTTACGGTTACACCTGCAGGAATATTAATAGGCAATTTTCCGATTCTTGACATAGCTTATTCCTCCTACATTAGTAAACATAACAAATAACTTCGCCACCGAGTTTTTTTCCGAGAGCCTCTTTGTTGGTCATCACACCTTTCGAAGTGGAAAGGATGGCGATGCCGAGACCATTGAGTACGCGCGGCATCTCACGATAACCTACATACTGGCGCAAACCTGGTGTCGATACACGTTGTAAACTCTTGATCGCGTTAACCTTGTTAACAGGATCGTATTTGAGGGCGATTTTGATAGTGCCCTGAGGACCATCTTCAACAAACTTGTAGGAGAGGATATATCCCTTCTCGAACAAGATGCGAGTGATCTCCTTCTTCAGATTCGAAGCAGGCACCTCTACTACGCGGTGACCGGCTTTGATTGCATTTCTGAGCCGAGTCAGATAATCTGCGATTGGATCTGTCATAATTGTTAAATTAATCCCGCCTGTCGGGACAATATTTAATTGTTAATTACTATAATTTTGTCTGGTTTGATTGTCTGACAATTTGATTGCAACGCTCACAAACCGTCAAACAATCGAAACAACAAACTTTTCATTTTACCAGCTGGCCTTCTTCACTCCCGGGATGAGACCTTTGGAAGCCATCTCACGGAACTGAATACGACTGAGTCCGAACTGACGCATATAACCCTTTGGACGACCGGTGATTTTGCAGCGGTTGTGAAGACGAACGGGCGAAGCGTTCTTGGGCAGAGCCTGCAGACCTTCGTAGTCGCCGTCCTTAAGGAGTTGTGCGCGCTTAGCGGCATACTTTTTCACCAGCTTCTGACGCTTGGTTTCGCGTGCTACCATTGATACTTTTGCCATACTCTCTTATTTTTTGAAGGGTAAGCCAAACTCACGAAGCAGAGCGAAGCCTTCCTCGTCGGTTTTAGCCGTGGTTACGAATGTGATATTCATACCCAGCAGTTTGGTGATATTGTCAATGTTGATTTCGGGGAAGATAATCTGCTCGGTGATACCGAGAGTGTAGTTGCCGCGTCCGTCCATTTTGTTGTTGATACCTTTGAAGTCACGGATACGGGGCAGAGCCACGCGTACGAGACGCTCAAGGAATTCGTACATACGCTCACCACGGAGGGTAACGCGAACACCGATAGGCATTTTCTTACGAACCTTGAAATTAGAGATATCTTTCTTAGAGAGAGTAGCAACAGCCTTCTGACCTGCGATGAGGGTCATTTCCTGCTGAGCGACATCGATGATTTTCTTGTCAGCAACAGCCTCGCCCAGACCTTGGTTGAGGACAATCTTCTCCAGTTTCGGGCACTGCATAACGGTAGTGTAGCCGAATTCTTTCATCAGTTGAGGAACAATGCGCTCCTGATAGTCTTGTTTCAAACTTGCAGTATTCATCATTATATTTCCTTTCCTGATTTTTTAGATACACGTACGAGCTTACCATCTTTGAGAACACGTCCTACGCGAACGGGTTTGCCATCTTCAACGGGATTGAGGTTGGAGATATGGATGGGAGCCTCTTGTTTAACTATACCTCCTTGAGGATTTTTTGCATTGGGCTTGGTGCTCTTCGACACCAAGTTCACGCCTTCTACGATTGCACGCTGCTGGTCAACGAGCACCTCCAGCACACGGCCGGTCTTGCCCTTTGAAGCGCCTGCATTCACATAGACGATGTCACCCTTTTTGATATGTAACTTTGCCATTGTTTTGTTGATTTAGAGCACTTCAGGTGCGAGAGAAATAATTTTCATGTTCGTTTGACGCAGATCGCGAGCCACGGGACCGAAGATACGGCTTCCGCGGAGTTCGCCTGCATTGTTGATAAGTACGCATGCGTTGTCATCGAAACGTATGTAGCTACCGTCAGCACGGCGCACTTCCTTCTTTACGCGGACAACGATAGCACGGCTTACAGTGCCGTCTTTCATTTCGCTTGAAGGGATAACACCTTTGACTGCAACAACGATAGTGTCACCGAGCGAGGCGTAACGTTTACGGGTACCACCCAACACGCGGATGCAGAGTGCCTCTTTAGCACCCGAGTTGTCCGCAACTGTAAGTCTTGATTCCTGTTGTATCATATTACTTAGCCCTTTCGATGATTTGAGTTAAACGCCAACGTTTGGTTTTGCTTGTAGGACGAGTTTCCATAATGCGGACGGTATCACCTATTCCGCATTCGTTGTTCTCGTCGTGAACATGATATTTCTTTGTCTTGTTGACAAATTTACCATAGAGTGGGTGTTTTTCTTTCCAACGTACAGCAACGGTGATGGTCTTGTCCATCTTGTCGCTGGTAACAACGCCCACGCGCTCTTTTCTTAGATTTCTTGTTTCCATCTTATTGCTGTTTTAGTTGTTGAGTTCTCTCTGACGCAACTCGGTTTCAAGACGTGCGATAGTCTTGCGAGCCTCCCTGATCTGCAAGGGATTGTCGAGCGGAGAGATGCTGTGGTTCAGTTTCATGCGAACGAGTTGCTCTTTTTCAGTAGCAAGGCGCTCTTGAATCTCAGCTGTTGTTAGTTCTTTAATTTCGCTTGTTTTCATTTTTCCTTACACATTTTGGGTTGGATCATAGTCGCGACGAACGACAAATTTAGTAGTGATAGGCAGTTTCTGAGCAGCAAGGCGGAGAGCCTCTTTGGCTACTTCGTAAGGAACACCGTCCACTTCGAAGATTATTCTGCCGGGAGCCAACGGAACCACGAATCCTTCGGGAGCACCTTTACCTTTACCCATACGTACATCCAGAGGTTTCTTGGTAATGGGTTTATCGGGGAAGACGCGGATCCATACTTGACCTTGACGCTGCATATAACGTGTTACTGCGACACGTGCGGCTTCTATCTGGCGACCTGTGAGCCATATTGTACCGAGGCTCTTGATGCCGAATGAGCCGAAAGCCAGTTCGTTGCCGCGCTGGGCATTACCCTTGATACGGCCTTTCTGCGAACGGCGGAATTTAGTCTTTTTCGGTTGTAACATAATTATTACGCATCTACATGGTTAAACTTACTTATTGTTTTTTCTGAAGCCGCGGCGTTCGCCATCACGACGCTCACGACGTTCACCACCGCGACGCTCGGGGCGTCCTTCCTGCTTCTGCGAGAACTGTGGAGCCAGGTCTTTCTTGCCATAGACTTCGCCACGGCAGATCCAAACCTTGACGCCGATCATTCCCACTTTAGTCAGAGCACCAACATGGCAATAGTCGATGTCGGCACGCAGTGTGTGGAGAGGAGTACGTCCTTCTTTGTACATCTCTTTACGCGCCATTTCAGCACCGTTGAGACGACCGCTGACCTGCACCTTGATACCCTCGGCACCCATGCGCATGGTAGAAGCGATAGCTTGCTTGACAGCGCGACGGTAGGCGATTTTGCCTTCAAGCTGACGGGCGATTTTGGTAGCCACGATAACAGCATCCAATTCCGGACGTTTTACCTCGAAGATGTTGATTTGAACATCCTTGTCGGTTATTTTCTTGAGTTCCTCTTTAAGTTTGTCAACCTCTTGTCCGCCCTTTCCGATAATATAACCGGGGCGAGCAGTGCAGACAGTAATAGTCACAAGTTTCAGAGTTCTTTCGATTACTATACGGGAAATACTAGCTTCTGCCAAGCGGGCATTCAGATATTTTCTGATTTTGCTGTCTTCAAGCAACGTATCTCCGTATTTGTTTCCGCCAAACCAGTTGCTGTCCCATCCGCGGACAATACCAAGGCGGTTACTAATTGGATTGATTTTCTGTCCCATCTTGACAATTAATTTTCAGTGTTAGTATTTTTCGTATCTACAAATATCGTAACGTGGTTGGAGCGTTTGCGAATGCGATATCCGCGACCTTGAGGAGCGGTCTGCAGACGCTTCAGCATCATACCGCCATCCACATAGATATTGGTTACATATAAAGTTTCCTGGTCGGCTTTCTTGCCGGTTTTCTGTTCCCAGTTGGAGATAGCAGATTTCAGGAGCTTTTCAAGTTTGCGTGAAGCCTCTTTGGTAGAGAAATGCAGTGCACCAAGCGCACGATTAACCTCCATACCGCGAATCATGTCAGCCACGAGGCGCATTTTGCGCGGAGATGTAGGAACGTTGTTAAGCTTGGCAAAATACTGGCTCTTCTGAGCTTCTTTTCTTGCTTCGGCTGTGTTATGTTTTCTTGCACCCATTGTATCTGAATGTTTATAATGTTAAATTAATGATGCAATGGTGTTTATTTGCGGTTGCCGGAGTGACCACGGAAGGTACGTGTGGGAGCGAACTCACCAAGCTTGTGACCTACCATGTTTTCCGTTACATACACGGGAATAAACTTGTTACCATTGTGAACTGCGATAGTGTGACCTACGAAATCAGGCGAAATCATAGAAGCACGCGACCAGGTCTTAACTACGGTCTTCTTGCCACTTTCATTCATGTCAAGAATTTTCTTCTCTAATTTCAGGTTGATGAATGGTCCTTTTTTCAATGAACGGCTCATAATTGCTCAATTTAATAGGTTACTTCTTCTTTCTTTCGATAAT
>JAFVBR010000044.1 GCA_017479885.1 Paludibacteraceae bacterium | reverse complement strand
GACAGAAGTTCATTGATGAATACATGCGCAAGACCTGTCAGAACTAATCAAATATACCAAGTAGGAAACACTATATTGCAAAATCTTTTATGACAACGGCTGTCATGCCGCATACCATGTCTGTTATACAAATCAGAGGAGCCATGCGGCTCCTCTGATTGTTAGATAGGTTTTGTAATAGACATTCCCCAATAACCGTTTCAAACGGAGTTCTGTACGTATTGTAGAGAAAAGACTTTCTATAGTGCAAATTTTTAAAGAAAAACGACTTTTGAAAGTAGAAAATGGTTTTCTCTACAATATGTATCAACGGACTGAATAAAGAAATAACCTATTGTCGGAATTTAAAATATGGTTATAAATTGCATGCAGTTTGAGGTATATGTAGCTTGATACATTCAAACATAGTTCATGAGTTATCTTTTATAATCTGCCGTAGAGTTAGTACTATTTTTTGAATTAGCAAGAGCTTTATTCAAATTTTAGTGCAAATTTGCACCAAGTTTTGAATAGAGATTTGTAAGTGTTGTAGAGAATCTACTTAATAATAGTACAATATTCTTAAGAAAAAGAATAATTCCGTGTCATACGTCAAAATCCGTTTAATCCGATGGAAAGAAAACAAAATGTGCCAAATCTGATTTGTCTTCGGTTTGTCTTATTTTTGGTGCGGGCGATATGCATGGGGAGGTGGCATGTGTCCATAGCTGAATGCGGATTATTTTAATAAAAAAATGGACATATAGGTCAAAAAAATGCAGGTAAAGTGCAGATATTTGGAATAAAAGCAGTATTTTTGCGGCGGCTAACAAATATTATGTGAGCACTTTCTGCAAGCGGCATCGGGTTAGTAAGTGCCCCTTCCCGCACAATGGTGAACATACAGTGCTTAACATTTATATGAACATACAATGGTTTATGTTTATAAGCGATTAACAATAAAAAATATAGTATATGAGCAATCTGAAGAAGATATTTCTTAATGACCGTATAATTATGTCGGTCATTATTCTGAATTCACTTGTAATATTCCTCCAAGAGAGCGGGGTCAATCAGACATGGATTAAGGTAATAGATGTTGTCTGCACTGTCATTTTCATGATAGAGATGACAGTCAAACATTCCGAACTCGGCATTCGGGGATATTGGAGCAACGGGTGGAACAGACTTGACGGAATACTGGTAATATTGTCTGTACCGTCGGTTGTCGGATATTTTATTCCCAACGATTATGTTGATTTTTCGGTATTCTTGATATTGAGAATGTTGCGTGTGTTCCGCTTCTTCCGCGTATTTCATTTCTTCCCTGATTTTGCGGTAATAATGAAGAATGTGCGGCTCGCTTTCAAGCAGTCGTTCTCAATGTTTGCAGGTTTTATCATACTGCTTGTAGTAGCGGGTATGGTTAATTGTTCGCTTTTTGCCGACATCTGTCCCGAGTATTTCCGCACTCCGCTTGATTCTATTTATTCAATGTTTCGTCTTTGTACGGTAGAAGGCTGGTATGAGATACCTGATGCCGTTTCTGCAGAGTTGACAGCAGGGTGGGGGCATGTCGTCAAATTCTATTTCAGCGCTCTCCTGTTTGGAGGAGGAATAATCGGGTTGAGCATAGTGAACTCAATTTTTGTTGATGCGATGGTGAGCGACAATAACGATGAAGTGCTCAGTAGAATCGAGCAACTGCAGCAATCAATCAACGAATTGAAGAAAGAAGTAAACAGAGAAAAGAATTGATTTGCCCTTACTGCTTGGAATCATTCTGCTATACTGACAGTATAAGTGTGTATAACTATTAGTACAACTCTACAATCGTTCTCTTCATGCGGCGTGTCATTTCCGCCTCTGTCATTGCTCTTACGTTTTCGGTTTCAACCGATATAACCCGCTGTGTGGCACGGATGTTGAGCGGGATATCCACCTTTTTGGTAGATGTTATGAGCGCATCTGCCTTCAGGTTTTTCTCTTTGGGGTACAGGTGACCATTGACCTGTTGGTAAATGGTATTGAGTTGTACATGTGCAAAAGCACGGCGAAGTCGGAACTTTTCAATACGCTCGTTATCCATATTCAAGAGGTTGAGCATATCCAGATAGAGACCTTTTATCTTGTATCCGAACAGGATGGACACCTGTGCGTCCGCCTCTTCCGAGAAACTGCGGATACGGTAAGTGTCGCTGTCAACAATGAAGTGCCTCTTGAAGGTGATTTTGAATATACCGAGGAAATTGTGTTTTTCAGTGTGAGTGAGTACTGTCTCACCCTCGTTTTCGTTTGTCACAGTCCAATGGCGCACATCGTCCATCAGTTTCTCAAAGTCGTAGCGTACATTGCCTAATGCCCAAAGTCCCTGATGTACAACCACTCCCGAGTCAACAGCAGACGCTGCATTACGCATGTTGCCCGTCAGTTGTGCATCTTTGTAGATGCTGTCGGCACGGGTGCGAATGGACTGGTCGAAGAATCGCTTGCAGACTTCGCCTGCCAATTGCACAGAGTCACGGCCTTCAGTGGCTATTCTTGGAATGGTCACCACGCTCGCTATCATCTGTTCCATTCCCCACGGCTGACCTTCCGAGTCCATACGTACATCACTTACAATACGGGCTCTGTACGGCTCGTCAGAGAAGTCGTATTGCATCTGATTATAGACTTTATAGAGAAGTTGTGCCATTGCCTTGCGTTTGTTTTTCTGTTTGGATGCTTTGGCGGAAACGACAGTCTCTTCAAGTGCGAGCGGTTGCTCCTTGAGTTGCACGGTATGGAGGGCGGTGCCGGCAAAGGAGGCAAGTGTCAGTTCCTGCTTTTCGTAGCCGAGGAAAGAGATTATGACCTGTGACTGCAGGGAAACGCCTGTCTGCAAGGTGAATATACCGTCGGAATTGGTAGCAGTGCCGATGGCGGGGTCTTGCAGCAGATAGACTGTTGCGTAGGGCAGGGGAGTGCCTTTCTCGTCAGTTACGCGACCTGTATATGTCTGAGCCTGAACTATTGAGGCTATGAGACAGAGGGATATCAGAAGATGCTTTCTCATACAATAAATTTACAATATCTTAGTTATGCAGACAGTATCAAAAATCATGCCATGTGAGAGCTGTGTGATAACATGACTGTGCTTGGTCTGAATACGGGAGTGATATTGATACTACGGTGATACTACGGTGATAGTACGGTGATAGTACGGTGAAAGTACGGTGGAGTTATACATGAGATATGGTAGAATAGAAATAGGGATTAGGTTAATCTTAAAATTTGTAATGTTTTTGCTTGCATGAAAGTGACATTTTATATATTTAACCTTAACAATAGGTAATTGTTTCGTAAGGATAGATATTGCGGGGTGGAAATAGTTGCCGTATCTTTGCAACGTGAAAATTCGGGCTTTATACAGCCTGTAATTTCAGCAAAACGAATGAACATATACAAACAGAAAAATAATATAAAATAGATATGAAAAAGATTTACTCACATTATCTGAAAACATTTTTATTGTTATCATCATTAGGTCTTGCATCCGCAGTGTATGCTCAACAGCTGCCTGACCCGGGATTCGAGGACTGGAGCGGAACGGCATTTGACGGAAAAAAACAACTTAAGAGTTGGAATGGCTCCAATGTCCAAAAAACGATGGTTGTCACAATGAGAATGTTATGCACAGAACCGAGTTCTGATGCTCATAGTGGCAGCTACAGTTATCATGTTCACAACTCCGATGAAGTTGTCGGAAATGTAAGTCCCGGTTATGGCACATTAGGTCATCCGTGGACTTCTAATATGAGTTCTCTCGGTGATATCAGTACAGCCACTGCAGGTACGTACGGAGGCATAAGTTTCAAGTATCGCCCTGATGCAATGAAGGTGTGGATTAAACGTACAGGAAGCAATGCTACAAATGAGAACTTTAATATAGTATTCTATTCTTGGAAGGGAACATCGAAGGGAACTTCGTATAGGGCAAAAAATTACACATGTAACTCTTCTACTGTGCCTACTGAATGTAAGACGGATGAGGAGTCGGATATACGTCAAGCTTTGGACAAGAATCAATGTGTTACCAATACGTATGCAACCCAGATTGCCGAAGGATGGATTCGGGAAAAGAAGACTTATAACAATTGGACTCAGATAACAATACCTATCTACTATCTTAATAGTGAGACTCCTGATAAAGTTAACGTAATTTTCTCAGCGGGCAACTATCCTAATTTCCGTGATAATGATGGTATTTATGCAGGGAATGCGTTGTTCGTAGATGACGTAGAATTGGTATATAATTCCAATATTGAAGATTTGTATATTGACGGGATAAAATGGGGCGGATTTAATCCCAATACATCGGAAGAGCAGGTATATTCGTTGGGAAATGATGCAACCGAAGTACCTGACATATATGGTATGCGTGGAAAGGGAACTATCAGCAATGATCCTCCTACGCATGGTGACTTCGCCGGTGACTACAATGCTATGAAGGCAACCGTCAACTTCCCCGGTCGCAGGCTTTCGGACAGTGAGATGACGATAACCAAAGGCAAGATAGGCGAGGTGACAACAATCACAGTGAAAGCAGAGGACGGCAGCAGTACGACCACATACAAGATACGTTTCGTGAAGGCTGCTTCTACCAATGCAGTGCCACAGAACATCACTTACACACTTGCAGGCGAAACGAAGACTCTGGGTTTTAGCGGAACCACCACAAGTTACAATGTGTCGCTCCCGTACGGCACAACAGCAGTGCCGCAACTGAATGTGACTCTTGCCGATGGTCAGACAATGAAACTGACTCAGCCGACAAGCGTCAATGGCACGGGTACAGTGGTGGTTACGGCAGCCGACGGCAAGACAACAAAAACATACACTGTGAATTTTTCAGTCGAGAAGCTGACAGATACACAACTCGTGAACATACTTGTCAACGGAGATCCTATCCCCGGTTTTGAGCCTACAAAGAAGAACTACACCTTCTCTTCCCCTGTAGAGACCGAACCTGTCGTGACCCCTGTTTCGGCATACGCAGACGGAGAGCAGACAATAAAGGTCACAACAACCAAGACAGCAGACGGCTATAAGATTACTATCAATGTGAGTGCCCCGGGTGCATCAACAGCGCGTGAGTATGTGATAACCTATAAGATAGAAAAATCAAGCAACAAGTATCTTGCGGGGCTCAGTGTGCCCGGTTACAGCATCTCTCCAACTTTCAGTGCCGCTACCCGATTGTACACATGCGCTCTGCCGCTTGGCGTAACATCTCGTCCTGACGTGGAATACACCAAGGGTGACAGCTATCAGACGGTAACGGTTGCCAAAGACAATGACAATGTTGAGGGTGTTACCTCTGTCACCGTCACTGCAGGCGACGGCACTCAGTATGTTTATACTGTAACTTTCTCTGTAGCCAAATCGAGCAACAACAAACTGAAAGCGATATACGTGAACGGCAATGCAGTAGAGAATTTCTCGCCTGATAATGCAGAATGCTCATACGTTCTGCCAATAGGAACAACAACGTATCCGACTGTAACTTGGGAGCAAGGTGACGAGTATCAGACTGTCAACCAGCTTAACCAGAACCTGAACGGGGTGAACAACATTCAGGTGACTGCAGGTGACGGAACCCAGTTCATATACAAACTGACTCTTTCCGTTGCACAAGCCGACAACACCTATCTTAATATGATATATGTCGGCGGTGCAGAGTTGACAGGTTTCTTGTCAACCAAGTTCGAATACAGCTGTGTCCTGCCGTCAGGTACAACTGCTCTGCCTTCCGTCACATACACCAAGGGTGACGAGTACCAGACTGTGACAGCGAGAGGCCGCGGAGTGAATGGAGACTATGTGATTACTGTAGTTTCACAGGCTGGCAGTTCTCAGACATACACAATACACTTCTCAGTAGCATCGTCGGATAATACAGCACTGAGTATGATTTATTATGGCGGAACAAGGATAAGCGACTTTGCCGCAAACAAATATGAATATACGGTCACTCTTGCCGCAGGCGTGACCACTATTCCACGTGTTACTGCAGACAAAGGCGAGACTTCACAAACTATGACAATCACACAGGGCAATCCTGCGACTGTGAAAGTGACAGCACAGAGCGGGGCAACTGCAACATATACAATCAACTTTGTTCTGCAACAACTCTCCTCTAACACCCAATTGAACGACATAAAAGTCGGCGGACAAACCATTGACGGCTTTTCAGCAAGCACATACGAGTATTCGGTAGTACTCCCCAAAGGCACAACCACTCTTCCTGCAGTGACATACACCAAGGGTGAAGAGAGTCAGACAGTGACAGAGAGAAACAATGGCGTGAACGGCGATTACGTACTGACAGTCCGCTCTGCAACAGGCGACTATCAGAATTATGTTATTCATTTCTCTGTAGTGATGTCTGCCAACTGCAACCTCGATATGATTTATCTTGACGGCACAGCACTGACAGGTTTTACTGCCAACACTACCGACTATAACGTCACTCTGCCTGAAGGTACTACCGCCATTCCTGCCGTTACGTTCGACAAGGCTGAAGACGAGCAGACCGTTACCCCGAGAAACAAGACATCGCGTGGCACAGGCGACTATCTGCTGACAGTGAAAGCCGAGAACGGCACAACCAAGGTTTATACTTTGCATTTCTCTGTTGCCACGGTAGAGAAATCTGACAATGCCAAACTGCAGATGATTTATCTTGACGGCGAGGCAATGAGCGAGTTTGCGCAGGAGACTTATGAATATTGGCGCACACTGCCACAGGGCACAGCCACACTGCCTACAATTACATGGTTGCAAGGCGATGATGAGCAGGAAGTTACACTCACAGGTCCTACCACGAGCGGCAAATACACTATCCGCGTTAAAGCAGGCAACGGAACAATACAGAATTACTATGTAACACTGGCAGTTGAACGCGCATCAGACGTAAATCTCAAGAGTATCAGTGTGGATGGTATATTGATAGACGGTTTCTCCTCCTCACGTGAAGATTACACCTATGTATTGCCTGCAGATGCTACCATCTGGCCGGAGGTGACATACGAAAAGAACGACGATGCTCAGACAGTGACAACACGTATCCGCGAGAGCAACGGCACGGGTACATACCAACTGGTAGTTACATCAGAGAGCGGTGACAGCCGTACATACACTATAACCTTTACCAAGGCTCTCTCAAAGAATACACAACTTGAAATGATATATCTTGACGGTATATCTTTGGAAGGTTTTGATGCTACACAGACAGAATATACGGTCACATTGCAGGCAGGTGTAACCATCATACCGCAGGTAAGTGCATTGCGCGGCGAGAGCAGTCAGCGCCTGACAATAGAGCAGGGCAACCCTGCAAAGATTACCGTTACTGCCGAAGACGGTACACAGCAGGTATATACATTGAACTTCAATCTTGTGCTGTCAGACAATGCAAACCTGAGTATGATATATTTGGATGGCGTGCAGTTGACAGGTTTCAACAGCAGCCGTACCAACTACGATGTTGTTATTGCTTCTCCTGTCTGCCCTGTGATTACTGTTGATAAAGGTGAGGAACACCAGCAAGTCAGCATCTCGGCTCCCGCTTCATACGGCACTGCCACTATCGTTGTTACCGCACAGGCAGGCAACACTCAGACCTACGAAGTGAACCTGCTCAGCAGTACAGGCGGTGTTCTGCAACTGACCGACATCTATGTTGACGGTGTCGCACTCTCAGGTTTCGACCCTTCGGTATATGAATACTACGATGTAGAATACAGCACCGAAAAACCTGTAATTACAGCTACTGCTGATGCAGGACTCATTGTTACCGTTCTTACGAACTGCGACCTTGCAACGATTACCGTGGCTTCGCAGACCACCGACAACAACAGCGTGTACCTGCTACACCTTGTGCCTGCTGACAAGACTTTGAGCAACAATGCAGAACTCACATCTGTCACTCTTAGTGAAGGCGAACTGACATTTGATCCTTCTCAGGATGACTATTACGTCACACTGCCTGTAGGCAGCAATATTCCGGTTGTTACCTATACTAAGGCAGAAGAGAGGCAGACGGTTGTTGCCGGACTGACAAGCAAAAACACGTATGTGCTGAAGGTTACGGCAGAAAACGGCATCTCTTCTAAAGAATACACCATCAACTTCAATATCCCCGAGGCTGATTGCACCAGGCAGCCCCGTCTGTCAGTACTGAAAGTAAACGGCAGTGTAGTGGCAGGTTTCAGTCAGGAGATATTCAACTATACCGTTCCTCAGAATGCTTCACGCATACTCGACTATACACTTGCCGATGGCAGCGAGGACGCAATAGTAGTGTTCTCCGAGCCTGACAAAGACAAACAGCAGATACTGTTGCAGAGAAGAGGTTGCTCCGAGACGGTGGTTTACACCGTTACTTATCAGAACCCGTTGCATACAAGTGCCACACTTGGCAACATAATGATTGACGGACTGACACCCGCATTCCAGCCGCTTATATCTGAGTATAATGTAACGCTGCCTGTAGGTACTGCCGCCATTCCATGTATAAACGTAGCGACAGGTGAAGACGGTCAGGTGGTAACTATTGCATACGGCAAGCCTGATGGCGGAGAGGCAAAGATACATGTGGTATCAGAGGATGGCCTGAGTCAGTTTGATTATACCGTTCACTACACTCTTCTTCAGTCAAGCGATGCCACACTTGCAGATATTAGTATAGAAGGTGTAGCTGACTATGAGTTCTCGCCTGCTTTCTCTCCCGCAATCAACGATTATACCGTGCTTCTGAAAGAAGAGGGTACTACCGGCATACCTGTTCTGAAGTGGAGCAAGATGAATGTCAGTCAGCAGGTGGAACTTGCTCAGGCTCCGCTTGGCGAAGTGTCCACATTGAAAGTTACGGCAGAAGACGGCACTGTCAATACCTACAATCTGCGCATTATCAATGTAGGTGAGCACACCAACCAACTTGTGTCAATAACGATTGACGGAGTAGGTGAGTTGGCTTTGGGCAGTGAACTGACAAAGACTGTAGAACTGCCTTTCGGTACTACAGAGTTCAAGATTACCGATGTGAAAAAGACTTACAACGAGCAGACAGTATTCATTACCAACGGCGGACTGTTGAAGCCTACGAAAATCTTGGTTCGGTCCAACAACAATAACGTAGCTGACACCGAATATACCATCACTCCTAATCTGGCGACGCGCGACCACACTGCAATGCTCAGCGGCATTACAGTTGACGGAACAGAAATAGAAAACTTCACACCCGAACAATTCAGTTATATCGTTAATGTGACAAGTCAACCTGAAATTGCTGTTACTGCATCCGATGGTGTTGTTGTAACAGAGTCTGCATCGAACAGCAAAATGAAGAAATATACTGTTACAGAAAATGGTGTAAGTAATACATATTCCATATATTTCTTCTATGAAAACGATACTGTTCCAAACTGGAATTTCGATGGTGAAGTAGTAAGTACTAAATATATGCGAGGTGTAAAGCCTAAAGGCTGGAATGCACCTGACGATTTCGTGGCAGAAGGTTATACTGGAGGTTTGGGAATAACTACTACTACTTTCTATACTGGTCAGGAGGTTTCTGTTTCAAATGGTATTGTAATTCTGAATTCTGTATATAGCAAATCAGGTATAGGTGGTACATTCCCGGGAATGATGACTTTAGGCTCAATGAATATAACATTGGCTGGTGGTAGGAATGCAGGTGTGAGTCCGACAGGAACACAATCAAGTATAGTTGGACCGGGTATTAGTTTTAGAAATACTCCTCAGTCGGCAACAATAAGATACAATGCCGTTTCTGCTACAAGAATTGATAATATACATCTCTTGTTTGAGTTTAGAACAACATCTTCCGGAACCGTCAAGTCATACACGTATACGGATAGTAGTTATGATAATACATGGAAAACAAGAACGGTTAATTTTAACAACAACTATGATGTTCCTCAATATTTGAATATTACATTAAATGCCGCTCAAACTGAGAATGCTTATGATATTAATGGAACATATTGGAATGAAGCAAAATCTACATTGTATATAGATTATGTTAAATTCGACTACAACAGCAAACTCAGTTCTGTAACCGTGGATGGCAATCCTGCCACCATCTCCGGAACAAACATCACTTATGAAATAAATGACGCCGAATACCACAAGGTGCCTGCCTTGACGTTTACGGGTGAAGTGGAAGACCAGATGCATGTTGTCGAGTGGACCGACGGTATTAACCATGCTGTCATTCACAACTATGCAGAAGACGGTTCTGTAACCGATTACAACCTTACCATCACCCGTCCGCAATCATCAATAAGCACTTTGAGTGACATTTTGGTAAACGGTGCATCTATCGGCACTAACACAAGCAACGCTATCCAACTTGGCGATTGGACGGGCATTCTGCCAGATGTGCAGGTTATTCCGGGTAGCGTTCATCAGACTATTCAGTTTACACAAGCGGGTGACACACTTACTTATCTTGTTACTGCCGAGAACGGCGATGAAACAACCTACCGCATCATCTTCACCGATGAAGAAGCAGGCAACACAAGTCTTGCTTCGCTGACCACCGGTGACGGCAGTAGTGTTACTCTGAGCGGTCTGAACTACAACATCACGCTCACTGATGAGACTCTGCCTGACCTATATATTCAAAAGGCAAGCAACTCACAGACTGTAGAGTGCGGCATTAGCAGTATTAAGGTAACATCGCAAGACGGCACTGAAACCATATATAATGTCCACTATCAGTTACCCGATGCGTCAGGAAGACTGTATTCGCTTACCGGTGACGGCTTTACCTTCACCGG
Organism: Paludibacteraceae bacterium; assembly: GCA_017479885.1. Taxonomy (GTDB): domain Bacteria; phylum Bacteroidota; class Bacteroidia; order Bacteroidales; family Paludibacteraceae; genus Colicola. The sequence goes on along the minus strand of JAFVBR010000044.1, from coordinate 11,770 downwards.
TGCAACCGAATATAAGGTTGCTACTCTGCCTGCCGCTACGTGTTTTGTACGTGAGTTCTCTCGTGACTCCGTATTCCAGACAATAACTCAGGACTCTATAACATGGAAAGTGATTAGCATACTTGACGAATCACAGAGCACCACCTACAAGGTCGTTAAGTCCGACAACAGCATGAGCGACAATGCACAGCTTGCCGACATACAACTGAACGGCGCTTCCGTGGCGGCTTCGGCATTTGACCCATATACTTATAACTGGGTTCTGACTATGCCCGACGTTGCAGTGGTCACCGTAGTTAAACAAGAAGAAGGGCAAAAGGTTGACATCAATTCTGCATACGACCTGCAGGGTAATCTTGCTTATACCCTTACCGTCACTTCGCCAAGTACCATTGTAAGCAACGACTACAAACTGACTCTCAAGAAACCGCTTTCGGGCAATACAGAGTTGAAGGCTGTAATGGTGAACGGAACAGCATTGGCTGATTTCGCTGCAGGCAAATATGACTATAGCTACCAACTGCCTCTTGCTGATGCCACACTGCCAAAGACAGAGCATTTGGCTTTGACAAGTATAGACTACATTGCTGAAAATGGTCAGCAAGTGTATGTCGATATGCACGGAGTAGGTGCAACTTCATATATAGAGGTGACTGCCGACGACGGCTCGTTCCTGCAATATACGCTCAATGTCACGGAGGAACCATCGCACTATGCATTGCTCAGCAACATTACTGTCAACGGTCTGCCGGTTGCTTCGGCCTTCGACCCCGTATCAAAAGTCTATACTGTCACCAATGTCGCTCCGGGTACTCCTGAAATAAAAGCCTCTACAGTGGACTGCTTCGTGCAGGATATTCAAATCTATGCCGATGCAAGCGACAATGATGTATGGTATGTCGAAGTGACGGCAGAAGACGGTGTGACCAAAGCCGTTTACACACTCAAATTGATACGACGCGAAGTGTCGCACGACCCCTTCCTCGCCGAAATACTGCTTGACGGACTTTCCTTCACTGATTATGCATCAACGGGCAAGGGCTACGTTACTCCTTCCACATTCAACCGTTACAATACTTATTACACTATAGAACTCACATCAAAAGAGAAACCTGTCGTATCGGTTACCACTCTTGGAACCGCCACTGTTACCGCCACTCAGACTCAAGGAGACTCCGTACTTGTAAGCATCATGGCGGAAGACCTTGTAGAGACACTCACATACGTTATCTACATGAAACCCTACAAGTCTAACGATGTTGCTATAACCGACATTACAATTGACGGCAAGTCAATGAGTGAATTCGGCGAGAGTTTCAGTCCTTCCAATACCCTGTATCAGATTGTTCTGCCTGCCGACTACAGCGAGTATCCTCTGGTTGATGCCGTATATGATGCCGACCTCTGCCAAACAGTTACTGTGATTCCCAATGCGACGGGCGATATAACCAAGATCAATGTAATGTCAGAAGACAGGGAGCATGAGCGTTCCTACACTGTATTGCTTCAACTGACCCCGTCATCCGCAGATACATTGTTTATGATTTACGAGAACGGTCTCGAATTGCCGGGATTCAATTCGCAGACCACGCTTTACAATCGTACTTTGCCGGTTGGTACACGCAGTTATCCGCGTTTGGAGGCGGTGCTTGACATAGATGCCGAGGGACTGACTACAGTTCAGGCTCAGACTCTTTATGAGGAGGCTTATCAGGCATGCTACCAGTTCCTGCTGACAGCTGAAAACGGTTCCAACAATATCTATACCATCAACTATAATATCCTGAAATCCGGGATTGACACTCTGCAAATGTTGTATGTTGACGGTATGGAGCTTGCAGACTTCAGCGGCAGCAAGTTCGATTACCAAATCAACTTGCAGACCGGTGACGTTTTCCCGGGCAGCATTACATGGCTGGCAGGTGACGAATGGCAGTCGGTAACCGCCCGTGAGAATCTCTCGCAAGACGGATATTCAAAGAGCTTTGATGTAACTGCCGTTGCAGAAAACGGTGCTTCCAACACCTATCATCTGCAGTACACTCTTCAGAAATCGGCTGCTGACACATTGATAATGATATATGCCGATGGTGTGGAAATTGAAGGATTCGAACCTCACAAGTTCACTTATAATATAACCCTGCCTGTAGGCACTACTGCGTATCCTCTCCTTGAAGGCATGACCGAACCCGATGTGGCAGGCAAAACCATGGTTGAGGAAAGCACGGTAAGTGTTGACGATTATCGCGCAACATATCAGATAAAAGTTACAGCTGAGAACGGTTCGATAAATATCTATACTGTTAACTTCACAATTTGCAAATCGTCCATCAACAACCTCGTTGCAAGCAATCCTGACTACTTCCGGATATATGAGAACAGTGTTCTGCTACCGGGCTTCGACAAGGATGTTTACTCGTACACACGCCGGTTGCCTGTCGGCACCCGCCAGTATCCTCACTTGGAAGGTGTGGTGGCAACTGAAATGCAAGGTCTGGTAAGCATGAGTATGGATACTGTTTATTACGAACCTTATCAGGCGGCCTTCCGCTTCGTGGTCAATGCTCAGGATGGTAGCGAAATCAGCTACATGGTAAGTTACAAAATAATGCTTTCGGATGTCAATACCCTCAACTCTATATATGAGGTCGGCGGTGGCGACATTGAAGGTTTCGTTCCCACTACCTTCAACTACGACATAACAATGCCGATGGGTGTAACCTCCTTCCCGCAACTTGACTATGAGCAGGGCGATGAATGGCAGAACGTAGTGGTGAAAGACGAAATGTTGTCCGGCGGCATGGCACGTCAGACCACTATGAAGGTAACTGCCGAAGACGGTAGCAGCAATGTGTATATTGTTACATATCACATCTCGCTCTCTGAGGCAGACACATTGCTCATGATTTACGAAAACGGTACTCGTGAGTTGCAGGGATTCAGCCCCACACAGTTTGTTTACGACATCAAGCTGCCTTCAGGCACTACTGCTATTCCCGTCATCACCGATGAGGACTGCATACGTGCCGACGAGTGGCAGACTGTCGTACTCGGCAAGACCGACATTTCGGCTTATCAGACAAGATACGAGATACTTGTTACTGCCGGCAATGGCAATTCAAGTATGTATATCATCAATTATGAGATTCTCAAGTCGGAATGTGACACATTGCAGCTCCTGCTTGTTGACTCTAAGATGATTGACGGATTTGTGGCCACTAATAATGATTACTATGTCACTTTGCCCCACGGCACAACCGAACTGCCGCAGATTGACTACATTAAGGGCGATGAAATGCAGCAGGTAACAGTGAAGAGCAACGGTGTGAACGGAATAACATTCGTTACAGTTACTGCAGAAAGCGGTGCTTCCCGCACTTACACTATCAGTTTCAATGTCGCATTGTCTGATAATACTGCACTCAATATGATACAGGTGGCAGGTGTAAGTCTGTCAGACTTCGAGAAGGATGTTACTGAATATACAGTTGATATTCTCTCCCCGTGGACTGCACTTCCTGCTGTTAACTTCGAAAAGGCGGAGGCTGGGCAGAATGTGACGGTAATCGTCGATGGACTGGTGGTAACTATTCATGTCCTTGCTGAAGACGGAGTTAGCGAGCGCATCTATACCGTTACCTTCCATGAAGTTCGCTCATCTAATGCGGAACTGCTGGCCGTATATTTTGACGGTGAGAGATTCTACGAGTTCAACTCTAAAGTATATGAGTATCATTTCCCTGTTGACTACACTGTTACCGAGCGTCCTGAAATCACATGGCTTCTCTCGGAGAACGAGCAGACTGCATATCTTGAATCAACATCTCCGTTATCGGCAATAGTGCATGTTATTGCAGCTGACGGAACCGAAGAAGAGTATGCATTCTATTTCGACAGGGAACTCTGCTATATCAACTGGCTTGAGGATATCCTGATTAACGGCGAATCCATTGGAGGCTTCCACAAGGATACTCTTGTATATTCTGTGGAGTGGGCAGTGGGAACAGCACAAAATGCTCAGTACGGTATTTCTGACATTGATTTTGTTAAGGCTGAGATGCACGAAGCTGTTGAAGTAACGATTGATGAAGACTACACTATTGTTCTCCACGTTCAGGCAGAAGACGGTACTTCGAGAAACTATCTCATCTATCAGACCGTTCTGCTGAGCGATGAGGCGTATCTTAAAGATATTCTGATTGGCGGTTATTCTCTCCACGACTTCGACAGTGCTACTTTTGAGTACACCTATCTCTTGCTGGAAGGAGAAATAATTCCTACAGTAGAGCCTGTCGTGCCGAGCGATGATATTCAGGCCTCTGTCACATTGGGCAGTATCGGCGAAGCCACCAATATCTATTGTATAGCTCCCAACGGCAGACGTGTCACATACTCTGTTCTGTTCCAGTATTCCGAGACCAACACTGCCGTCAAAGCAACCGAGCGCGATGTGCTGCTGCGTCATGTGCCGGGCACGCGCCAGTTCATGGCATACACTACCAGACAGAATGTGCAGGTTGCTCTCTACGATATGTTCGGAACACAGTTGAAGATGCTCACAATACCGGTATGCAACCCCAACATGACCGTTATGGGTGACAACACCGATGACCAGGAGTTTATCTACAACGTGTTTGACAATGCCAACGGAGTGACATTCGAGATTCCGGATGACAGGATGCCGTTCTTCTACGTATTCTACTACAATTACAAGGAACGGCTCAAGTCGGGCAAGATAATGCTCAACGAGTAAAAAGGAGAGGAGACGGACAAGCATTCTTGCCCGTCTCTTTTTTTTATTTGGCATATTTCTTGCAAATAAGGAAAAAACACATTACCTTTGCACTGCAATTGGAATCAACATAATTAACACAATAAAAAAACATTCATTATGAAAGAGCTTTGGAAGTATTTGATTATCGGCTGCTCTGTTATCATCAGCGTAATCGTTCTCTCGTTTGCAATCACTTATTATGGTCGTGCAAAAGACACTATTGCAGTTACCGGACTCGGTGAAACCACTTTCACCTCCGACATGATTGTTTGGGAAGGCAACATCTCGGTTGACTCATCCGACAAGATGGCAGGTTACAAGCAGATAGAGTCCAATCAGCAGAAGGTTGCCAACTATCTGGAAAGAAACGGCATTTCCAACACTGAAGTCAAATGGTCGTTTGTCAACTCAAGCAAGAACTTCAATTCTGTGTACAACGACAATGGCAACTATGTCGGATCCCGTTTCGTAGGCTATCATTTCTCACAGTCGTTCACCGTCACCTCGCAGAATGTGGACAACGTAGAGCGTGTTTCGCGTGAGATATCATCGCTTATCTCGCAGAATGTTGACATCGACTCATACACTCCCGAGTATTACTACACCAAACTCGAGGATTTGAAACTTGACCTCATCCAGAAGGCTTCGAAGGATGCACGTGCTCGCGCGAAAAACATTGTTGACAACGCAGGCGCCCGTCTCGGCAAAGCCACTTCGGCACGTATGGGTGTGTTCCAGATTACTTCTTCCACAGGTGACGAAGAATACAGCTATGGCGGCACTTTCAACACTTCTTCCAAAGAGAAGAAAGCCCGCATCACTGTCAGAATGGAATACAGGCTGAAATAGGGCACAAAGCATAATGCATAATTGATAATGCAGAATGACCAAAGTAGAGACTGAATATATTCAGTCTCTACAATATATTCAGTCCTACAATATATTCGGTCTCTACAATATATTCGGTTCCAACATTACATTTACATTTCAATAGCGAAGCATCCCACTCCCCCGAAACACCCACATGCTGACAAACAAACAAGACATAATCAACAACTGGCTTCCCCGCTACACCAAGCGGCCACTCTCGGAGTTTACCGACCTGCTGCTACTCACCAACTTCAACCATTATGTTGAGTTGTTCGCCGAGCGCTTCAATGTGCCTGTTGTAGGTCGTGAAGGCAGCATGCCTAATGCTTCGGCTGACGGTATCACCATTATCAACTTCGGCATAGGCAGTCCGAATGCGGCGCTTATAATGGACCTGCTTCAGGCTGTAATGCCGAGAGCGGTGCTGTTCCTGGGCAAATGCGGCGGACTGCGCGCCAAACACAACAAGATAGGCGACTACATACTGCCTTCTGCTGCCATACGAGGTGAAGGTACAAGCAACGACTATTTCCCCATCGAGATACCTGCCTTGCCTGCCTTCAATCTGTTGCGCGCCGCTTCTACCAGTATCCGCGATATAGGCCGCGACTATTGGACAGGCACTGTCTATACCACCAACCGCCGTGTGTGGGAGCACGATGAGGCTTTCCGCATCAAACTCAAAACCAGCCGTGCGTACGCTGTGGATATGGAGTCGGCAACGTTGTTCACCGTAGCCTTTCACAACAATATCCCTTTAGGCGCAGTGCTGCTCGTAAGCGACATGCCGCTTCTGCCTGACGGAATAAAAACCGATGAGATAGACCGCCAGACAACCGCCGACTATGCGGCTGAGCATCTTGATATAGGCATACGTACATTGCAGATTATCCGCGACAATACCATTACACTCAAGCACCTGCGTTTTGACTGACAATCCTGATTATGGAAACGTACGACAACATAATGCTCTCGCTCCGGAAGGGCAATTACGCTCCGATGTATTTCCTCTGCGGAGAAGAACCTTATTATATTGATAAGGTGTCTGACTACATAGAGCATCATTGTCTTGACGATATGGCGCGTGAATTCGACCAGACCATCGTTTTCGGAAAAGATTATGAGCGCGACATGGGACCGATTATCGCCGCTGCCCGCCGCTTTCCGATGATGGGTCGCCAGATCATCATTGTCAAAGAAGCCCAGAATATCAAGAAGTGGGACCCTCTCGAGTTCTATCTGCAGCAGCCTATGCCAACCACTGTCCTCGTGTTCTGTTACAAGTACGGAAAACCGGACAAACGGCTCAAGGTGTTCAAAGACTTTGAAAAGGCGGGTGGGGTAATGATGGAGAGCAATATGCTGCGCGACTATCAGATGCAGAAATGGATTCTCGATTATGTCCGCCGGTGGTCAGCCGAAAAGAATCTTGATATCTCCATCGACCTCAAAGCGGCAATGCTGCTTGTTGACAGTTTGGGCACAGACCTGACCAAGATTGTCGGCGAACTTGACAAACTGGTAATCGGCATACCTCAGGGGACCAAGGTTATTACCCCTGAACTGATAGAGCGCAATATAGGTATCAGCAAGGATTTCAATGTGTTCGAATTGCAGAGTGCGCTACGCGAAGGCGATGTGCTGAAAGCAAACCGTATTGTTCGTTACTTCGCGCAGTCAAAACAACACCCCCTTCAGAAAGAACTGATTTCGCTCTTCTCATGGTTCCAGAACCTGATGATTTACCATTATCTGCCAGACAAATCGGAGCCTGCCGTGGCTAAAGCATTAGGTGTAAATCCCTATTTTGTCAAGGATTATGCGGCAGCCGCGCGGCGCTACTCTGCAGGAAAAGTGTTCCGCATTATAGGTTACATCCGTGAAACAGACGCACGCTCAAAAGGTATCAACAATCCTTCTGCCGACGACCTTGCACTATGGCAGGAACTTATTTACAAAATTCTTCACTGATATGAATACCGCTTCTTTTCCAAAACTTGTTTTGTCATTAATTCTCACCTGCTGTCTCTTTGCTTGCAACAATCCCAATGAAGAACCCAAGCAGCCCGAGCAGTCGTTCGAGGACCGTTTGTGCCACAAGTGGGAGTGCTGGCAGTTGCAGACAGGCACTGCCGTCAATCCTATCGACTCTGCCACCACATACGTCACCTTCCTCCGTGACGGCAAACTGCTCTTCGAGAGCGATAATCTTGACGAAGTGGGGATATATCAGTGGGAAAAAGTGTCAGAAAGTGAGATTATAGCAAGATTCCCGGTGCCGACAGACAACCTTGAAGAGTTTGCCGATGTGCTTTCTATGCTCGGTATCAATGAAGACTCGTTTGTGGATACTGTCAGTGTCAATGCTATTGTCAAGGAACTCACCGATACCACTCTCATCCTGCTTGGCAATATTGAGATAAGCACTATTCTCACTAAGTCGGCCATTGACCGTCTTAGCAAGTCCGAACTCACCAAAGGTCTCCTCACTTTCCGCACCCAATACCAGCTGTACATGCGCAAAGAGGAATAGAAGACCGTTGCACAGTAGGACAGTAGGACTGTAGGACAGTAGAACCGTTGCCATATAAGACTTTTAGAATACAATACATTTATCAAAAGTCCTACCTCTTACAACGAAGTGGTCTTACATCTTACATTATTGAGCGAATGTTATGAAGAAGAATACCGACTTCTTTTTTATAATATTTATCCGTTGGCGGAATTATACCACTGCAAATGAATTCTTCTTGCATTTCTTTAACGTGAAATATTTGAATATTACCACTACCGTACTCTCACCGTACTCTCACCGTACTATCACTCTGGTATCACTGTAGAGACTGAACATGTTCAGTCTCTACAATTATATTCAGTCTCTACGACGTATATTCAGTCTCTACGGCAATCAGTCTCTATTATATCCTGTGATTGAACCTGTTTCAGAATAATACGCATCAACAGCCGGACATTGTTCCAATGCCGCATAAGGCAAAATCCGACTTACCGAAGAAACCGCAGCGTCTATCAAAAATAAATGCACGAATGTAACCATCTACAAATGAGATATATGAGTAAATTTACATCACTCCGTCCCGACATTTGGCGAACATATTCTGCACAAGGCGGCATTAAATTCACAAACACATTCTCCACTGAACAGCAACATAAATAACGTGAGTTAGATATTAACGGAATCGTCATCCTGTACCTTTAGATCGTTCGAACGAAGTGAGATAAGAACTTGTCTCAGGATTTCGTCAACCACCAATGTGGTACGAAGTTCTACGATATCGTTCCTACCGGAATGCCACCATCATAGACTATAATTTTCTTATATCTAACACACGTTAAAATGTTCGCCAAACTGCAATCTACAAGAGAAAGAACATTTTCCATGCTGCTGCTAACCGTCATTAATACAGCATGATAACACCTCTGCGCCGGAATATCTGTAAAAATATATAGACGCTGCGGTTTCTTCGGTAACTCCCTAAAATACGCTATAATTTAATTCCGCCAACGGGTAATATTTGCTTTTTTCTGATCCTATTTGCATTTTTGAAATATATTATTTATCTTTGCGGCGAATTCTAAACAGAAATTAGGTTTATGACAACAAAACATATCACGATATGAAAAAGTGTTTATTCTTATTTGTTTTGGCAGTTGCTTTTATTGCATGCAACAGCAGGCAGCCACAATATTGTGATGATTATCCTTATTGTATAAGTGAATTCTCCATTCATCCTGAACATTGGCTTTGCGGAAGATTAAAACCAGAACCATCGCCTTTTGACAAAAAAGACACAGTAGTGGCAATGACCATAAAATATGTGTATAGTTCAGACATGAATGGATTGACGTATTTTATCACAAAGAACAATGAGTTGTTCTCTCTATCGGATGAAAGCGGGAAAAGAAAAGAATCAATAGAAATGACTGATTATAAGGGTAAGAATTTTAAGAACATGCCATTTGTATTATATCCTTATAAATCAATAGAAGAGTTGCCTTCTGAAGTGATAAAGTGTGATTTGCAAGAACGAGCAGAAAGAGCCAAACTGGATTCTCCTGACCAATGGTGTGACAGATGTTTGGAAATATCATCAGACGGAGTGCTTATTTTTGGTTATGAAATGGAAATTACAGGGGGACAAACGTATGAGACATTGACAAATGATGGTGACACAATTCACTTATTTGATTTAAATGAAGAATCATACTTCAATGATGTCTTTTATCCTATTTGATTATTAATTCCACAACGGCAAACGCTACAACCTGCTTGGCGCGGAGGTGAAATAAAGCATTCTTAAGATATTTTCATCGCATCTGGCACAATATTTGTTTTTCCGTTGTCGGATGCGACGTTTGCTTTTAATATTACTTTCTTTCGCCATACCTTTTCTCTCCTTCGCAAGGAAAGAAACGCCTTTGCCTCAGAAGAAAACCTTCTCCGTTGCAGGCGTGGAGTTTAGTCTCGTGCGTGTATCGGAAGGAATATTCCGCATGGGCGGCACCAAGGAGCAGCGCAGCGACTTCCTGAGTACCGACAAACCCGTACACGATGTGCTGCTTGACACTTATTATATCGGTGAAACCGAAGTAACCCGCCAGCTGTGGAAAGCGGTGATGGGCGATACCATCGCAGGTGGCAACGACTGGCTTGCTGACGACTTGCCGCAGGAGTGGGTGTCGTGGTACGATTGCCAACGCTTCATTCATCGTCTTGACAGCCTCACCGGTGTCCGCTTCCGTCTGCCTACAGAGGCGGAATGGGAATATGCGGCACGCGGTGGACAACTTGCAAAGAACTGTATGTTCTCAGGCTCCAACGAGATAGACAGTGTAGGGTGGGTGTATCGCAACAGCGGCAGCCGCACTCACTCAGTTGCCACCAAGCGGGCCAACGAACTGGGATTATACGACATGACCGGCAATGTGTGGGAATGGTGCTCCGACCGCTTCGGACTTTACGGAGACAGTCTGCAAGTCAATCCCGCAGGACCTGACGATGGCGATATGCGCGTTGTCAGAGGCGGCAGTTGGGACAATGCCGTTGCCAATGTGCACCTCTCTGTCCGCCAGAGCCGTGACCCGCAATATACATTCTACGACTGCGGTTTCCGCCTTGCATTGTCGGAAGACAAGCCGCCCGTAACCGAGGTGCTTCCGGAAGAGAAACGCCTTCACATTCGGGGACATAATCTGCGTTTCCGACTCGTCACCGGCGACAGCATAGAGCCTTATTATATTGCCGAGACCGAAGTAACGCAATCGCTCTGGCGAAGCATGATGCACAACAATCCGAGCCACAAAAGGCGTCCCACATACCCTGTGGAGAGTGTGTCGTGGACCGACTGCCGCATGTTCATCAGCAAACTAAACAAACGTACCGGCTTGCATTTCCGTCTGCCTGCAGTCGCGGAATGGCAATATGCGGCACAAGGCGGACAACACAGTATCCTCTTCGAGAGAATCGACGGCAAAGTGGACACAGCTGCCATTGCCGCCAACCGGCCGAAATATGTGCCTGCCGGCCAGCGTAAGGCAACAAGCAAGGCGAACCAGTATCTCGGAATAATTGCGATACCGATACCTTTCACAAATATTGTTTTTTCACCTACTTTGCCCGAATATGATGACGCTATACTCTATGACTACAAGATGTCGAAACAGGACACTGCGGCATACATATATTCTGGTAGCGACATTGCCGACAATGTTGCGTGGCACTACGGCAACAGCAAGTCGCGCGAACACCGTGTACGCTTCAAGAAACCCAACGAACTGGGTTTGTACGACATGAGCGGAAATGTGGCTGAGTGGACTGAGCAGCAGACCGTTAACGGAGGCAGTTGGTTCGAGCATGAAGACCACTGCAAGAGTACCGAATGCAAGAAAATGAACCAATCGGTGTGTTTGCCATACATTGGTCTCAGACTTGTGCTTGACCCGCAGGACAAGAAACGGAAATAAAAATGCAGGGCAACCGCATCAAAATTTGTAGTTTTTGACCATATCCGCCATATAATCGCTATTGAGTGATGCCTTAAACAGTCTTTTCCTTATGCTTCGTTTGTCACTATAGTTTCTTACCACCTGCAATGCCAACTTTCTAAT
>JAFVBR010000016.1 GCA_017479885.1 Paludibacteraceae bacterium | reverse complement strand
CCTATCTCCCGCTGATCTGTCTGAACAGTACGCTTTACCCGCTCCATGCCATCAACCTGAACATGCTGCAGGTGCAAGGACGCAGCGACCTGTTCCTCGGTCTGGAGGTCGTCAAGAAATTGATTGGCCTTATTCCTCTTGCGGTATGCGTCTTTTGGGGAATTATGCCTATGCTCTATGTGAATCTTGCCGTTGGAGTCGTGGCATATCTCCTTAATTCGTATTATTCAGGCCGCCTGATAGGCTATAGTTCGTGGATGCAGGTAAAAGACATTGCCCCTTCTTGTCTGGTTGCCGCCATTGTAGCCGTCAGCGTATTTTTCGTCAAGTATATCCCTGTAAGCTATTGGGTGATATTGCCGCTACAGATAGTAACGGGGGCCGCCGTCTTCATTGTGTTTTGCCAGCTGACAAGAAACCCGGAATACATAGAGATGAAAACTATGTTTGCGCCATATCTAAGAAAGATGAAAAGTCTTTAGAGGTAAGTGGAGAGAGGTAAGAGATATGTCGTAATGGCATTAAAAACTGTAAAAATAGTAGCAGCAACAGTAATCTCTCACCTCTCACTTCTTACCTCTCACCTCTAAAACTAAGAACAAGAACCGCATGGAAGAAAAACAATATAAATGGATGGTCTGCACAAGGTGTGTTACTTTCAATCAAGCACCCTATATCGAGGATGCCATGAATGGCTTCACAATGCAGCAGACCACATTCCCATTTGTCTGCACGATTATTGACGATGCCAGTACCGACGGCGAACCGGAAGTCATCCGCCAATATCTGCAGGAACATTTCGACTTGGAAGACAAGTCTGTGGTACGTAACGAAGAAACAGCCGACTATGTGCTTTGTTTCGCCCGGCATAAGGAAAACCGGAATTGCCACTTTGCTGTGCTGTGGTTGAAATACAACCACCACAGCAGGCATAAGTCGATTATGCCGTATATTGCAGAATGGAAGGAAAACTCGAAATACTATGCCCTATGCGAGGGTGATGATTATTGGACGAGTCCCCAAAAACTGCAGCGGCAGGTTCTTTTCCTTGAGCAGCATGACGATTATGTCATGTCGTACTCGCAAGCTGCGGTTCGCAGCGGCAACGACATTGTCGGTCTCAGGAAATTCAATACGTGTGACTTCGAGTCGATTTTCTGTTTCCATGGACTAACGACCTTAACCGTGTTATTCAGGGAGGAACTGAGGGAACGGGATAACGATGTGGTTGTCCCGATAGCCCCCGGTGGTGGGCTGATGGGCGACTATCCTATATGGCTCTATCTGAGTCTGAAGGGCAAAATCCATTATATCGCAGAACCCTTGGGCGTGTATCGGCTGCAGTCTGAAAGTGCTTCTCATAGTGCAGATTTGCAAAAATCGTTGGACTTTGCTGATAATGTCTGCCAAGTAAGACTGTTTTTCATGGACTATGCGGAAAGAATAACGGGAGTTCGAAATGCGAAGTTGAGAAAGAAGGTAGCGGTCGAGAATATGAAAAGAAT
>JAFVBR010000015.1 GCA_017479885.1 Paludibacteraceae bacterium | reverse complement strand
AGGCTATCGTAAGGGCACTGATGTTCAAGGAGTGTATGTTCTTTATGATAATGATGAGGGTTACTACTGGTCATCAACAGCAGAATCGTCTTGGGGAGCGTACAGTGTGGCTTTTAACGGGTATGGAATTATGGCGCTGAAATTTTGCTTGTATGATGGGAATATATGCAATGGCTATTCCGTCCGCCTCGTAAGAGATGTAAAGTGAGAACGAGGACATACTAATCGCTAAAGAGAGCTCTGACTCTTGAGATATTTTAGAGGCTGTCTAACATCGTCTTGTTAGACAGCCTCATTTTTAATCAAGCATACTGATAACGGAAAATGTAGTATTGATGGAAAAGTGTAGTTCTGGCTTGCACATTTTGATGGAAAAGTATAATTTTGCAGTTCCAAAAATGCAGGTGCTCCTTATTTATTCCTGCTTGCAGCAATGGTACTTGCTTTTGCTGCGTGCACACCCTCGTGAGTTGATAATATTTGCTGGTTATTTCACTTTTTCCATAAAATGATTTCCATAAAATGGAAAAATGTTGTATCTTTGTCGCCGTAAACGTTAGAGCAATTGATTATGTCAACGAAAATTCTCAATCCTTTTATCACTACAGGCTATGTTTCAGCCGATTATTTTTGTGACCGCGAACAAGAAACGGCCGACCTCATCCGTCTGCTTACCAATGGTAATAACGTGGCACTTATCTCGCCACGTCGCTATGGTAAGACCGACCTGATAAAGCATTGTTTTACACAAAAAGAGGTACAAGAAACTTATCACACTTTCATTATTGATGTATATTCCACAAAGTCGGTAGCCGATTTTGTATATCGGCTTGGGGCGGGAATCCTTGATGCATTGAAGCCACAAGGCAGGAAGGTTTGGGAGCGGTTTGTAGCACTCCTTTCCTCTGTGCGTGCAGGCATAAGTTTCGATATGTCAGGCACCCCGTCATGGACAATGAGTGTTGGCGATATTGAAACTCCGCAAAGCACGTTGGAAGAGATTTTTACCTACCTTGCTCAAGCAGACCGACCATGTTTAGTGGCTATTGATGAGTTTCAGCAGATAACTCAATACAGTGACACCCTTGAGGCCACACTGCGCACCTTTGTACAGAATTGTCCTAATGCTCATTTTGTGTTTTCAGGTTCACAACGTCATTTGATGGGTCAAATGTTCACCTCGCCTTCACGACCATTTTATCAAAGCGTGGCTTTATACACACTCCCTTTACTGCCGGAAGACAAGTATGTGCAATTCTGCCAAAGACTTTTTGAAGAATACGGCAAACAGGTTGTCGAAGAAGTGCCTCATGAACTCTATCGTCGTTTCGACGGCATTACATATTATATGCAACGAACAATGAACGAACTATTCTCTACGACTCCGATAGGGAGTGTTTGTGAGGTTCAGGATATTGACCAAGCATTAGCAAATATCATTGCTACTTCCGCTATTATCTATGAGGACCTGCTTTATCAGTTACCGGAGAAGCAGTCGCTTGTATTGCGTGCTATCGCACGAGACGGCAAGGCACAGAATCTCACTTCAGGGAAGTTCATCCGTCGGCATGGCTTGCTATCTGTCGGTTCTGTCAAGTCTGCTGTGCCTGCGCTTTTGGAAAAGGGGCTTGTAACACAAGAGTTTGGAGTTTATCAGGTATATGACAAGTTTATGGAGATGTGGCTCGCAAATAATGGTTAAATAGCGAAAGAAAAATTAGTGAGGGTGTGTCAAATTTGACACACCCTCACTGTTTTATGCACTGATTGTGGTGACGCCGGTGTTTATCAGCGCAGGCGGGCACCGAACTTGTCTTCGTAGGTCTTCTGCAGGCGTTGCATGATATTGTCAATCTGCTTGTCCTTGAGAGTGTTTTCTGTGTCTTGCAGGATGAAGGCGAGTGCGTACGACTTCTTGCCGAAGTCGAGAGTCTTGCCCTCGTAAACATCAAACAGATAGACTTGTTTGAGCAACTTCTTCTCAGTCTCGAAGGCAGCCTTTCTGAGGTCAGCAAACCTTACCTGCTTGTCAACTAACAGAGCGAGGTCGCGGCGTACTTCGGGGTACTTGGGCAGGTCGGTGATGACGGGCTTGTATTGTTTGTTGAGGCGGAGCAGAGTTTTCCACTCGAGGTCGGCATAATAGACAGGATTATCGATGTCGAACTGCTTGAGGAGGCTCTTTGCCACCACTGCCATCACGCCTATCTTCTTTCCGTTGGGTGCTATGACAGTGAGTCCGTCGGAGAAGAGCGGGTTGCTGTAGTCCTCAAAAGTACACTTGTCGATGCTGACACCAAGGCGGCGGAGCAGGTTCTGCACGTAGGCATGCAGTTGGTAGAAGGTGGTCTTCTCCTCGGGGCGTACCCACGTCTGCTGCTCTTTGTTACCCGTGAGCCACAAACTGAGGTGCATCTCTTCGGAATATGCCTTGATGGGGGCTACGTCCTCTCCACCTTCTTTCAACTTTATACTTTCAGCTTTCAACTTGTCATAATGGTAGCAGTTGCCGAACTCGTAGAAGCGCAGGTCTGCGTTCTTGCGGTTGGCATTGCGCTGAATAGACTCCAGTCCGCCGAAGAGCAGTGTCTGCCGCATCACACCGAGGTCCTGAGAAAGCGGGTTCATTATGCGCACGCAGCTATCGAGAGGAAAGACGGTGTTGTTTTCATAATATGCCACCTTGGTAAGCGAGTTGTTCATTATCTCGTTGAAACCCTGTGCAGTCAGTTGCTCTGAGAGACGGCGCTGCAGGAATACGGGGTCGGGCTGCTTGCCATAGACGAGGTTGGTGTTGAGTTTCTCGGGGAACTCGATGTTGTTATATCCGTAGATGCGGAGGATATCCTCCACTACGTCACATTCACGCTGTACATCCACTCTGTATCTCGGCACTAAGAGTTTCAGGTTGTCTCCGTTCTTTTCAGCAATCTCTATCTCAAGTGCTTTCAGAATAGTCTCAATCTTCTCTTCGCCTATCTCTTTGCCTATCAGGTTGTGCACTCTCTCAAGATTGAAATCAACAGGGAAGGGCGGGAACTCTTGAGCCTTTTGGTCGGTAACCTCCATTGAGATGGTGCCGCCTGCTGTTTCTTGTATTAGCAGTGCGCAGCGGCGGAGTACATACAAGGTGTTGTTGGGGTCGCATCCGCGCTCATAGCGGAATGATGCATCGGTACTCAGTCCGTGACGGCGGGCAGTCTTTCTGATTGATACAGGGTCGAAATAAGCACTTTCAATGAAGACATTCTTCGTCTGCTCCGTTACGCCTGAGTCCAGTCCGCCGAACACGCCTGCTATACACATCGGCTCTTTGGCATTGCAAATCATGAGGTCTTTGTCGGAGAGAGTGCGCTCCACTTCGTCCAGTGTGGTGAACTTTGTTCCTTTTGCCACATTCTTTACCACTATTCTTTCGCCCAGTATCTTGTCAGCATCAAAAGCATGGAGTGCCTGACCCATCTCGTGAAGCACGAAGTTGGTGCAGTCAACCACATTGTTGATAGGTCTCAGTCCGATGGTGCGCAGAGCGTCCTGCAGCCAGTCGGGCGAGGGCTTGACGGTAACACCTTTGATTGTGACACCTGTATATCTTGGACATGCCTCCGTATTCTCCACTGATACGCTTATCTCGAGGTCGTGGTTGTCAACTTTGAAAGCATCTACCGACGGTTTTGTCAGTGTGAGGTCTATGCCGTGTGCTTTGTAGAAAGCATAGAGGTCGCGGGCTACGCCAAAGTGAGAGCAGGCGTCAGAGCGGTTGGGAGTGATATCCACTTCTATCACGTAGTCATCCTCCACATGGTAGTATTCTTTGGCGGGTGTGCCCACCTTGGCATCGTCAGGCAGCACTATGATGCCGTCATGACTGTTGCCTATGCCTATCTCGTCTTCCGCGCAGAGCATGCCGAATGACTCTACGCCGCGTATCTTTGATTTCTTTATGGTAAAACTCTCCTCACCAGAGTAGAGCACGGTACCCAGAGTTGCACAAATAACTTTCTGTCCTGCCGCCACGTTGGGCGCTCCGCATACTATCTGCACCGGCTCTTCGCCTTCTTTGAGCAGGGTCTGAGTGATGTGCAGGTGGTCGGAGTCGGGGTGGGGTACGCAGGTGAGTACCTGAGCCACGACCAGTCCTTCAAGACCGCCTTTTATTGTTTGTACTTTTTCCACTGTACCCACTTCGAGTCCTATCGAAGTCAGGTTTTTTGCTACCGTCTCTGCGTCGTCTGTCAGGTTCAGATAACGGCGTAGCCAATTGTAAGATATATTCATATAGAGTGTTAGATATTGTTATCTTTATTAGTGTACAGCTTGCCCGATAAGCAGGCACTGCACATTTAGCCTGCAAAATTACGAATAATCCTCAGAATATGCAAACAAAAAACTCATAAGCTGCTTCCAAGCGAATCAGATTTCAATCCACGGGTACTTTTTTCTGAGTGCCCGTGCTTTTTCTTTGGTTTTCTGCAAAAACCGTATGTATTCCTCCGAGTCAGGATGTAGAGGGCGGTGGTGAAGATCGGAATATAGCTGCGTTAGTGGCACCATGTCCTGTTTGGTCGCATTAGATAAGAATGTATCCATGAAGCGTTGCCAGATGTATTCCACAGCAACGGCTGAAGGGTGAAGCATATCGTCTGCGTAGAACCTGTAGTCGCGCAGTTCGTCTGTCACAATCTCGTAGGAAGGGAAATATTCGGCAGAGAGTATGTCTTCATTCATCACCAGTTTCTCTGTAGCGAGTAACAGTGTGGCTTTGCTGAGTTGGTTCTCATGCAGACCGTCTTTAAGGTGTCGTATGGGGGAGACGGTGAAGATGAAATGTTTGTCGCGGAGTTCTTCCCGTTGCAGCAGTTTTTGCCAGCAGCCGACAATCTCCTCCACCGACAGCCGTCGTCGGGTAAACATGTTATGCGGCAGTTTGTGACAGTTGCCTACAATCTCGCCGTCCATCTCATAGACCCATGCCGTGCCGAAAGTGACAATGACTACACTTGACTCGGATAAGGCTCTTCTGCCATCTGCAATGCTTTGCCTGACAGCAGCATCAAACTCTTGCCGGTCGGCACGGGAGAAATCGCCATGGTGAAGCATGGAGTGCCACAGACCATTATAGTTGAAAGTTGAAAGTTGAAAGTTGAACGAGTCGCAGAGGAGGATGTCGAGGCAGCGGGCGATGGAGAGAGGGTTGTAGAGCACTCCGAACGGATTGCTGCTGACGCGGAAATATGCTTCCTTAAATTTTTGAGATATATTCTCTGAAAAACACGAACCGAGCAAAAGAATGCGGTCGGAGTAGGTGATTTCGCGTGCGGAGTGAGCAATATTGACTTGGGTAGTGAACTGCATAGTTGGTTGTTTTTGACAGGATTAGATGTCTGTGTGATAGGAATAATGATATTACAGAGACTGAACATGTTCAGTCTCTACAGAGCGAGTATGGGCATTATTCGAACTGCATGACCTTGGAGGGTGAGATGCGGGTGACTATGGCGGATGGCGCGAGCAGAATGAGGAGTGAGACGAGGAGAGTGCCGATGTTAACGACAGACCACCAGCCCCAGTGGAAACTGACGGGGACATAACTTACGTAGTATGCCGTAGGGTCAAGCGGAACTATATGGAAGAAATACTGCAGGGTGCACAATGAGAGTGCAATCAGGTTTCCAATGAGCATACCCTTTCCAATGAGAATTGCGGCCTGCATGAGATAGATACGTCTGAGGAATCTGTCATCAGCCCCGAGTGATTTCATAGTGCCGATAAACCGGATACTGTCAAGAATTAGAATGAGCAATCCTGAAATAATGTTGAATCCGCTCACGGCGAGCATAAGAAGAATGATTACCAAAACATTCATGTCGAGCAGGTCGAGCCACGAAAATATGGCGGGGTTGAGCTGTATTACATTCTGTGTCATAAAGAAGTTTCCGTCACGGTCCGCCTGATTGGCAGTCGCAAAATAGACACTATTGGTTGCTTCTTCAATCTTGCCAAAGTCACTGATGAGTATCTCTACTCCGCTTACTTGGTCATTTTTCCATTGGTTGAGCCTTTGCACCTGACCGATATCACCTATAATGAACAACTCGTCGTAGTCAGAGAAGTCGGTTCTGTATGTGCCGGATATGGTATATTTGCGTACCATAATGTTGTCTTGAATGAAGTAGCAGAGCACTGTGCTGTCTTTTTTCAGTTTGAGCCGACGTGAGGTCTGGTCGGAAATGAGAATCTCGTTGTTCTTCTCCGGCATTTGCCCTGAAGTAAGGTTGCGGCTGAAAAAATCTCTGTTCTGCTTGGCTTCAAGCGGCATTCCTTTGAAGATGACGGCCTGAAACTGACTGTCTGTTTTTAGTATCCCCGGTTTGGTGGCAAACACTTCGGCGCTGGTGACATATTTGATATTCCGTAGTTTGTCGAGAAGCGTGTCAGAAACATACACGGGTTGCATCTCGTATGTATTGTTATTGTCGAAATTTACCACCTGTATATGGCTGCCGAATCCCACCACCTTGTCGGTTATCGTACGCTTGAACCCCACCACAATGAACACTGTGGTTACCATAACCGCTATGCCGATAATGATGCCGGCAAGTGCTACCTTCACTGCTGGTGTTGACATGCGTTTGCCCTTCTCCGGATTATCTTCGGAGTACAGTCGGCGTGCTATCAACCATTCGTTTCTCATCTGCAACCATTCATATCTCATCAGACTGCAAAGGTACAAAAACAAATGCATTCCTGCAAATAACGGCATTTTACACCCCTCACTACACCACCTCTGTTCAATATATAAGGAACCACGGCAACCGCATCAAATTATTTTATTTTTCGTAATGCAACATGTGCGAATGGATGCTAAATGTATCACAAACGGTCAATCGCAAAACAATGGTTAAATTATGATATATTTTGTTGATAAATAATGCTTTAACTCTTGT
>JAFVBR010000043.1 GCA_017479885.1 Paludibacteraceae bacterium | reverse complement strand
TATTTGATCTGATTCATAGGTAGATATATTTTTATCTACAAATTTACAAATTCAAATCCGTTCGCACAAATTATCGCAGTAATAAACTAATTTCCAATAAGTCAAAGAACAATATTTTGATTTTTAGTGGACACTAATGATATTAGTTACTTACGAAACGTTCAGAAAGTTTCTCGTACACACGCGCAGCGCACACGAAACCGTTTGCAAAGTTAGCACATTTCAATCATATTAAAAATTTACATTTTTATGTTTTACAACATGTTTTACCGCTATATCTGCTTTTTAACTTTTCTAAACACTCAACTATATTAGTTTTCGCAAGTTCAACAAATGTGTTTGTCATATAGCAAAAAAGATGTATCTTTGCAGCAACAAACCTGCACATATATGAAACACACACTTATTCTTTATTCCTCTGCTCTTCTTGCAATGTCTATTTTTACCGGATGTAACAACACCGCACCAGTCAGTCTCACATGGCAGCACACCGGCAACGACATCGAACCAGGCATCTGCCAAAGCACACTCACCATCACCAACACTTCAAACGACACTCTCCTGTCAGATTGGACCATCTACTGGAACCAAATGTCGGTCGCGCCCCTCACCACCGAAGGCGAGCCGGCGCATCTCGCTCAGATTCAGGCTTCTTACCACTCGCTCTCGCCTACCTCATGCTGGCAACCTCTGCCGCCCGACAGCAGCCGCACTCTCATATTGCGCTACAAAGGCAGCATCATGCGGCACTCAGGAGCCCCGCAGGGAGCATTCATCGTAACTGCAGGCAAAAAACCCGTCACCGTAGCTCTCAACTATGTTTATTCGCCGGACGGGCATGAGTTCAGACGACACGTTGCAGGATTCCCCTATGCCGATGGAGAAGAGGTTTACAAGCAAAACCTCAGATTCACCCGAACTGACACTCTGTCATACAATCACATCTGTCTGCTTCCGCAGCCAAAGCAAATAACCTACACACAAGGCACTTGCAATCTCAACAAAGCACAACTCATCTACGACCCTGACACCTCTCTCCCGCAAGACGGATACAGCATCCTCATCAAGAAAGACACAGTGTATATCTACGTGCAGAACCTCAAGGCAAGTCTCATGTATGCCCAAGAGACTCTCAGAAGACTCCGGTACCAATACTCCGAAGTTCCTTGCTGCGAAATCACCGACTGGCCCGACACTCCTCATCGGGGACTAATGCTCGACATAGCACGCAACTTCACCGGCAAACAGGAGATAAAGCGCATCATAGACCTGCTTGCCATGTACAAAATGAATGTTTTGCACCTTCACCTAACCGACGACGAAGGCTGGAGGATAGAAATCGCGGGCCTGCCGGAACTAACCCAGGTCGGGTCGAAAAGAGGCTTCACCACGGACGAGCGCGACTGCCTCTACCCCATGTATTCAGGCGGGTGGAACCCTGACGACAAAAAGGCATCAGGCAACGGATACCTGACCAGAAACGACTTCATCGACATTCTACGCTATGCTAAAAATCGCTATGTCAACATTGTGCCCGAAATCGACATGCCGGGTCACTCGAGAGCTGCCATAAAGGCAATGGAGGCAAGGTATTGGAAATATATCGGCACAGACAGAGAGAATGCGGAGGAGTATCTGCTGAGCGACTTTCAGGACACCAGCCGCTATGTCAGTGCACAGCACTACACCGACAACGTGATTTGCATCGCCCTACCCTCGTGCTACACCTTTGCACAGAAAGTGATTGACGAGGTGGTAGCCATGTATCGCGAAGCCGACGCACCACTCAGTATTTTCCACGTAGGAGGCGACGAAGTGCCGCGAGGTGCATGGCTCGGCTCACCCAAAGTGGGGGAATATGTGAATAGTTTAGAGTTGAATGTTGAAAGTTTAAAGAAGTTGGAAAGTTCAGAGTTGAATGTTGATAATGAACAAGACTCCCGCAAGGTGCGGGCCGTCAGCGCGACCGATGTTGCCAATCTCAAGGACAGTTTCCTCGAGACCATAGCTGCTATGCTCGCCGAGTATGGTCTGCAGACTGCAGGCTGGGAAGAAGTTGCATACCGTAACGGAACTCCCAACCAACGTTTTGCAGGCAAGAACATTCTTACCTACGCATGGAACAGCGTGCCCGAGTGGCGCGGCGATGAGAAACCATACCGCCTTGCCAATGCAGGATACCCCGTTATGATTTGCAGTGTTTGCAACCTCTACATGGATATGTGCTACCTCAATCACGAACAAGAGTCTGGACTTAACTGGGGAGGCTACGTGGACGAGTATTGCAGCTTCGACCTACGGCCTGATTCGCTTTATCTGTCCGTAAGAAGAACTATGAGGGGTGAAACACGCGATTTAGGGACGTATGTGGCGAGTGACAAAATATCCCTGATTCCCGATTCCACTAAAAATCTGCGCGGAGTGCAGGCACAACTGTGGAGCGAGACCATCCGCAACCCAGAGCAGGTGGAGCGCTATCTGCTGCCCAAACTGCTGGGCACTGCCGAGCGTACTTGGAACAACCGTTGGCAGGGTTGCTACGAAGAGGCGCTTGCCCGCTACAATATGCAGCTCAGCCGCTATGAACTGCCCTCTCTCCACAGACAGGGCTACGCTTTCCACCTCTCTCAACCAGGCATACACCGCGAGCAGACAGAAGGCGGACAGACGGTGTACATGAACTGCGCAGTAGAAGGGGCGGAAATAAGATACACGACTGACGGCACTGAGCCTGACTGTCACTCCTTATTATATAAAGAGCCGTTCAACACAGATGCCGCACTCATCAATGCCTGCTGTTTCTATCTCGGAGAGAAGAGCAATGTCACACACAGCGCCCTTAACACTGCATATAATTTGACAACCGAACAACCTCTCCAACAAACCACTTTCTAAAAAAACACAATTGCTGACATTGCACTTGTGCAATCAAGAAAAAACCACTATCTTTGCAGGCATAAATGAATTAACCTCACGCTTTATGCAATCCACTGTCACTATCTTCTGCAAAAACACCGGTACATACCACGATGTGCCACGCGGTTCGTCATTGATGGAAATATTCCGGATGCTCGACATCAAACTGCGTTTCCCCGTTGTAGCTGCCAGAGTAAACTACAAACTTGAAGATCTCAACTTCTTCATCTACATGCCAAAAGACATTGAGTTTGTAGATATTTCCTGCTCAGCCGGTATGCGCTGCTATGTAAGGACACTCTCTATGGTGCTCAGTTGCGCCATTCGAGAACTCTATCTGCAGGCAGACCTCCGCATCGAGCACCCTATATCCAAAGGATACTACTGCCGCATCTTGCAAAAAGACGAGAACGGCAAGACAGGACTCATGGAGATCACTCCGGAGATTGTGGCAAACATCAAAGAGCGCATGAAGCAGATTATTGCCGAGGACCGCTCTATCGTTTGCGAGGAGAAGCAGACCAAGGAAGTGATGCGCCTCTTCAAAGAGAGAAACGAGACCGAGGTCAATCTGTTCGAAACACTCGGTATGCCCTACAGCCGCTATTTCCGCATGGGAGACTATATTGACTACTACACTGGCGTGCTCATGCCCTCCACCGGATACCTCGACATCTTTGATATAGAACAATATTTCGACGGAATGTTAATGCGCATTCCTTGCCGCAAAGACCCCACAAGGCTCGAGGACACTATTCAGCAGGAGAAGATGTTCGGCATCTTCAACGAATATATCACGTGGAACCACCTCATGCACATCAACAACGTGGCTGACCTCAACGTGGCATGCAAGAAAAACAAGACCTTCGACATCATCAAACTCAGCGAGGCGCTGCAGGAGAAGAAGATAAGCCAGATTGCCGACATGATAGCCCACCGCGAAGGAGGCAGACCTAAGTTCGTGCTAATCTCCGGACCTTCGTCATCGGGCAAGACCACTTTCTCCAAACGACTCACCATCCAACTGCGGGTCAACGGCATCATGCCGGTGGTCATCTCCATGGACAACTATTTCGTCAATCGTGAGGACACTCCAAAGGACGAGAACGGTGAATACGATTTTGAGGACCTCAACGCCATCGACCTGCCCCTCTTCCGGCAGCAACTCGGCGACCTGCTCGAAGGCAAGGAGATAAGTCTGCCCACCTTCAATTTCGAAGACGGCAAACGATACTACATGGGCAACAAACTGAAGATTGAGGAAGACAGCGTCATCATACTTGAAGGTATTCACGCACTCAATCCGCAACTCATACCCAATATTCCTCGCGAAGCCACCTTCCGCATCTACGTGTCAGCACTCACCACCATCAACCTCGACAACCACAACTGGATTCCTACCACCGACACCAGACTCATTCGCCGCATAGTGCGCGACTACCGCTACCGCAACTACTCAGCCAAGGAAACCATTGCACGTGCTGCCAGCGTGCGCCGCGGTGAAGAGAAATGGATTTACCCCTATCAGGAGAATGCCGATGTGATGTTCAACTCCGCACTGCTTTTCGAACTTGCAGTCCTCAAGCGTCATGCTGAACTCATCCTGGCAGAGGTGCCAAAATACTGCGACGAATATACTGAAGCACACAGGTTGCTCAAGTTCCTACAGTACTTCGTAAGCATACCCGAGCGCGAGATTCCTCCTACCTCCCTACTCCGCGAGTTCGTCGGCGGCAGTTCCTTCCGCTATTGATTCTGGTACGATTTTTGGAACTCTTTTGACATGAAGAAGTTATCAATTACAATATTAATGATTGTCAATGCAGTTGTGCTATGTCACGCACAAGACAGCATTCCACGCATAATAAAGCACATGCAGGACAACGTGACCGTGGTGCAAGACTCCGCCATTACGCGTCTCATGCTTGACAAGCAGAACGGAGTGGAACGCAAGCAGGTTGAGATACAGGGCTACCGCGTGCAAGTGTTCTCCAGCAATAACCAGCAGAATGCCAAGACAGAGGCGTTCCGCATTCAGAAACTGGTGGAGAACAGCAACATCGAAGGCGACATCTACGTGCAATACAATCCCCCCTTCTGGAAAGTGAGAATAGGCAATTTCCGTACTCTGGAAGAAGCCCAACTCTTCAAGGAAGAAGTGATACGGGCACTGCCTGAATTGCAAGGCGACACCTACCCCGTACGCGACAAGATAACCGTAATGGAATGAGAGTGGTTTAGGATGGTTTTATTGTTTAATATAGTTTAAGATGGATTTACAGGCATTTGAACCAAAAGAAGATATTACAGAGCAGATTGCAACATTGGTAAAGCAGCAACTGCAGATTATGGGCGAAGACCCTGATAGAGAAGGACTACGGAAGACTCCGCGACGCATTGGCAAGTCAATGCAGTTCCTCACCAAAGGTTACAGCGAAGACCCGAAAGCCATACTGCAGAGTGCACTCTTTGAGGAGGATTACCGCCAGATGGTGGTGGTGAAAGATATCGACTTCTACTCTCTTTGCGAGCACCATCTGCTGCCCTTCTTCGGCAAAGTGCATATCGCATACATCCCCAACGGCAGAATAACCGGACTGAGCAAGATTGCCCGTGTGGTTGACGTGTTCGCCCGCCGTTTGCAAGTGCAAGAACGCCTCACCACACAGATAAAAGAGTGCATTCAAGAGACTCTGGAGCCGCTTGGAGTGATGGTGGTGATTGAAGCCGAGCACCTCTGCATGCAGATGAGAGGTGTGCAGAAACAGCACGCTATGACAGTCACAAGCGACTTTACAGGTGCCTTCAACCAGGCAAAGACACGCGAAGAGTTCATGAAACTGGTGATAAAGTAAAGTAGAGGATTGGGAAAAAGGCTTCTCATTCCATAAATATATCAAAGGAGGCATTATTGCCTTCGGGTTCTATACCGGCAGCAGAAAGAACGGAATAGAAGAAATAATCAGTACGATAATGCTTCGTGCTGTTTTTTTTCAGTGCCTTCACTTTTCGGGGGAAGAGTTCTGCATATTTGTCGGAATACCAGACAAACGCAGCTGGATATTTGGTTTCTTCTGCACCTGCCGCATGCAGCCAGTTGCCGTTTTCTCCGAGCGACTCGCCATGATCGGAAAGATAAAAGACTATTGCCGGTCTGTGTACAAGAACTGATATAAGGGAATCGACAAAACAATCCATATACACAACAGTATTGTCGTATGAGTTTACCACCTGCTCTGCTGTATTCCTCGTAACTACGCGGTTGTCTGTGAGTGGAGTAAAGACCTGCATTTCGGGTGTTACATGATTGTTGTAATACCAGTGTGAGCCGATAGAATGAAGTACCAGAAGGTTCCTGTCATGATTTTTAGCAAGCATGGTACAGACATGCGGCAGCATATCTGTATCATACCACGGATGAAACACGAATACCGATTTACCCGCATTCGGAAAAATCATCGTATCCGCCTCTGCGATGAAATCCGCATAAGTATGCCCGTAGTCCTGGTTTGATATCCACGCCGTGCTGTATCCTGCGGAATCAAAGCACGAAATAAGCGACAGTGAAGTTAAAGCAAGGTCTGCATTCAGGCTGTCCGCGGGTGTCAGGATATGCGGCACACTGGCAGCTGTATGAGTATGCTCGCTGAAAATATATGGCAACGATACGATATTCGTTCTATTTGAAAGGCGAGGGCACGTATTTCTACTGTAATCGTTCAAGCTCAGATGATCCGCCCTCACCGCTTCGCCGATAACAAGCACGACATCAAGCGATGGAATACTGTCATTGAAATGCACTGCGGGCAATGCCCGTTCAGAAGACTTTTTGGATACAATCTTCATGTAGTCAACCATACTGCACACCACATTTACAGGATACCTCTGACTGATGCTTCTCTTCAGTCGCCCGTTAACAGAATAATACAGAACAAACAACATTATGGCAACAATCGCATGAAACCATCTCATAGACAGACGTATATGCCTGAATCTGAAGAATACGAAAGCGATAGAAAGCAGAACATTAAGCGATACAAACAGAAACAACTGCCACGACATCACACCGGCCGCTTCGCCGGGATTGGTATGAAGAGTAACATCTATAATAACGGGGGTCACCGTTGTATGAAAAGCATATCTGTAGTAGGCAACCACCGAGCCGAGCAGAGCGTAAATAGGAACAATGACAGCACTTGCATATTTGTCAGCAAAAAAAACGTATAGCAATAAGAACTGCCCCACTCCCAACGCAGCAGCATACGAAAAGAGAATAGCAACCGACTTCGGTCCGCTTACGGGACTGTCAAGGAAATCAGGCACTATAAAGCACAGCGTAGTCCACAATGACGCGACAACCACTAACAAAACATATCTCAATGTATTGCGCATTGCAAGGATACGGACTTTAGTTCACCACCAAGATTTTGACAAGTGCATACTGACTGCCGTCAGAAGAAACGCATTGTGCCATATAAACCCCTGTAGCTACACGTTTGCCGGCTCCGTCTTTGCAGTCCCATGTAGCGAGGCTGCCAAGCGAAACTGCTTCGGCTACCAATTGTCCTGCGGAATCTGTAATCTTTACCTTGCTGTTTTCCATCAGCCCGGAAATAGTAACCACACCTTCGAAATTCCCGCGCACAGGATTTGGATAGGCATACACATCTGAGAAATCAGTGTGCGCATCCGCAGCATTGCTTTGGTATGACACAAGTCCGACACCGGTACCTATATAAACGACCCCGGATTCGTGTTCGATAGCGAGAGAAATGACGGTATTGTCCGGCAGCGGAGAGTTGTGGGTAGTGAAATGCTCTATCGTTTCCGTACCGTCAGCAGACATCAGGTATAGTCCGGACCCCTGAGTTCCAATCCATTTGCGGTTAGCTCCGTCAACGGCAATAGCATTTATACGTTCCTCTCCCAAGATATAGTCGGCGAGTCCGCTGCCGTCAGTACGCTGTATGATTATGCGTTTGCATGCATTAGACGAGAACATATTCTCAAGGTCAGGAATAATAAAGAGTCCTTTGCTTGTACCTACCCATACTTCGCCCGACAGGTCTTGTGCGGCACAATAAACATATTCAGGTAGGACGGTTTTCCCATTTTGGTCTTCAAACTCATGACGGAATACGGCTCTGTCATCAGACTGGTTTTTCAGAGTGCCTCCTGTATCCATAACGCCGATGCCGGCACCGCTCCTTGCATTTGTCAGATAAATGATATTCGGGTTTTTGTTAGAGATCAGCACCTGTTGAATACGGTTTCTGCCGACCGTAGCACTGTTTTTGAACAAAGTCCATTCCCCGGAAGGGGAAAGCATGCAAAGTCCGGCATCAACGTTACCTACATAGAGATTACCTTCATTGTCGAATACAAGTCCGTCAACCCAGGTATAAAGTAGTGCGTTATTGGCAGCCAAGATGAAAGGTGCATTGTCACGTGTATAGAGTTTATAGAATTTGTTGTCCCGGAACTCAAGCAGACCAATACTGAAAGCAGCGATAAAGAAATGCGAGGGGTCAGCGGGGTCGCCAAGCATATCGCTGTAGTCAGAGCCGGCATGTCCGAGCGTTTTGTCGAAGTAGTCTGTTGTGTAATTGGTCCACTCCCCGTTTTCATAGAACATGGCTTGAGGCGGGTTGTTATTCTTGGTTGCCCAATAGCCGCCTGGAACCATATACAATCTGTTGCCGGTCATTCTCAAGCGGTATGGTACACTGCTCACGGGTCCGTTGGGCTGGTACTTGTTCCATTTGAAAGTAAGTGCATCCAACTCGCCCACTCCTTCGGCACCGTATGCAAACCAGTATTTATGTGCTGCCTGGTCAAACACTACATCACTTGCATTCAGAAAATATGGGATTACAGTTTTTATTTTACCATTGTCTATCAAAGTGAGTCCCGCCTCCATATTCAATGCCGCCAGTTGCCCCGCCACACTGCGTATAACTCCGAACCGTTGTTCAGGCAGGCATGTCTGCCAGCCATCACCAGTCCTCATATATATGACACTGTCTCTGAGGAGGTAGAGTCTTTCGAGAACCTGCAGACCGGCTATATTCCCTTTACCTGGCAGTTCTGTGACATTCCAGTTGTGATAATCTATCATGCTGGATGCGAGAGCCGCGCTGTACAACTTTTTATCGGAAACGGCATACAAGGTGTCGTCAGTAATAGCAAGATGTTTTACGGAAACAGATGATGCATCTTCGCCTATAATAAAAGTTTCTTTCAGTTCTTTGCGTCTCAGGTCGAGCGCCAAGATGCCGAAGTTTGTAGCAAGATATGCCTCTTTGCCATCGGTAACGACATCATTAACGGTTTTGTTTTCACGCGTTTGCGAACTATACAGGTCACGTATGTTCTCTACATTGCCATTGTCATCAAGGAGGTCGATGTTACCGTCGAGATAAGTGATAATAAGTTTGCCGTAATGAGCATCGTAGCAAATCTGTGCAATATTGGAACTGCTCAGATTGAGAAGCTTGTTATAATACTCTATCTGCCCGTCTTCTTTACTGACGGACATAAGCGAGCCCCGGCTGAGGGCATACACCAGATTTCGTGATGCCTCGACACGTGTAACATTACCGTAAGAATTATGCATTTGCCATCCTCCCATAGGCAGTTGTGCATAGATTTGCGTGGCGAGAGCAAGAATGAGTGAGAGTATTGTCAGAGTGTATTTCATATTTCGCATAGCTTTACGTATTCAGCAGTTGTGCGAGTGCCTGCATAGCCCTTGCGCGGTGACTGATTGAGTTCTTTATCTGCTCGCCCAACTCTGCAAAGGTATGGTCATATCCGTCAGGAATAAAGAGCGAGTCGTATCCGAAGCCTCCGTTGCCTCTTTCCTCTGTTGCTATTTTGCCATCCACGATGCCTTCTGCCTGTAGTTGTTTCCCGTTTTTGATAAGCGTGACCACTGTGCGGAAGCGCGCATTCCGGTTGGTGATGCCATTCATTTGGCTCAACAGTTTTTTGCGGTTATCGGCAGGAGTGGGGTGCTTGCCGTCAGTGCCTGCATAGCGTGCGCTGTAAACACCGGGAGCTCCTCCGAGCGCATCCACCTCGAGTCCGGTGTCATCGGCAAAGCAGTCGGCATGGTAACGGTTGTAGATAAACTCGGCTTTCTGACGAGAGTTGCCTTCGAGAGTAGGCGATGTCTCGGGTATGTCGTCATGGCATCCCACCTCGTCAAGGCTGATCAGTTCAACAGAGTCTCCGAGGATGGCTTTAGCCTCCTCAATCTTGTGAGGGTTGTTGGTTGCGAATATCAGTTTCATAGGCGCAAAGATACATCATTTTCTTGTATATCGCAAATATTCTACAAATTTTGTCAGTTTATGGCGTCGCTATTGAACTATTTTTACTACTTTTGCAACGTGAAAGACCGGGCATCCTGATGCTTTGTTTTTGACGACAGATTATTTACGAATCAACACTATAATACAATGAAAGCATTAAACAGACTGACAGCGCCGAAGAGCGAGGCTCCTGAGCGCATTATTCAATTTGGCGAAGGCAATTTTCTCCGTGCCTTTGTGGACTGGATTATCTGGAACATGAATCAAAAGACCGATTTCAACTCGTCGGTTGTAGTAGTGCAACCTATTGACAAAGGTATGGTTGAATGGCTTAACGGTCAGGACTGCATGTATCACGTTAATCTTCAAGGAAGATTGAACGGAGAGCCGGTGAACACTCTTGAGCGTATCGACGTCATCAGTCGTGCATTGAATCCTTATAGTCAGAACTCTGCATTCATGGCTCTTGCTGACCAGCCTGAGATACGCTTTGTGATAAGCAACACAACGGAGGCAGGAATAGCTTTCGACCCCGAGTGCAAGTTGTCGGATGCTCCTGCAAGCAGTTATCCCGGAAAACTGACTCAGTTGCTATATCGCAGATACAAGACTTTCAATGGTTGTCCGAGCAAAGGTTTGATAATCATGCCATGCGAGCTTATTTTCTTGAACGGTCACCATTTGAAGGAGTGTATCCGCAAGTATATTGAGCTATGGAAGGATGACTTTGGAGGTGACTACGAAGGATTCAAAGAATGGTTTGAGAAATACAACTACGTATGCGCGACATTAGTTGACCGCATTGTACCCGGTTTCCCTCGCAAAGAAATAAAACAGATACAGGAGCGTGCCTGCTATGCTGACAATCTGGTAGTTCAAGCCGAGATCTTCCACCTCTGGGTGATAGAAAAAGCGGAGAACATGACCGTGGAAGACCTTCGCAAAGAGTTCCCTGCAGAGAAAGCGGGTTTGCACGTAATCATCACCGAGAGCGAAGCCCCGTATCATGAGAGGAAAGTGACTTTGTTGAACGGTCCTCACACGGTGCTCTCGCCGGTTGCTTATCTGAGCGGTGTAGATATAGTGCGCGATGCATGCAATCATCCGGTGATAGGCAAGTATATTCACAAGGTGCAGTTTGACGAACTGATGCAGACATTGAATCTGCCGATGGACGAACTCAAGCAGTTTGCAGAAGACGTTCTTGAGCGTTTCAACAATCCGTATGTTGACCATCAGGTGACCAGTATCATGCTCAACTCTTTTCCGAAGTTCCAAACTCGCGACCTTCCCGGTTTGAAAACATATTTAGAGCGTAAGGGTGAGTTGCCAAAGGGTCTTGTTCTTGGTTTGGCAGCCATTATCACCTACTACAAGGGCGGTGTTCGCGAAGACGGTGCTCCTATTCAGCCGAACGATGACGAGAAGATTATGCAACTGTTGAAGGACCTATGGTCAACCAATGACTTGCATAAAGTTGCCGAAGGCGTGCTTGCAGCCAAAGACCTTATCTGGACAGAACACGGCGATTTGAACCAGATACCCGGTTTGACAGATATGCTCGAAGGTTTCCTGAAAGACATTCAGGAGAAGGGTATGCTGGAGACAGTGAAGAGCATACTCTGATATAAGTCAGAGTCTTATAACAATAGAAACGATTCACCCGCGTAATGCAGATGAATCGTTTTCAGTTATACAATATCTATACGGAGTAATACCTGAAATGGTATTACTCTGCGGGTGTCATCACTACTTCAAACGAGTTTCCTGCGTCAACAAGTTTGCGTAGTGTGTCTTGCACCGTCTGCTTGGTGATGCCCTGAACGGCACTGCGGTAGTCAGCGATGTAGTTGACGTCATACCGATAGTATTCAGGCAGGATGGTGGAGTTCCAATAGTTGTTTTTCTCAAGGTCTTCCTCGAAATCTTTCAGCATCGACTCCTTCGCTTTCCTAAGGTCCTCTTCAAGCGGTCCTTCGGCGATGATGGTGTTCACCTCGTCGTAGATTATTTGCAGCAGTTTGGCTTCTTTCTCGGGGTCGGTGTCAAACTGCATGAGTAGTGTTGCCTGCTCAGCGGGCAGACGGTTGAGCCTGCCTGCCACACCCACGCCGTAACTGCCTCCTTCGCGTTCACGGATAGACTCGAGGTAGCGCATGTCAAGCACACGGCCGATGACATCCATGTTGAGGGAGGCGGCAAGCGAATATTTCATCGGCGCAGAGAACTGAATGCGGTTGGTGGTCTGATGAATGGTCATCTTGCGGTCGAAGTAGTTCTTTTGCACTCCTTTTGGCGGTCTGATGCCTCGGTCAACGAAGTGCTCTTTTTGCTTCTTGCATTTGCCTGTTTTCATACCTCCGAGCCATGTGGTGACGGCTTTCTTGGTGACGGGGTCATCGGGGGAGATGTTGCCTGTGAATACAAAGGTGAAGTCGGCAGGGTCGCTGAATCGCTCACGGAAGACAGTGTATGCCTTGTCGGCATTTACTTGTTTGAGAGTGGTGGTGTCCCATAGGATGGTACGTGGGCTGTAGTTGGTCTGCATCAGTGTGACTGAGTCGCGGAACACAGCCTTGTGGTTGGTGTTCTTGTTGCGCAGTTGTGTCTCAAGCATACCCATCAGTGCCTCGAAGGACTGTTGGTCCTGTCTCGGCTGCGTGAAAAAGAGGTAAGTGAGTTGCAGCATAGTCTCGAAGTCACGGATGTCGGAGTTGCCGTCGAGTGTCTCGGAGTATTGGTTGATGTTGGGCGATACAGCCACATGCTTGCCCGCAAGCAGTTTCTGCAGTTGAATGCTGTTGAGCGTGCCGAGTCCCGCGTATGATGTGATGGCGGCAGCATAAGTGGCGGAGGGGAGGTCTTCGGGGCTGTCAATCATGCTCAGTCCGCCCTCCGAGAATGCTGACATCAGTATCTCGTCCTGTTTGAAGTCGGTGGGTTTGAAGATGACTCTTACACCGTTCTTCAGCAGCCACTCGGTGGTGCCCAACTCGGCGTTTCTGCTTATGCTTTTTATCTTGCCTTGTTTGGGTGCTTTTTTGATGAGTGTGAGGTCGGTTGTCTCAGCCTTTGGTGCTTCTATCTGCATGTTGCGCATGTCTTGCAGCGCCTTGCGTATCTGCTGCTCGTCGGGCAGCACCACTCCTTCGCGCTCGGGGGCGGTAAAACTAACTATCACGTTGTCTTCAGTGACGAGGCTCATGGCAAGTTGGTTGACGAGTTCGGCACTGAGCATGGGCAGCATCTGCTTAACGAAATTGTACTCCCACTCGATACCCGGAATAGGTTCTCCGTCAAGGAAGTTGCGTATGTACTCCCGCGTGTATTGTATGTTTCGGCGTGAGTTGCGTTCGTTGTATGACTTTTCGTAGGAGGTCAGTTGCTCTGTCTTTACGCGTTCGAGTTCGTCATCTGTGAAGCCGTATCGGCGCATCTTCTCCAACTGCTCAAGCAGTGTGGTGTAGGCTTTGGTCTCCTGCCCTGCCTTGGCAACCACTATGCCGAGGAAAGTGTCTTTGTTCTTGACGAGTTCGGTGTATGCGGCACCTCCGCCGATGAAGGGGGCGTCGGGGTTGAGGCTGAGTTCTTCGAAACGGTGGTCTAACATCATGGTGATGATTTGTGTGAGCAGGTCTTGCTGATAGTCAACGATAGTGCCTTTCAGTTGCTCGGGCAGGGGGTTCTTTTTGAAGTCAATGCGTATGCGCGTGTATTGTGCTTCCTCGTCGGTCACCACTGCCACGATAGGTTCTTTGTTGTCGTCAACCGAATAAACGGGTCTCTGACCGCGGTTTGCCCGTGCGGGTACGTCCGCCCACAGGCGTCTGATTTTCTCCTCTATTTGGTCAACATCGATGTCTCCTACCACCACTATAGCCTGCAGGTCGGGTCCGTACCACTTGTGATAGTAATCGCGCAGCGCATCGTATGAGAAGTTGTTGATGACGGCAGTATCGCCTATCACATCGCGTTTGGCATATTGGGAGTTTGGAAACATGAGAGGGTTCATCTTGCTCCACATGCGGCGTTCTGCGGAAGCGCGTGTACGCCACTCTTCGCGAATGACGCCTCGTTCGGCGTCTATCTCATCTCCTTCAAGCAGCAGCGAGTGCGACCAATCGTGCATGACAAGCAGTGCGGAGTCGATGATGCCTTCGCGGATGGTCGGCACTTCCGACAGGCGGTAAACGGTCTCGTCGAGGGAGGTGTAGGCGTTGATGTTGCCTCCGAAGTTGACACCAATCGACTCGAAATAGTTGATGATGCCCTTGCCGTGGAAATGCTCTGTGCCGTTGAACGCCATGTGCTCAAGGAAATGTGCGAGACCGTTCTGATTGTCTTCTTCAAGAATGGCACCGACAGCCTGTGCAATATGGAACTCGCACCGCTGCTTGGGCAGTTCGTTGTGACGTATATAATAGGTGAGTCCGTTGTCGAGATGCCCTATGCGTACATTCTCGTCGGCAGGCAGTTTCTCCACCTGCTGTGCACTCATTGTGAGCGCTGCTGCTGCCATTGCGGCAAAAAGAAATAAGCGTTTCATATTGTTCGTTGTTTCGTGTTTCTGTACATTAGATGCCTGCACGGGCGTGTTTGCTACACTTGGTTCTTTAGTTTCAAGTTTCAGGTTTCAAGTTTCTTACATTATGAATTATGCATTATGAATTAACTATTCGCTTTTAACTATTCGCTTTTAACTATTCGCTATTAATTAACTATTCTCCTTTATTATCTCGTCTTGACGGCTTGTCCACGGGCGCGGTCCGAGAATAGCCTCCACGTCTTCTGCCGTGATGACCTCCTTCTCTATCAGCAGTTCGGCAATCTTGTGATGCCCTTCGGCGTTCTCTTGAAGAATCTGCTTGGCACGCTTCATCTGCTCTGCAATGATGTCAGCCACCTCTTTGTCCATCTTCTCGGCAGTCTTCTCGGAGTAGGGTTTGGTGAAGCCGTAGTCACGTCCTTGCGAATCGTAGTATGAGAGGTTGGGAATGGACTTTCCCATGCCGTAGTATGCCACCATGGCGTATGCCTGCTTGGTGACGCGCTCAAGGTCGTTGAGTGCTCCTGTGCCTGTTTGGTTGAGGAACTCCTCTTCGGCGGCACGTCCTCCGAGTGTTGCACACATCTCGTCAAGCAGGTGTTCGCGGTTGGTTATCTGCCTCTCTTCGGGCAGGTACCATGCAGCACCGAGTGCCATACCCCGCGGCACGATAGTCACTTTGACGAGCGGATTGGCATAACGCAGCATCCACGAGATGGTTGCGTGTCCTGCCTCATGATAAGCGATGGCACGCTTCTCCTCCTCGGTCATTATCTTGGTCTTGCGCTCCAACCCTCCTATGATGCGGTCAACGGCATCCATGAAGTCCTGTTTGGTGACAGTCTTGTGGTCGCCTCGGGCGGCTATGAGGGCAGCCTCGTTGCACACATTGGCTATATCCGCACCCGAGAAACCGGGTGTCTGCTTGGCAAGCATATTCACGTCAACCGACGGGTCGAGTTTGAGCGGTTTGAGGTGCACTCCGAATATCTCTTTGCGCTCCTGCAGGTCAGGCAGTTCAACATGTATCTGACGGTCGAAACGCCCTGCGCGCAGCAGGGCTGAGTCGAGCACATCGGCACGGTTGGTGGCTGCAAGAATGATTACTCCTGAGTTGGTGCCGAAACCGTCCATCTCGGTAAGCAGTTGGTTGAGTGTGGACTCCCGCTCGTCGTTGCCACCCGTGAACGAGTTGCGCCCGCGGGCACGTCCTACGGCATCTATCTCGTCGATGAAGATGATGCTCGGCGCCTTCTCCTTTGCCTGTCGGAAGAGGTCACGCACACGGCTTGCGCCCACTCCTACGAACATCTCCACGAAGTCGGAGCCCGACATCGAGAAGAAAGGCACATCAGCCTCTCCTGCCACGGCTTTGGCGAGCAGAGTCTTGCCCGTGCCCGGAGGGCCTACAAGCAGTGCTCCCTTGGGAATCTTGCCGCCGAGAGCCGTGTATTTCTTCGGGTTCTTGAGGAAACTGACAATCTCCTCCACCTCCTGCTTGGCACCCTCAAGACCTGCCACATCCTTGAATGTGACCTTGTCTTTCTTGTCGCGGTCGAACACCTCGGCTTTCGCCTTGCCTACGCCGAAGATACCTCCTGCGCCCATGCCCGAACCGACACCTCGGCTCATCCACACAAAGAAGAAGATGATGAGCACGAAGGGCACCACGTTGACAAGAATCAGGTACCACCAATCGTGCGACTTCTCGAAGCGCAGTTCGACACCGCTTTGTCCCTGCTGTTTGCGGTTGTTGTTGACCTCGGTCATGTAGCGGTTGAACTCGTCGGTGGAAGGAATACTTGCGGTGATGATGCGGTCGGCATGCTTGTCGGCGTTCTCGCCGAAGACCACCGCTTTCTGCTCTTCGCGCACAATTGCCTTCACGTTGCCGTTGTCATACACTGTCATCGACTCTATGACATCGTTCTCGATGTATGCCTGCAGTTGGGTGTAGGTGATGTCTTTGCTTTGCTGTCCGTCGGCGAAGAAGTAACTGCCGAGCAGCACTGCAATGATTATCATATAGAGCCATCCCCACCCGATGCCGCCTTTCTTCTTAGGCTGCTGGCGGTCGGGCTGACCCTGATTGTTGTTCTGTGCCATAGTTATGTGTGTTAGATGTTTGCTATTTCGGTTATCTTGCCGTCAGCCCACAGTGTCTCAATGTCGTAGAACTGACGCGCTTCACGCTGAAAGATGTGTACGATGGCATCACCGTAGTCGAGCGCTATCCATTGTGCATTGTCTCTGCCTACGTATGCAAGAGGCTTCTCGCGGGTCTCTTTGCGCACGAAGTCCTCCACCTCATCGGCTATGGCGGTAACCTGCGTATTGCTGCCGCCCTCTGCCACTACGAACCAATCGCAGGGCTTGACGTCGAGTTTGCGCATGTCAATGACGGTGATGTTCTGTCCTTTCTTGTTCTGAATTGCTTCTACAATCTTGTCTATCAGTTTCATATATAAAGTGTATGTTTTTGTTTTTCGGTGTCGGTTGCTTGGTGCCGGAGAAGTATCTTAAGTGATTTAAGTTTCTTAAGTTCCTTTTCCTGCTATTACATCATTACAACATTACATTAAAAAAACGCTGTCATCATAGCGGCAAAGGTTGTGCCAAACACGGTGTGTCTGCCATTGCGGCAGTTTTTCACGCTGCAAAGATAATCATTTTTTGTCAAAGCGGAAAGTTTTTGTTGAACTATTGTGCAGTCGGGTTTGTGTATTCGAAGAAAAAGATTTAACTTTGCAACCCGATAATACATGTAACACTAAACACAATACTTATGTTCATCATCGGTATAGCAGGCGGCACGGGCAGTGGCAAGACCACTGTGGTTCGCAAACTGACAGAGCGCCTTCCCAAGGGCGAAGTGGTGGTTATTCCCCTCGATTCGTACTACAAGGACTCATCGCATGTTCCCATGGAGGAGCGGCAGTTCATCAATTTCGACCATCCCGATGCCTTCGATTGGCCTCTGCTTGAGAAGCACATCAGAATGTTGAAAGACGGAGAGGCTATTGAGCAGCCGACATATTCGTATCTGACCTGCACACGTCAGCCCGAAACCATTCATATCGAACCCCGCGAGGTGGTGATAATAGAGGGTATCATGACCCTGTGCGACAAGAAACTGCGTCAGCAGATGGACGTAAAGATATTTGTGGATGCCGATGCCGACGACCGTCTGATTCGCGTTATCAGTCGCGACATTGTGGAGCGTGGCAGAACAACGGAGGCTGTCATTGAACGCTATTCGCGCATACTCAAACCTATGCACGAGCAGTTTATCGAGCCTTGCAAACGCTATGCCGACGTCATCATTCCGCAGGGCGGGCACAACAATGCAGCCATCAACATGCTCGTCAAGTTCGTCAAGCAGCAGATAGCCGACAAGGAAAACAGTTAGGCAAGTAGAACCTCTGATAATAATTTGAAGATAAAGTCTCTCATCTTGTTTGTAGTTGTCCTGCTCTCGGCAGGATTGACAGGGTTTTGCAGTGTAGTGAAGTCAACTCCCGCAGACATAGCGGCGGAAGAGGAAGACGAGATGGTCGAGAATGTGCCCTTTGAGACCCTGTTCCGCAAGTATGCGCCTGAGATTGGTTGGCAGTGGGAGATGCTTGCGGCATTGTGTTGGGAGGAGTCACATTGGAATCCTCAGGCTGAGTCAGCCTCAGGAGCAAAAGGACTCATGCAGCTCATGCCTAAAACGGGCAGACGCTTCGGACTCAACGACTCCACATTCTGTCTGCCCGAGGACAACCTGAGGGCGGGAATACAGTATATCAAGCATCTGCAACGCACCTTCTCTTTCATAGGCGACTCAGTGGAGAACCAACATTTCGTGCTCGCATCATACAATGCAGGACCCGCACA
Source organism: Paludibacteraceae bacterium (assembly GCA_017479885.1). Lineage (GTDB taxonomy): Bacteria > Bacteroidota > Bacteroidia > Bacteroidales > Paludibacteraceae > Colicola. Next base: position 4,210 of record JAFVBR010000043.1, on the reverse strand, counting down.
CATAATGGATGCACGCCGACTTGCCAAACGATACGGGCGCTCGCCGTACATTTGGTTCGACAATACCGAATATTGGCTCACCCGCCTTGCCGAAGAAGAGATTGCTGCCGACTCCGTGGTGCTCTACGGCACTTTCAACCCCGCAGAAACAGTCAGCTACGTCAGAAAGGTCAAGCACACTCACAAACGCATAGTCAACAATACTAACAATCATTAAAATTCTTAATGTTATGAAAAAGATTTTCTTTTACTTGGGCATCATGCTGCTCGCAGTATGCTTCGCCGCATGCAACAACAACAATCCCGAAGAACACAACGGTGAACTCACAGGAGTGTTCTCTGTCTCCAAATCACAACAGGTGATTTTCTCTCAGGGTAATCTGCAGTATCTGCCCACTGACAAAATTTGGGAGTTCTCCACTTCCGAAACTAATGCCAAGGGGGCTGACAATAACAAAGTCTATACCGACCCTGCCAAGTGGATGGACCTCTTCGCATGGGGGGCAAAAGACCCACTGCGACAAGATCTTGTTGAAGAGGATTTCGTGACATTCTACGATTGGGGCAACAACAAAATTCAAAACGGAGGAAACAAGGCAAAGACGTGGCGCACCCTCTCAAAAGAAGAGTGGGCCTATCTCTATGGCGGACGCGAGAATGCAAGCAAACTGCGCGGATTCGCCACAGTAGGCAGCGCGGCTATAGGTTACGTCTTCCTGCCGGACAATTGGGCACTGCCTGTTAACTTCAAGGCTGACGGCGATCCTGATGACAATAAATACACAAGTGAAGAGTGGGAGGCACTGTCTAATGCCGGTGCAGTATTCCTGCCTGCAGCAGGATATACATTCGCTGATGAGAGTGCCGAGACTGACGGCGTTTACAAGTCAGGTTACTATTGGACATCTGACCCCTATGAAGGTGAGGTTGGTGACTGCTACGCATTCTATTTCTACTACAACGACGGCTATCAAAGCGTAAATCCTGAGAATATCGCTCACGGCTCCAACCGCTACAGCGTGCGCCTCGTCAAAGATGTGAAATAATAGTATTGGTAGTAGACAGCAATGAAAAAGCGGGTGATGCAAGTCACTCGCTTTCTTTTTACTTCATTCCTATATACTTCTGCGTCTGAAGCGAAAGACGCCACCACGGGTGATTCAGTATGTATCTTACTATGTGTTTGGTGTTCTGCTGAGAACACGGCTGCAGATAATGGTACTTGGCACTTATCCTCTCGCGCCACTTCTCCACATCCTGACCCGTGTAAACCACCTTCACTTCGTCTGCCTCCTGCAGCACTACCCGTGTGCCCTCTTTCGGAGAACAGGTGACCCAATCTATACCCTTGGGCAGCGGCTTTGTGCCGTTGGTCTCGATGGCTATGCAGGTATAACCTGCCTCTCTGAGTGCATCAATCAGGGCTTCGTCGGCATGCAAGGCAGGCTCGCCACCCGTCAGAAGTAGCATGCAGTTCTCCTGCAACCGTCTGCATTCCGTCACTATCTCTGCCTCAGTCATCAGTGCGTATTCCGAAAAATTGGTGTCGCACCACTCACAATGCAGATTGCAACCCGAGAAACGGATGAATACTGCCGGAGTGCCCGTATGATGACCCTCACCCTGCAACGAATAGAATATCTCGTTGACTTTATACTTCATATCTTCTCATACTCTCCACTTAAAAACTTCTCTCAAACTTCTTTCAACTATAAACTATAAACTCTAAACTCTGAACTCTAAACTTCATAAATCGCAATGTTCCCCTCGCTCTCCTGCACACTCACCTTGTAGCAGTTCTCAACATGGTCGCATATCCACTTCGCTATGTTCTCTGCACTCGGGTTGACATCTAACACCTCGTTCAGATACTTGTGGTCGAACGTGTCTTTCACTATGCGCTTGATATGCGTGAAGTCTGTCACCATACCGTCTCGGTTCAGCGTCTCAGACTTGCAGTAAACAACTATCTTCCAATTGTGACCGTGCAGATTCTCGCACTTGCTTTCGTAACTGAGCATCAGATTGTGCGCAGCAGATATCTCTATGGTTTTCTGTACGTAATACATTTTTTTGAAAATAATCTTTAGTATGCAATTAGTATGTGATTAGTATGTGATTAGTATGTGATTAACATAAGTGTTACCTATGACTGACTGCTAATCAGCATATTCCGTCCTGTCCTCTATGCCTGCCTCCTTCAGTGCCTCCCTACGCTCTCTGCATGTACCGCATTTGCCGCAATGCACTTCTCCCCCCTTGTAGCAACTCCATGTCTCCGAATAGTCTATACCCAACTCCTTGCCGTGTCTTGCTATGTCCGCCTTCGTCAGATGGGTGTAGGGTGTCAGCAAACGAATGCCCTCGTATGTGCCCGCTTTTATCGCCTCGTCCATTGCCTTGACGAACTCGGGGCGGCAGTCGGGGTAGATAGCATGGTCGCCAGCATGGTTGGCAAGCATCACGTTCTTCAGACCGTATGTCTCCGCTAATCCTGCGGCTATGCTAAGCATGATGCCGTTGCGGAAAGGAACAACAGTACTCTTCATGTTTTCCTCGTCATAGTTGCCTTCAGGAATAGCCTCCGCACCTTCCAATAGCGACGAGCGGAAATAGTCCTTCATAAAACCGAGTTCTATCACCATGTGCTTTATGCCCAAACGCTCTGTGTGCAGACGCGCAAAGCCTATCTCCTTGTCGTTGTGGTTGCTGCCATAGGCAAAACTTACTGCCACTGCAATACGATCCTTGTACTCATAAAGCATAGTGGTGGAATCCAATCCACCTGACAATACCAATAGCGAATCTCTCATCATCTTCAAATAACTTGAAACTTGAAACCTGAAACCTGAAACTTGAAACTTGAAACCGGAGTCTGTACTCCGTGAAACTTGAAACCTGAAACCTGAAACTTGAAACAGTCCGTCAGCCGACGGACGTGAGCCTGCCCCGTGTCAGAAACGGGAATTGAGTTGGGCTGACAAACGCAACTTCTTCAATGACTCATGCTCTTCGTCAGCATAGTTGGCAAAAGGAATAATGCTTATTCCACCGCGAGGCATGAAGTCGCCGCGAACCTCAAGATAACGAGGCTCCATCAAGCGCACAAGGTCTTTCATTATTATGTTCACACAGTCCTCATGAAAATCACCGTGGTTGCGGAATGAGAACAGATACAGCTTCAAAGACTTCGACTCCACCATCCGCTCGCGAGGAATGTACGATATCGTTATCTTGCCAAAGTCGGGCTGACCCGTCTTCGGACACAAAGAGGTGAACTCAGGACATGTGAAAGTCACAAGATACTCGTTCTCGGGATGTTTGTTGACAAAGGTCTCAAGAACACCCGGATTATAGTCGGAAGAATACACCGTGTGCTTCTCCCCAAGCAGGCTCACACCTGCCAATTCTTCTTCTGTACGCATTGTTTTCAGTGCTTTTGTTATAGGGGGAGGAAAAACAATAGCTCCCCTCTCGTCTGTTTCCGACTGCAAAGGTACAACTTATTTGCGAGATTCCAAAACTTATAGTGTAGGGCGGCGGTTTTGCCCTGTCTTGCGCGTGGCCGCTCCGTGTGACAGCAGAAAATATTCCTCCCCTCTTTAGCGAAAAGGCTTCGCTTCGCAGAAACCGCAAAAGGCTTCGCTCCGCCTTTTCGCTTGCCATGCGGCTCTCACGTTATTCACTATTCGCTATTAGCTATTAACTATTCGCTATTCACTATTCGCTATTCACTATTAACTATTAACTATTCGCTAATCGCATGCATACGCGAGTATGCATGCGATTATTCTATGTGAAACAATGTAACAATGTAACAATGCAGAGCATTGTTTTATGTGTCAGAATGTCAGAATGTCAGAAAGTGACTATCCGTCAGCTGACGGACAAACAACGTCAAACCACCGTCAATCCGTCAGCTGACGGACAAACCACCGTCAAACAACTGTCAAACCACCGTCAAACAACTGTCAAACCACCGTCAATCCGTCAGCTGACGGACAAACAACCGTACATAGCGGAGGCGCAAAGCCTACGCAATGCGCCTCCTGACTCTTACTATAATTAGTGCCAACGATATTAACACTATTGCCGCTGTCGTCGCTAACGACCACCAGCACCATTTAGGTATCACTTTCTTCTCCACAACCGTCTCCACCAGTCGCTCACGCTCTTGTACCACCGTGTCAACACGCTCCACATAGCGGTC
>JAFVBR010000014.1 GCA_017479885.1 Paludibacteraceae bacterium | reverse complement strand
CGAAGGCTGCAGCTCTATCGTCATATCTTCTATATACAACTGGTTCGGCTTGTCAAAATAACTGAGGAAGGCTACGAACTTGCCGCCGCTCAACGAGTTCTCCAAACTTACCACATGCTCCTCAAATGTTGCATATTTCCAAGCACTTACTGTCTCTATCGCCTCAAATGTTTCCAAATCCTGAGGGTCGGTCATCACACCTACTATGATGCTCTGAGCCATATCGCTCATACAACCGTAAGGACCAAGCGACATCCAGAAACGGACTTGACAATCCTTCAGGTCGGCACCTGTCAACTCGGGAGTTGCCGCATACACATACGTACCCGCAGGTATCTCGGTCCTTGCCGTATTGCCCGCATTGTTGGCTCCCGTGAATACAAGTGAGGTTCCGCTCCTCGTTACCAAACGGGCATCCGCACCCGACAAGTTGGTACAAACGAAAGGATTGAAATTCCCCGTATTGGCAGCCATCACCCAACCCGAAAGCTTGGTTATATGACCGGGTTTAAGAGGCAAGTCAAAACTCTCATAATACGGAATGCGCTTCACGTTCTTCATGTTGAACGTGATACTTGCCCAGTCTGAATACTCGCCGCCTTCACAAAGAGAGCGGATATAAGCCGTATATGTGGTACCGCCTTCCAAACCCGTGACACGATATACCCAATCACTGCCGAATGCGAAATCGACCGTTTGGTTATATACCACCATCGGCGAGTTGCTCAAATCCACAGTGTCAATGTCATACTCAAGAGCCTCACCTTTCATTACTACAAACTGGAAGGCATAACTGTCGTAATTGGCAAGCCACTGCAAATCCACACCTCCGTCAACCATGTTGAACAACTCAAGGTCGTGAGGAGTCGTACACTCGGGTTTCGAACGGACTACAACCGAGTCAAGCACTATACCTCTACCCATATTCTCGCTTCCTTCAAAGGCAAGCTGATAAGTCGTGTTGGCTTGAGGCAGCTCTATCTCTTCCCTGACCCAGTTGCTGTACACATTCGTATATTCCCTCAGCAGAGTCCAGCGGGCACGCTCATCCTGCGACGTACGGTAATATACACGCAACGTGTCGTGGTCTGCAGTCCATTTCGCCTGAGCATGGGAGAAACGCAGAATAGGCTGATAGATACCGTGCGTACCCTCTCCGTCAGCATTCTTGGCTGACTCAATGTTCATAACCGGAGTAATAAGACGGGTCTTGAAACCTAATGTCTGACCTGTCGCATTACGCAAATAGGCACGAGACTTTCCGCTTCCGTATGCTCCGCTCGGATACGAAAGTTCCGCACCTGACTCTACAGCCCACAACGTCTGACCGGTCACTGACTCCTGTGTCCAACCGGCAGGCATTCCGTTCTCGAAACCCTCTTCGAGAACAATGTCTTGAGCCTTCAGTGTCGTCGGCAACAGCATCAATAGCATTGCCGGCAAAAGAAGATAAAATCTCTTCATAAGCACAATCTTTTTAGTTAGTAATATGTTGTTAATTAGCTTTTTTAACAATATAAAAGTTTCTGTCCGCTCGATTATATGCGGCAGACAAACATTCTACGCAGTACAATCAGCGTGCAAAATTATATAAAATCTCACAAACACGCAACAAAAATTTACAAAAAATAATATTTTTGTTGATTTTAGTCACAAATAAGCCGCGTTGAACAAACATTTTGAATATTTATACACCCGCACCCTCGCAAATCGTCACAGTCGTACTTACATTGCAATTCACATCGGTATTCATATAGGATGCAATTTGCATACACCTGACAAAACAGTAGAGACTGAGCATGCTCAGTCTCTACCACAAACCCATCTGTCAAATCTCGCATGATGCTTCAACACATCATCTCCACGCTTCTCTTCACGAACTCTGCCAGACCCTCGCCTTTCAGCATTCCGCTTGCAAGCAGTGCTATGTCAACTAATTGGCTCAGACGTTTGTTGTCCTTCGCCGCCTCCTGATATACCTGCTTTATCTGGTTTCTCAGGTCGGCAACTTCTTTGGTTATTGCCGAGGCTGCATCTTTCTGCTCTTGGGTCAGGTCCTCGCTCTTGATGTCTTTCTGTTCTGCCTTCAGCTTTTCTTCCTCCGCTGTCTTCTCCTGAAGCGTAGCCTCTATCGGAGCCGTCTTCTCTTTCGAGGCTTCTGCCAGTTCGGCAGCCAGGGCGCTTATGAGCGGATGAGCAGTGTTAACCACCATCGTGTACTGGTCAGGCATCTCGCCGTAGAACGACATGCCCTGCTGGTGCTGCGACATCTCCTTCATTCTCCTCATGAATTCGTTCTGCGTAAGGAATACCGGCAATGCATCTGCCGATACCGGTTCTAATGACACGTTGTAGTTCACCTTCTCTGCCTTCGGAGCCACTGCCTCAAACGAGTACTGCAGTGCATTCTCCTGCTCCTCGGTCAATGCTACCTTCTCCGTCTCATCCTCTTTCTTTATCAGGTTCTCTATCACGTCAGAGTCCACGCGCACGAAACGCATCTTCTCGTTCTTCTGCTCTGCCTGTGAGATGAAGTGCACATCCAGCTCACCCTTCATCAGCAGCACGTCGTACCCTTTCTCTTTCGCGCGCTGTATGTATGCATACGAAGCGTCAGGGTCTTGCGTGTAAAGCACTATCAGGTTGCCGTTCTTGTCGGTCTGCTTGTCCTTTATCAGCTCCTTGTATTCCTCCATCGTGTAGAACTTCTTGTCGAGGTTCTCGAAAAGAGCAAAGCCGGCTGCACGCTCATAGAATTTCTCGTCCGAGAGCATGCCAAACTGAATGAACAGTTTTATGTCGTCCCATTTCTTTTCGAAGTCCTCACGCTCGTTCTTCTGCAGCTCTGCCAGTTTGTCAGCCACCTTCTTCGTGATATGGCCGCTTATCTTCTTCACTGCAGCATCGCTCTGCAGATAACTGCGGCTCACGTTCAATGGTATGTCCGGCGAGTCTATCACACCGTGAAGCAGTGTCAGATACTCAGGCACGATGTTCTCCACCTCGTCAGTTACGAACACTTGGTTGCAGTACAGCTGTATCTTGTTACGCCTGATGTCTAAATTGTTCTTTATCTTCGGGAAATACAGTATTCCTGTCAGGTGGAACGGATAGTCCACGTTCAGGTGAATGTGGAACAGAGGCTCGTCAAACTGCATCGGGTACAACTCATGGTAGAACTTTGTGTAGTCCTCTTCTGTCAAGTCAGCAGGCTTGCGTGTCCATGCCGGATTGATGTCGTTGATTATGTTGTCCTCCTCAGTCTCCTGCTCTCTGCCGTCTTTCCACTCTTTCTTCTTGCCGAACACTATCTCTACAGGCAGGAACTTGCAGTATTTTGTCAGCAGCTCCTGAATCTTCGAGTCTTCCAGATACTCCTCGTGCTCCTCGTCTATATGAAGCACTATGTCTGTACCGCGGTCAGCCTTTATCGTCTCCTCCATCTCATATACCGGACTGCCGTCGCAGCTCCAGTGTACTGCTTTGCTGTCTTCCTTGTAGCTCTGCGAGAATATCTCCACTTTCTTCGACACCATGAATGCCGAGTAGAAACCTAATCCGAAATGTCCGATGATAGCCGCTGCATTGTCTTTGTACTTCTGCACAAACTCCTCTGCACCCGAGAACGCAATCTGGTTGATGTATTTGTCAACCTCTTCCTCTGTCATGCCTATTCCGTGGTCGCTCACGGTCAGAGTCTTCTTGCTCTTGTTTATAAGTACGCGCACGCGCATGTCGCCCAGTTCACCTTTGGCTTCGCCTACCGAACTCAGAGTCTTCAGCTTTTGTGTCGCATCCACTGCATTGCTTATCAGCTCACGCAGAAATATCTCGTGGTCTGAATATAAGAATTTTTTGATGACGGGGAATATGTTGTCACTCGTTACCCCGATATTACCTTGTGCCATAATATAATTTTGTTTTATTTGTTTATCTTCAACATTAACCTTTTAGCCGCGACTCTGTCGCCTTAACCTTTAGCCGCAACGACGTTGCTTTCACCGCAACTCTGCTGCCTTACCTTATTGCATTATTTGTGCCAAACCCTTTTTCCTCCTCTCTCCTGCCATTTTGGCAGTTCGTATGATTCCGATTGCTTTATATTACGTAAAAAAGACGTAAAAAAGACGTAAAAAGGACGTAAAAAGGACGTAAACGAATTATGTAACCTCCATATTTACACTTACCTCTCTTTCGTCACTGTTGACCAGACGTTATTCGGAATTTTGCAATTCGGAATAAATTTTGTAACTTTGCACGCAAATATGTGCCTATAACAAACCAAGCTCACACAACTTAATCTGCTTAAGGCACTTAAGAGACTTGAACCACTATCAAACCAAAGAAAACTTAGAAAACTGTTAAATACATTCATAACCGTTATGAAAAAGATTAGTCTTTTTGCTGTAGCACTCATAGTTGCAGCGAGCATGTCCGCCCAGGTGGACGACAATGAGGTCCTTATGACCGTCAACGGCGAGCCCTCCACTGTCGGAGAGTTCCTTTACATCTATCAGAAAAACAACCAGGAAGCACAGGTTGACCAGAAGAGTATCGAAGAATACGTTGAACTCTTCACCAACTTCAAACTCAAAGTCGCTGCCGCCAAAGAAGCAGGTATCGACACCACTGCCGCTTTCCGTAAAGAACTTGAAGGTTACCGCCGGCAGGCGACTCCCAAGTACATGAACGACCCAGAGAGCGAAGAGGCGGTGATACAGAAAGCCTACGGACGTATGCTCAACGACCGCCGTGTCAGCCATATTGCCGTTCGCTGTGTTGACGTCGCACGCGAAGATGCCGAAGTGCAGGCTGCCAGACAGAAAATAGAGCAGATACGCCAGCGGGTAACTACAGGAATCACTGTTACCACAGGCAAAGGCAGAAAACAGAAAACCGTTCAAATGCCTCCCGAAGACTTCAACCAGGTGGCTCTCGAAGTATCCGATGATCCCGCAGCAAAAGACAATGCCGGTCACATAGGCTTTGTGCGCCCCTTCCGCTTCGTCTTCCCGTTCGAAGAAGCCACATATAACACTCCTGTCGGGGAAGTGAGCGAAGTGTTCGTCACTCCTTTCGGATTCCATATCCTCAAAGTGGAAGAAGAAATCCCACATCTCGAAGTGCAGGCTGCGCACATCATGAAGATGACTCCCAAAGGCAACGACTCCATAGAAACAGTTGCCAAACAGCAGATTGACTCTATCTACCAACTCCTCCTCAATGGTGCCGACTTCAACCAGACTGCCGTACAGAACTCCGACGACCGCGGCTCGGCTATGCGGGGCGGCGACCTTGGATTCTTCGGCAGAGGACAAATGGTGCCTGAGTTTGAAGAAGCGGCATTCTCCATGCAGGAGGGCGAACTGAGCAAACCCTTCAAGTCGCAATACGGATGGCATATCATCAAACGCGGTATGACACGAGGCACTGCCGACCTCGCCGACATTCGCGAAGAAGTGAAGAAGAACATCAACCGCTCCGAATACCGCCAGCTCGTCAATCAGGGCTTTGTTGACAAACTGCGCAAAGATTACGGTGTAACCGACTACCCCGAAGCAGTGGAGGCTCTTTCTAACGCTTGGGTGGCAGCACAAGGCAACGACTCCGCTTTCTTTGCCGGCACTACCGACAAGTTCGATGCTCTCTGCCTTATCGACGGCAAACGCTTCACACAGCAAGACCTTGTGGAATATATCAGACAAAACCCCTTTGCCACAACAAAAAAACTCGATGCATACATACCGGAGAAGTACAATATGTTCATCGAGAAACAACTCCGGGCAATAGAAGACAGCAATCTTGAAAACAAATACCCCGAACTCAAGAACCTCATGCAGGAGTACCACGACGGTATTCTGCTCTTCGAGATTTCTCTCAAAGAAGTCTGGGACAAAGCCACACAGGATACTGCAGGCATTACCGAATTCTTCAACCGAAACAAAAAGAACTACAAGTGGGATGCCCCGCGTTATAAAGGCTGCATCGTTTATGCCAAGGACAAGAAGGTTGCCAAGGCTGCACAGCAGATCATCAAGACTGCCAACCCCGACTCCGTGGCTGCCTATATCAACAACCGCCTCAACACCGACTCCGTGAAAAACGTACGCTTCGAGCGCGGTATATGGAAGAAAGGCGACAACAAAGCTGTTGACCGCCTCGCTTTCAAAGACAAGAAAAACGGATACACTCCCTCCGAAGAACTGCCTGTTGAGATTCTTATCGGCAAGAAGCTCAAAGCACCGCAGGAATATACCGATGAGCGTGGACGCGTAACCTCCGACTATCAGGACTATCTTGAGCAGCAGTGGGTACAGCAGTTGCGCAAGAAATATCCTGTTGTAGTGAACAAAGAAGTGCTTGACAAAATAAAATAAGCATTGCCGGCAAGTTTGCCGACTATTAAACTTCACTCCTTATCAAACCGCGTTATTGCATATTGTTTCTGCTGGCTGTTGTGCTCGCTAACCTGCTTGCACAACTATGGGTGGTGCGCCTCGATCTCACACAAGACAAGAGGCACACGCTTTCCGCTGAAACAAAGCAACTATGCCACAACCTCAACGGCGACGTTGAGGTTGCGGTGTATCTGCAAGCCAACGTCAACAGCGGCTTCTTGCGACTTGCTTCCGCCACCCGGCAACTGATGCAGGAGATGTCGGTATATGGCAACATTCATTACAGTTTCGTCAATCCTAACGACCTGACTGACCGCGAGAAACGCGCTCTTGACGAGAGCCTGCTCAGGCACAATCTCCACCCGACTGCCATCTACGAGAGTGCTGACAACCAATCACGCAAAGAAACCATTGTATATCCTTTTGCTCTTCTCAAATACGGCGACCGCCAACAGTGGGTGAGCCTCCTCCGCAACCGTCGCGACCTTTCAGGTACGGAGAATCTCAATCAGTCGATAGAGACGCTTGAATATACGTTCTCGCTTGCACTGAACAGTCTTATGCAGTTTGAACGCCGCAAGGTGGTGTTTCTTGAGGGGCAAGGCGAACTCGGCGAACAGAACACTCAGGATGTGCAGACCGCCCTCGCAGAGTATTTCGATGTCTATCGCGGAACTCTAACCGAAGATGCCGATTGTCTGTCTCCTTTCAGCGCTGTCATCATTGCCGACCCGCAGCAGTCTTTCTCCGAAGCCGACAAGTACATCATCGACCAATACATAATGTCCGGAGGACGAGTGCTCTGGCTGCTGAACGGAGTACGGTTCTCCGAGCAGGTGCTTCAAGACGAAGGCTTTACCCCTGCTCTTTCTCTCGACCTCAACCTCACCGACCTCCTTTTCCGCTACGGAGTACGCATCAACAGCCGTCTGCTGCAGGACCTTCAGTGCATCTCTGTGCCGGTTGACGTCAGCCGCAACCCCGACCAGCCGCAGTGGCAACCCATGCCCTGGACCTATGCTCCTCTGCTCCTTACAAGCAGCCAGTCCGCAGTAACGTGCAATCTGTCGCCCGTATTGGCTACCTTCTGCTCCGACCTCACTACAGTAGGAGACGATGACAACACAGAGAAGACCGTGCTTCTTGCCACCTCTGCCAACTCGCGTGCACTGCCTGTCCCGGGAGAAGTCAACCTCGGAGAACTCCGTCAGGACCCCGCACTCTTCAACCTCTCATATCTGCCTGTGGCAGTTAGCCTTGAAGGTGAGTTCACCTCACTCTTCACACACCGCATGACACCCGAAGGCATCAATCTCAGTTCCGGGAAACGCACTGTCTCGCCACGTACTAAGCAGATAGTGGTGGCAGCAGGCTCAGTGATAGAAAACGATTTGCAAAACGGGCAGCCGCTGCCCGCCGGCTACGACCGATACTCACATATTCAGTTCGCCAACCGCGACTTCATTCTCAACTCACTGCTCTGGCTCACCGATTACAGCAATCTGCTCGCACTACGGAAAAAAGAGATACCCCTCCGCATTCTCAACAAGAAGAGTTTGCAGAATGGCATTGCCCTCCCGGCTACCCTCTCCATAGCTCTGCCCTTGCTCCTTCTGGCAATTACCGGTGTGGCAGTACAACTGACAAGGAAACGGAAATACACCCGATGAAGAACATGCTGCTCATATCAACCCTCTTGTCGCTCTGCCTTGTCTCATGCACACAAGAGCCTGCCCTCAAGCGGACCGACTACCTCGGTTTCGCACACCGCATGGCACAGTCGCAGATGGTGCACAACCCCGAGCTGTGGCAGTCTGATTTCGTGAAGAAACCCAAATGGGACTACACTCAGGGCATCATTGCCAATGCCATGCTGGAGGTATATCTCCAGACAGAAGATTCGGCTCTGCTCCGCTATGTTCAGCAGTTTGCCGACTATTTCATCTTGCCCGACGGCAGCATCAATGTTTACGACCAAAACAAGTACAACATCGACCACGTGGCAGGCGGCAATTTCCTCTTCACCCTCGACCGCATTGACCACCACCCCGAGTACGGCAAGGCAATCACTCTGCTCCGCAACCAGTTGCTTACCCAGCCCCGGACTTCGGAAGGAGGCTTCTGGCACAAGAAAGTATATCCCCACCAGATGTGGCTCGACGGGCTTTACATGGGCGAGCCTTTCTATGCCCGCTATGCCACGGAGTATCATCAGCCTGAACTCTTCGACGACATTGCCCTGCAGTTCCTCACTATCGACAGACATACAGCCGACAAACGTACCGGACTCAACTACCACGGTTGGGACGAGAGCCGTGAACAGCAGTGGGCAGACTCACTCACAGGCTGCTCTCCACATTTCTGGAGCCGCAGCCTCGGATGGTATGAGATGGCACTGGTTGACGTGCTCGAACTTATGCCCGCCGGCCATCCGCAGAGGGAGGCACTCATCAGCATTCTGCAGCGCGTGAGCAAGAGTCTCTTGAAGTACAGGGACAAAGCCACGGGAATGTGGTGGCAGGTTACCGCTTTCCCCGGCAGAGAAGGCAACTACCTTGAGAGCACTGCCTCAGCCATGTTCTGCTACGCCTTTGCCAAAGGTGCACGACTCGGTCTGCTGCCCGAAGAGTATCTCGGTTATGCCCGCCAAACCTTCAGCGGAATGCTTAATAACGTCATTGAGCACAATCCTGACTCCACCATCTCTCTCACCCGGTGCTGTGCTGTGGCTGGTCTTGGAGGCAAGCCGTACCGTGATGGAACTTACGATTACTACATTCACGAACCTGTTCGCGACGACGACCCTAAGGGTATAGGGCCGCTTATCATGGCGGCGCTTGAGTTGGCGGAGAGTGCAGGACAATAATAATACTTTGAAAAACATGTTGGGCACGGATTTTGTCAATAATCTTATACCAACAACTTACTATAGGAGGCATTGATATGAAAAAGACACTACTCTTTATAGCGGCAGTCATCTGTGGTTCAATTGCTTTTGCACAAACAGCAGACTATCCTCTCGATACTGTTCGGGGTAAAGTTTACTATCGTTACCCCGTGCAGAAAGGCGAAGGATTGTATCGTATCAGCAAGAACTTCTCAGTGTCGCAGGAAGATATTGTAAGTGCCAACCCTGAACTGCAGAAGTCGGGACTCAAACTCGGACAAGTGATACTTGTGCCTGCCGTTCTGCCTGTTGACTCTGCCCAATATATAGTACACGAACTGCAACCCAAGGAGACACTCTATGGCGTTTCACGTCTCTACGGAGTGAAGATTGCACAGATTGAAGAACTCAATCCCGAAACCTCAAAGACCATGCGCATAGGAGAGCGCCTGCTTATTCCGAAGACAGACAGAGCCAAGGCTACAGCCGAAAAGATAGAAAGCTTAACTGCTGCAAAGACAGAACAGACGGCTGTTCATAACAATGAAGACAAGCAGCCGGAATCACAAAATAACGAGTCAAAGCAGAATGTCGGACTTGAAGTGACACTTAACGCCCAACCCGACACCGCCTCTGACAAACGTAGTGCCGAGCAGATAAAGAAACTGGTGGAGGAGTCGTTTGCACAGCAGACCGACAGCAGCCGGCAGACCGATTACATACAACTCAGCGTTGACAGCATTACCGCCGACACTCTGCTCTCCAATGCCGACTCCACGCTAATCAACTCCCTCCCGGCAGAACGCCCGATAGAAATAGCCATACTGCTGCCTTTGATGACCGATGTCCCCAAGCGTGATGCCTCAGTAGAACGGTTCATGGAGTTCTACGAGGGTCTGCTGCTTGCTGTTGACAATGCACAGACCAACGGCCAACGCTTCATCATCCGCACATTCGATACCGACAAAACCGAAGCCCGCATTCTCTCCATACTGGCAGACTCAGCCCTGCTCGGCGTGGATGCTATAGTAGGCCCCGCCTACCCTCAGCAGGTCACTCTCGTTGCCGGATTTGCCAAAGAACATGAAATACCCGTAGTCATTCCTTTCACATCCAAGGTGGCGGACATTGACACCAACCCGTGGCTGCTGCAGTTCAACCCTAACGAGCAGGCGGAAGCCAAGGCAGTAGCAGCATGGGCAGAGCAACAGTCTGCCGACCTCAAATGCATCTTCTTTAATGATGACAACGCAGAACCTGCATCATCGGTTGCCGCTATCAAAGAAGAACTTGCCCGCAGCAATCTCACCATTGCCAATGCACCTTTGTCTGCACTGCTTGCCGACTCAGCAGAATACATATTCGATGACACACGTCTCAACCTTGTTGTTCTGCCGTCCGACAGATACAGCGCCGTACAACCGGCTCTGCAGCATTTGTCCAAACAGAGCGGTAAATATCGCATCTGCCTTATGTCGGAATACGCATGGCAGAAAGAGAAAATCAGTCTAAAGCAAATATACACCTGCCTCTTCGACCCCCAAAACGGCAATGCACTCGACAGAATGATGTACAAGCTGATGCGCAAAGCATATTTCCCTTCCGAACTCAAGAACGACTCGCCATGCTACGACCTTCTCGGCTACGACCTCACCTCATGGCTCATCACTATGCTCCGGCAGCAAGGAGAGACCCTGGGTGACAAGATACTTACCGCAGGTGACTTCGAGGGGCTGCAGTCCGACATGCATTTCGAGCGTATCGGTGAAGAAGGAGGCTGGATGAACACTGCGCTCAAAGTAATAGAATAAATCTCACAAGCCCAATCTACCAAACAAATGAAGAAACAGTTCATACTCATCAGCCTGCTTATGGCAACACTTGCCGTTGCAGCACAACCACGACTTGACAGGCCGGAATACTATCTGGGTGTGCAGGGCGGTGTGATGGCGTCAATGATGCACTTTACACCCTCGGTTGTGCAGTCTGCACTCAACCCTCACTGGGGTGGCAATGCCGGACTCGTGTTCCGATATGCAGGCCACAAGTACTGCGGCTTGCAGGTGGAACTGAACTGGATGCAGCGAGGCTGGTATGAGACAGAAATCGAATACGACCGCACTCTCCATTATATTGAATTGCCTATGCTCTTTCATCTGTACTTCGGACGCAAGGTGCGCGGGTTTCTCAATCTCGGTCCGCAGATTGGCTACTGTATTGCCGAGTCTGACAATGGCAATGCCCCCTCTGAGACCAACCAGTATCTGAAGATTGACAAACCCTTCGATTGGGGTGTGGCAGGCGGATTGGGAATGTACGGCAGAAGCATCGCCGGCACTTGGCAGATAGAGGCGCGGTTCAACTACAGCCTCGGAGACGTATTCAAGAACAGCAAAGCCGACTGGTTTTCCCGCTCCGCACCAATGAACCTCAGCCTCAACTTCGCCTGGCTATGGGAGTTCCGCAAAGCAAAATAACACTCGGACAACTAAAAGGACTTAAGATACTTAAGTCACTTATACAACTTAAGTTACTTAACAGAAACATAAAACAAACTAAATATTATGAAAACGAACTACGAAATACGCTATGCAGCGCACCCTGAGGATGCCAAGCATTACGATACACAGCGTCTGAGACGCGATTTCCTCATTGAGAACGTGTTCACAGCCGATGAAGTCAACATGGTATATTCCATGTACGACCGCATGGTAGTAGGCGGTGCAATGCCCGTTGAAGAAGTGCTGCCTCTCGAAGCCATCGACCCGCTGAAAGCACCATTCTTTCTCACGCGCCGTGAGATAGGTATATACAATGTGGGCGAAGGCAAGGGTATCGTCACCGTTGACGGCAAGCAGTTCTCTTTAGACTTCAAAGAGGCGCTCTACCTTGGGCGTGGCGACCGTCAGGTCACATTCCAAAGCATTGACCCGCAGCACCCTGCCAAGTTCTATTTTCTTTCAGCCACTGCGCATACCGCTTACCCCGACAAGAAAGTGACCAAGCAGGATGCCGTTGTAGCACACATGGGCAGTCTGGAGATGTCAAACGAGAGAAACATCAACAAGATGCTTGTCAATCAGGTTCTCCCCACATGTCAGCTTCAGATGGGCATGACCGAACTGGCACCGGGCTCTGTGTGGAACACCATGCCCGCACACGTGCACTCTCGCCGTATGGAGGCATATTTCTACTTCGACATACCTGAGGACCAGGCTATCTGCCACTTCATGGGTGAGGTTAACGAAACCCGTCATATATGGATGCGAGGCGACCAGGCCGTACTCTCGC
Source organism: Paludibacteraceae bacterium (assembly GCA_017479885.1). Taxonomy (GTDB): domain Bacteria; phylum Bacteroidota; class Bacteroidia; order Bacteroidales; family Paludibacteraceae; genus Colicola. The sequence goes on along the minus strand of JAFVBR010000014.1, from coordinate 14,505 downwards.
CCGAATGGTCAATCCACTCTGCCGCTGCCACACACAACTACACCTTCATCTGGGGTATGGCAGGCGAGAACCTTGACTACGGCGACCAGGATTTCTCTCTCATCACCGACCTCAAATAATCCACAAATCGCTTTATACATATGAATAACAGTTTCTCTTTATCAGGCAAAGTAGCACTTGTAACAGGTGCCGCCTATGGTATAGGGTTTGCAATAGCAGAGGCTTTTGCCAAGGCCGGTGCCAAGATTTGTTTCAACTGTCGGGGTGAACAGCACATGGCTGACGCGCTTGCAGCATACAAGCAGAAAGGCATCGAGGCTCACGGCTACTTCTGTGATGTAACCGATGAACAACAGGTATCTAACATGATACAGCAGATTGAGCAAGAAGCAGGCATTATCGATATACTTGTCAACAACGCAGGTATCATCAAGCGTATCCCAATGACCGAGATGACACTTGAGGAGTGGAAACAGGTAATTGATATTGACCTCACCGCCGCCTTCATCATGTCCAAGGCTGTGATACCGGGTATGATAAAAAAAGGGCACGGCAAGATTATCAACGTATGCTCCATGATGTCCGAACTTGGCAGAGAGACAGTCAGCGCATACGCTGCAGCCAAAGGCGGACTGAAGATGCTCACACGCAATATATGCTCGGAATATGGTGCATACAATATCCAATGCAACGGTATAGGTCCCGGATATATTGCCACTCCGCAGACTGCTCCGCTTCGCCAGACGCAGCCTGACGGTTCACGTCATCCGTTCGACCAATTCATTATCAGTAAGACTCCGGCAGGACGCTGGGGCACTCCGGAAGACCTTATGGGTCCGGCCGTATTCCTCGCATCCGATGCATCCGACTTCGTAAACGGGCACATTCTTTATGTCGATGGAGGCATACTGGCATACATAGGCAAGCAACCGTAACAATGTACTATTTACATATTGACAATTGACATATTGGAATATGAAAACAAAGATATATCTCATATCATTTGCAGTTATCATGCTGGCGGGTTGCACCAAACCTCTTACACTCACAGTCAGCAACCCAAGCCTGATTGAGCGCAACAATACGCTTGCAGAAATATCTCTGCAAGACTTGGGACTCACACTCGAGCAACTGCAGCAGAAAGCACTGTTCAACGACAAGGGCGAGAAACTTGCATATCAGGTGATGTACTACGGACAAGCCGAGCCGCAGTCTGTCGTCTTCCTTGTGGACAATATCCGCGGCGGTATGCTACGCCGATATACTCTGCGCAACGGCAAACCTCTGCCTGTACCCCAGGTCTGCACCGCACAGTTCGTTGCCGAGCGCAAAGACGACTTTGCATGGGAGAATGATTTGGCAGCCTACCGTATGTATGGTCCGGCACTTGCAGCCGAGAACCCGAGCAACGGTGTTGATTTGTGGCTTAAGTGCACCGACAAACCTGTTGTGGCTCAGTTCTATGACGATGACCTCCACCACGGCAAACCATACCATGTCAACCATGGAGAGGGACTCGACTGCTACAAGGTTGCCCATACTCTCGGATGCGGAGGTATTGCGCCGTATATCAACGGTAAACTCAGCGTACTCGACCACTATACCTCTTACCAAATCATAGAGGCAGGCGGTCTGCGCTGCGTCTTCCGTCTGACCTACCCCACTCACACTCTCACCGTCACAACAGATGCAGGCTCCCAACTCAACAAGGCAGTAGTAGAAGTCAGAAACAATCCTGAACAAACCCAAACCATATCAAACGACACTGAAGCACAGACATGGGCTGCCGGAATATACTTGCACGACAAGATTGACAATGTAAGTTTCTCAGAGCAGGGCGGTTGGGCTGCATACGCCGAGAATGCCGTCAGCGATGCCGGAGAACCTGAAGGACGCAACTATTGCGCAGTATATGTACCCGGTGCAGAAGAGATAAAGGTAGAAGAGGGTCATCTGCTGGTTATAGCCGGACCTGCTGCAGACAACGCTGTCACCTACTGGTTCGGAGGAGGATGGAGCAAGTGGCACTATCCTACGGATGCGACATGGTTCTCCGCTACGGCAGAGTTTGCGCACAACGCGTTGCTGCCGTTGCAAGTAAAGGTGGCAGAAGAATAACATGCCGACTTACAAACCTACATTGCCAAAAAACAGAATGAGGAGTTGAATCAACTCCTCATTCTGTTAAACAACAGTGCCAAAGCAAATATCGGATGGTAGTATTTCCTTACCGAGCAGTAGGCACGCGGCACAGGACCAAACTGCTTATAATGGTTAGCTACTCCGCGTATCATACTCCCTTCAAAGTCAAACTCCACTCCCTGCTGACGGGCAATTTTTATCGACTCCCATACCAGCAATGCCCCGGCACCAGAGTCCTTGTACTGAGGTGAATAACACGGGATAAGATAATACATCCTCTTCTTGTCCCAAACAAGAAAAGCAGCAGCGGCTGTCTCTCCGTCGGCAGTCTTCAATCTCACTATCTTGCACTGACCTGTTCTTGAAGCCTTCAGGTATAGCACGAGCAGAAACTCACGGGTGTAAGTAATCTTCTTGCCTTGCTCTGCCAGACACGACTTGTGATAATGATAGAAATCATCGGCAGGCATCAGAGTGTCCACACTCATTGTAAGTGCCTTTTGCAACTGACGCTTTTTATTCTTCGAGAACTTGCTCATCACCTTGTCCAGGTCGCTCAGGTCCTCAATTCTGTATGTGACCCTCTCTTTCACCTTGAATCCTCTCTCTTTGAGTAAGGCAGGAAAAGGCGAGTCCACAGGGAACTGTTGATAATAATACCATAGTTTCATCTCATGCAGTCTTTCTGCAATCTCATCTGCCACTTTCTCAAGGAAAGCCTTGTCTTCGCGTTTGTCTTCTCTAATCCACACTCCGCCTATCTGAGTCTCTTGCGGCATCAGCACGTAACTCATCCCCATTCGATTTCTGTACAAATAAGGCATTGCCGCCACAATAGTCGCGTCTGCTTGTTGATTAGTTCCTTCCGTTTCCTCCTTCGGAGACTCTTCCTCCCACAGCATCACATCCCACTGTTTGCCGGCACACACTGCATCCATCCACCATGCCTGCATGAATATCGGCATATCGTCCCGAGTCTTGCAAAACTCTCTGTATTTCTCTTTGTCGGTCATAATTGTTACTCCTTTCATTATGCAGTGCAAAGTTATGTATTTTGTTTCATATTTGCAAATATTACTTGGAATGGTATTACTCTGTGAGCAGTTCGTCACTGAAATCAGCTATATTATCACAGACACGAAAAGATGAACATAGTATCAGGAAATACAATCTCCATAGCAAGCAATGCAGGCCCTCGTCCTCATAAATCACATGAGGCATGGGAGGCAAATTTTGCAGTATCAATAAAAAATCTTACCTTTGCAAACCAATTATGAAGAGTAAAAACAGACAACCGGCATCAATCCATCAACTCACATGAACACCATCGGCAATATTTTCCGTTTTACTGATTTCGGAGAGAGTCACGGCGCTGCAGTTGGCGGCGTAATAGACGGCTGCCCGTCAGGAATCAGTATTGATATGGCGGCTGTCCGTCATGATCTGGATCGTCGTGCCGGAAGAACATGTCTGTTTTCTGTGTCTGAAAGAGCGAAAGCCGAACCCGATGAGGTGGAGTTTCTCTCGGGCATTACAGACGGTGTCACTCTCGGCACTCCTATCGCCTTCATCATACGCAACCGTGATGCTCGTCCCGAGGACTATGAGGCACTGCGTGATACTTTTCGCCGCGGTCATGCCGACATGACATATCAGCTCAAATACGGCATACGCGACTACCGCGGGGGCGGTCGTGCTTCTGCCCGTGAGACGGCAGCAAGAGTTGTTGCAGGGGCGATTGCCAAACAGATATTGTTGGAGAAAGGTATCAGTATAGTAGCCAAATTGGTGCAAATAGGGGCGGATGTTCTGGCGGAAGATATCACAGTAGAGACTGAATATATCCAGTCTCTACAGCAGTTGCAAGAACAAGGCGACAGCATAGGCGGCATCGTCTCCTGCACCATACATGGTCTCCCTGTCGGCATCGGAGAACCGGTATTTGACAAACTGCAGGCCAGACTTGCGTATGCGGCAATGTCAATCAACGCCTGCAAAGGTTTTGAATATGGTAGCGGCTTCGGCGGAGTGGACAAGACAGGCAGCCAGCTCAACCCATTCTCAGGTGGTGCACTTGGCGGCATCAGTGACGGCACAGACTTCTGCTTCCGATGCGTCTTCAAGCCCACTCCCTCCATAGCGAAAGAAGTCAAAGGTCGCCATGATGTCTGCATTGCATTGCGCACACCGGTCATAGTGGAAGCCATGGCTGCAATAACTTTAACGGACCTTTATTTTGAATATATGGCAAGAAAATGAAAGTGCTGTATCTCACAGAATGGTACCCGCATCGCTATGATGCCATGTCAGGTCTGTTTGTGCGCAAACACGCCGAAGCCGTAGTCAGGCAGGGCTGTGATGTATGCGTACTCTTTCTGTATGAAGACAATAGCATTAGCAGAACTGAGATAGTAAGTACTACCACCAACGGTGTGAAGGAGATATATGTATATTATCAGCATTCATACCTCAAGGCTCTTGTCAGGGGGTGGAAAGAGACGAAAAAGCGATGGGGAATTCCTGACCTGTGCCAACTTAACGTAATCACCAAAAATGCGATTCTGCCTCTGTGGTTGCGTCTGACACGCAATATTCCGTACATCATTGTAGAGCATTGGACAGGCTATCTCCCGATAAGTTTTGCATATAAAGGTTTTCTCCACAAGCGCCTTGCTGAAACAGCGGCAAACAATGCCTCTGCCATTATGCCCGTCAGCAGAGACCTCGCCAAGGCAATGCAGCAGTGCGGACTGAGAAACAGGCATTGGCAGGTAATCAACAATGTGGCGGATGATTTTTTTTATACTACGGAAAAGCAGCCTCATCATCTGAAAACCATACTTCATATTTCATGTTTCGATGAACCGCACAAAAATGTCTGCGGGATACTGAGGGCAGTAAAACAAACAAGCCTCCTCCGTCAGGATTTCCGACTCGTAATAGTAGGAACCGGACCTGACTTCGGGCAAGTATATCAATATGCCCAGACTCTTCATTTTCCTGACAGGATGCTGATATGGACCGGCGAACAGACGCCGCGGCAAGTGGCTGAATGGTTTGGCAAATCCGATTTCTTTCTTCTGTTCAGCAATACGGAGAATGCACCTGTGGTTATTTCCGAAGCTCTTGCCACCGGCACACCTGTGCTTTCTTCAGCAGTAGGAGGAATAACGGAAATGATTGACAGCAACACGGGAGTCCTTGTTGAAGCAGGTGATGAGAATGCCCTGGCACTCAATATTAACAGACTGCTCGACACCTATCTCAACTACGACAGCCGTCTTATCAGGCAATACGGCGGCGCATATTCATATAACAAAGTAGGTCAGCAGTTCCTTACCATCTACAATGAAACTCTGGAACATAAATAAAGTTCTCTTCAGCCGGTTGTCTGTCGAGCGGAAAGAACAGCTCGGCATGCTGAGACGTTATTCCTTTTTCGGGCATAGGGGGAAAGGCAATGCCGTTGTTGCCATGATTGACGGCAGAAGTTTTCATGGCGGACTGACGGACAGATGGAAAGGCATTGTTTCTCTGTATGCATTGTGCAAGGTGTTTTGCCGCGATTTCCGCATTCACTACACCTACCCTTTCCAACTGACAATGTTTCAGCAGCCGAATTGCTATGACTGGCGCATTGACAATAGTGAACTAAGCCGCAATATTCGCAGTGTTGACATGTTACGACTTACAGGAGACCCCTCGCTCGGCAGAGTGATGCATCTGCCTCAGAACAAGCAGATACACTGCTATGCCAACCGCGATTGGATTCCGGTCATAAACACCACTTTCGGTACTTCATACGAATGGGGGCAGTTGTTCAAAGAGCTTTTCAAGCCCTCACCTGTGTTGCAAAACGAATTGAACCGCTTCTCGGCATACACAAAGATGCCTTATGCAGCAGTTGCTCTCAGAATGCAGAATCTGCTCGGAGACTATGAGGAGTATAAGTATCAACCTGCCACAGAAGAACGTCAGAAAGAGATAATACAGGCAATGCTTAATGAGATAGAGCATGTTCACAGTGAAACAGGGATGAGGGTTCTTGTAACTTCCGACAGCAAACGCATGACTGATGCAGCTTCACGCTTCGACTACGTATTCACCAACTCGCAACTTGCCGCTCACGTCGATACTGTTGACAAAGCCGATGCCCGGCTGTATCTCAAATCGTTTGTTGACTTCTACCTGCTCGCAGGTGCAATGAAAGTATATGCCCCGAGAACGAAAGAGATGTATATGTCTGATTTTCCGCAATATGCGGCAAAAGTAGAGAACATAGATTTCATCAGAACAGAAATCTGACAAGATATGCGGATTCATGACATCATAAGACGGCTGAAAGAAACAAAAATTCTTGAAAACTATTCTTTCATGACTGCACTCAACATCGTAAGTGCACTCATCAGTTTCTTTATTTATCCATACGCAGTCAGGATGATAGGCAAGGAGGCGTTTGGTGTGTATCCTTATGCTTTGGCATGGATTACGTATTTTCAAACAGTCATAGATTTCGGATTCGACTCTCCCGCAGCAAAGGCCATTGTAGAAAACAGGGATAACAAGGCAGGAAAGGAAGCTGTCCTTTCCGCAGTTTTCACCGCCAAACTCCTGCTGTTTGCTGCCTGCAGTGCGGTTTTCCTGCCTATGATTTTTACGGTAGGAGATATGAAGGCAAACAAGTTGGTGTTCCTCATTGCGTATGCACAAGTATTGACTTCCGTCCTGTTCCCTGTATGGTATTTTCAGGGGATGAAAAACATGCGGGTTGTGACATGTATCAATGTCTTTTTCCGTCTTTTGAGCATTCCATTTATCGTCATTTTCGTACATCAGCCCGACAATTTATGGATATATGTACTGGTAACCACGGCAACCATGTTAGGCGGTGGAGTGTTTGCATATCTCTATATTATCATTCATGAGCGACTGAGTATCAGAATAGTGCCTCTCTCCGCACTCAAGCAGTGGTGGAGAGACGGCATGCCTTTCTTTATGTCTAACATAACAGGTCAGATCAAAGAAGGCATGGTAACTATCATTGTCCGTTATTTCTTCGGTTATGCCGAGGTCACCTTGTATGACATTGCAAAAAAACTGGTTATGATACCGCGCATGTTTACACAAAGTATCAATGGAGCACTATTCCCCGAAATAATAGGCAACTATTCCGGCACACGTGTCAGAAAGATACTTAAATACAACAGAATAATCGGAGCCGGTTGTTCCGTACTGGTTATGTTGCTTGCATATCCCGCAGTACGTATCTTGTTTGGGCTTGAGATGTTGGACGCGGTTCCTCTTACTGTTATTCTCTGTTGGTCTATCTACACATGGCTGATTGCCGGAGCATACCATCAGTTTGTATTTATTCCGAACAACAAATACTATCTCATCACTCTCAATCAGGTCGTTGCCCTCGTCAGTTGTCTCGTATGTCTTGCCGGATTGCTGTTGTGGCACAACATCCTGATTTTAGTGATTGCACTTACCTTATCGGGATTCATTGAGATACTTTTCTGCAAGGCAATGACCCGTAAATATCAGTTATTATGATCAATACCGACACCATCCTTGTCTCCGTTTGTGTACCGGTATATAACGTCAGCCGATATATCGAACATTGCGTACGTTCTCTGATGGAACAGACACATAAGAGAATGGAATACATCTTTGTTGATGACTGCAGCACTGACGACAGCATCGACATACTAAAGAAAACCATTGATTGTTATCCTCAACGGGAAAATATCAAAATCCTTCGCAACGACAGGAATCACGGTCTGGCATTCACGCGCAGGGAAAGCATCATGGCGGCAACAGGAGAATACATAATATGTGTCGATTCGGACGATTTCGTTGAGAAGAATATGGCAGATGCTCTGCTCAATGAGATTATACGAACAGGCGCAGACATCGTTTATTCTGACATATATGTCAATTCCCCTGACAGAACGGAGATAGAACGGTACACACGTTCCGACCGGCATCATGCCGTTTATTATCCTCTGCAAGGACTGTTTTGTTCACTCTGCGGGGCTATATTCAAAAAACAGTTGTTCCAAGACCCGGCTGTCTTCTCTCCTGAAGGACAGGATTATTTGGAAGACAAACTCGTATCTGTCAAACTTGCACTGATTACACAAAACATTAAGCATTTGCCCACACCTCTCTACCATTATTGCATAAGAGCAGGCTCCATTACTTCAGCTGTCAGCTACTCCATAATGGATTCCTTCATCAGTTTCTGGCAACAGACCGATTACCTCTTGCAGCAATACCGTCTAAAAGACGAATTCGCAGAATTGACTGCTTATTGCAAGGTACGAGATAAAGCATCGTTGATGCTGAGAGTCAAAGACATGGATATTCGCAAAAAGTATGCGGACCTGTTCCGGGAAGAGGAAAATACACAGATGCAAAAACTCAAAAGAGGGACATGGCTAATGAGTTGGCTTGTGCACCATCATCTGTGGTTCCTCATAAGGATATATCAAATATACATTGACCGGCTTAGTGTTCGAAAGGTAAAAAAGATAACAAAATCGTGTTTTCACTTGTACAATTAAAAAAAAGGTCGTAAATTTGCAGTCGCAAATGCGTTGGTTTTACACAGACCTCTATATATGCAAATACATTGAATAATCTTAAATAACTACCAATATGCAAATCAAAAAATCGATACAAGCCAGCCTTGAGGATAAGAAGTTCACTTATCTTCTCATGGGTTTTGTGTTTGTGCTCAGCGTTTGCTTCGTAGCCCTCGAGTGGACTGAGAAAGAAGTGACCAAGTACGAAATTCAGGACATGGATTTCTTGATTGAAGACGAAATCGAAATCCAGCAGACCAGTCAGGATGTTACTCCTCCGCCACCACCCCCACCAGTTCAGGAAGTGGAAGTGCTCAACGTGGTTGAAGACGAGAAAGAAGTAGCTCACGTTGAAATCAACACTGAGGAAAACAAAGAAGAAGTTATTATTGCTCCCCCTGTTGAAGAAGTCAAAGAAGAGGAAGAGGAAGAGCAAGTGGTATTCGTGGTTGTAGAAACCATGCCCGAGTTCCCCGGTGGTCAGGCTGCTTTGTTCAAATATCTGTCCGAAAACGTCAAGTACCCCGTTATCGCTCAGGAAAACGGTATCCAAGGTCGTGTAATCTGCCAGTTCGTGGTTAACAAAGACGGTTCTATCGTTGACGTTGAGGTAGTCCGTTCAGGCGGTGACGCTTCGCTCGACAAAGAGGCAGTGCGTGTCATCAAGTCAATGCCAAAATGGAATCCGGGTAAGCAGCGTGGTAAAGCAGTGCGTGTGAAATACACCGTGCCTGTTAACTTCAAGTTGCAATAATTCAGTTCCTAACATGTAGAGACATAGCATGCTATGTCTCTTTTTTTATATTATCATATATCACATGAAAAAAACATTCTATCTACTGCTTATTATCTCTGCAATGGTTGCATGCAGAACTACTGCTGAGGACACTGCCCCGCAGCAACTGACTTATGGCGCCGATGTCAGTGACGCTTTCTATACAGAACGGCTCCCGCTCATCGATTCCGCCTTTCAGCGTTATGTCGACTGCGGCTACATGCCTCATGCAGTCACCATGGTGGTGCACAAAGGTCAAGTGGTTAACCTCAAAGCACACGGTTGGAGAGATATGGAAAACCGTATCCCCTGTCAAACCGATGACATCTTCCGCATTGCGTCCCAATCCAAGGCCATCTCTGTCATTGCGCTTATGACACTCTTCGAGGAGGGCAAGTTCCAACTTGATGAGCCGATAAAGAAATACATTCCCGAGTTCTCCAATCCGCAAGTATTAGTGTCGTATGACAGTAAGACAGGCAAATACACGACACGCCCTGCCAAACGTGATATCACCATACGCCACCTCATCACCCACACTTCCGGCATCTGCTACGATGGGATTTTCGACAGGATTCTCAAAGAGAAAGGGGTTGCCGGGCACAACACACTCGACAGTATCACTCTCGCTCAGAACGTGCAGAAGATGGCACTGGTGCCTCTCAAACACGACCCCGGAGAGGATTTCACCTATTCCTATAATATCGATGTGCTTGGCAGGCTTGCCGAGATTCTCTCCGGACAGGATTTCTACTCCTTCATCAAACAGCGCGTCCTCGACCCTTGTGGCATGCACGACACTTATTTTCACGTTCCTTCAGAAAAGCAAGACCGCGTTGTCAAACTCTACTCATACAAGAAGACTGCCGCCGACCGCGAAGCCTCCACTCTGCCTCACGGCACTGCCTACGAAGGCTCTGCCCGAGGAGGGTTGCAACTCAGCGACAGCGAACTTTTCCAAACATTCCCCTATGCAGGTGCAGGCACTTTCTGCTCGCCTTCTGCAGGCTTGTGCGGCACTATAGAAGACTATGCCAAGTTCTGTCAGATGATTCTCAATGGCGGCACTTTTATGGGTAATCGCATCATCGGGCGCAAGACTCTTGAGATGATGCAGAAAAACGGAGTAGGCAAAATGCGGGGAGAAATAGGTTTTGGTATGGCTTGGGATGTCTTCACTCCTGAGAATGCCCATAACACCATCGTCTCCGAAGGCTCCATGCGTTGGGGGGGCATGTTCGGCAGCGACTACATCATCGACCCGAAAGAGAATCTTATAGTCCTCATGTATGTCAACAACATGCCCAACCTCTCCGGCTACAACCCGAAGACACTGATGCATAACGTAACATATCAGGCTCTCAAATAAACCCCTTCATAATCTCACCGTAATATCACCGTAGTATCACCGCAGTATCACCGTAGTATGAAAACAAGACCTGCTTGCATATTCTTCATCACATTGTTCTTTCTGCTCTCCGCCTCCGCATATCTCTCGGCACAAGTCACTTACGCCTTCGCAGAACGGGATACTGTGCTGCATTTGGATGTCTATCAGCCGAAAGTACCCAATGGATACACTGTCATTCACATCTTCGGAGGAGGATTCATAGGAGGATACAGGCAGAATAAATGGGATGCTGACTACTGCCGGCAACTCGCCGACTCGGGTTACACTGCCGTCGCTATCGACTATCGGCTTGGTCTGAGAGGGATAAAAAATGTAGGATTCGGAACCATATCTGCCATAGAGAGAGCCATCCTCATGGCTGTTGAAGACTGTGCTGACGCAGTGGCTTTCCTTGTCAATAATGCAGACAAAACAGGTGTCAACCCGCAGAAAATCATACTCGAAGGTTCATCGGCGGGGGCGATAACGGCACTTATGACTGACTATGCTCGTTGCAACAGTCTCAGTTGTGCCGCTGCACTGCCTGCTGACTGGAGTCCTGCGGCTGTCGTTGCATATAGCGGAGCCGTCTTTTCAAGCAAGGGGAAGGTTAGCTGGGACAATGCCGCTCCGGCACCCACTCTTCTCTTCCACGGAACTGCCGACAGGATTGTCAACTACAAGCAGTTGCAGCTCGGTCGGACAGGTCTGTATGGTGCCAACGCTTTGGTAAAACGTTTCGAGAAATACGGCTACCCGTATTGCATCTATCGCTATACCAGTCTCGGACACGAAGTTTCTGTCGGAGGACCGGTAACCATCGATGAACTCAATATGTTTGTCAAGCAATATATCACTGACCATAAACCGCTTCACACCGATATCACGCAGACCAACGACAGCATACCACCCTCCGAGTTCAGCAAGCATACACTACGCGACCTGTATAAACCCCAGAAACGTAAAGACCTCTAAACTCTCAACTTTCAACTTACCTACTTCTATATACTCTAATCTTTCAACTCTCAACTAATCCATTCCTTTGGAACTTTCCCAACGAGATATTACCTATCTGCCCGGCGTCGGACCCAAACGCGCCGCCATGCTCAAGAAAGAGCTGCATGTATCTACAGCTCTCGACCTTCTCTATGTCTTTCCATACAAGTATATCGACCGCTCGCGTTTCTACATGATTCGCGAGATTGAGGACACAGAGACCTATGTGCAGATTATTGGAGAGTTTGTTGACTGGAAAACAATAGGCATCGGCAAGAGCCAGCGCCTGTCTGCTTTGTTTACCGATGGCACTGACACTATTGAAACAGTATGGTTCAGAGGAGTACAATACGTCAAACTGGAGCGGGGAGTCAAATACATTCTCTTTGGCAAACCCACATTTTTCAACCATACATACAACATTGTTCACCCTGAGTTGGAGTTGCTCTCACGGGTCAACCTTGAGACACACAAGGGTCTTGAGCCTCACTACAACACATCTGGCGAAATGAAAGCCGGGTGGCTCAACTCCAAGGCAATGCGCAAAATCATTGCAGGAATCATGCCTGACCTCAAACAGGGTATTCCTGACACTCTTCCGCAGTCTCTGAGAGAAAAGTATCGACTGATGGACCTGACACAGAGTCTTGTCAACATCCACTTTCCTACAGACACGCAGTCTCTGCGGCAGGCACGCGCACGACTCAAGTTCGAAGAACTGTTCTACATACAACTGCAGATTCTGCTGCAGATGAAGCGGCGTGAGTCGCAGTTTGTCGGTTTCCCGATGCCGCGGGTAGGTGCTGCTTTCAACGATTTCTATTTCAACCATCTGCCTTTCTCGCTTACCAATGCCCAGAAACGTGTTATCAAAGAGATACAAACCGATCTCAAATCAGGCAAACAGATGAACCGCTTGCTGCAAGGTGACGTCGGCTCAGGCAAGACTCTCGTTGCACTCCTTTGCGCACTGCTCGCCAAAGACAACGGCTACCAAACCTGCATCATGGCACCTACCGAGATTCTTGCCAATCAGCACATGCAGACGCTCACGCAGATGCTGCAAGGTACCTCCGTCAGAGTGGACTTGCTTACCGGTAGCACTACAAAAAAACAGCGGGAAGGAATACACTCAGCACTCCTCTCCGGGCAGACAGATATCCTTATAGGCACTCATGCACTCATTGAGGATACCGTACAGTTTGCCAACCTCGGACTCGTCATTGTCGATGAGCAGCACCGGTTCGGAGTCGCACAAAGGGCCAAACTCTGGACTAAAAACGTCAACCCGCCACACGTACTCGTAATGACCGCCACACCCATTCCGCGTACACTCGCTATGACCGTCTATGGCGATCTCTCTGTCTCTGTCATCGATGAACTGCCTCCGGGGCGCAAACCCATACAGACTCTGCACTACACACAGCTCAGACGAGACGGCATCAACCGTTTCCTACGCGAACAAATCAACAAAGGCAGACAAATCTACGTTGTCTATCCGCTTATCGAGGAAAACAAAAAATCCGACCTCGTTGACCTCGAAAACGGCTATCGGTATATGTGCGAACATTTTCCTGACTGCCGCGTCAGTATGGTGCACGGCAAGATGAAAGCCAAGGAGAAAGATATGCACATGCAGCAATTTGCAAGCGGGGAAACACAAATCCTTGTTGCTACCACCGTCATCGAAGTCGGAGTCAATGTGCCCAATGCATCCGTCATGGTTGTTGAAAATGCAGAGCGTTTCGGTCTCTCTCAGCTCCACCAACTCCGCGGTCGCGTAGGACGTGGAGCAGAACAGAGCTACTGCATTCTGCTCACCCGCGTCGAACTTAGCAAAGATACTCGCAAGCGAATGGATATCATGGTCGCCACCAACGACGGATTCCGTATCGCTGAGGCAGACCTGCAACTCAGAGGACCCGGCGACCTTGAGGGCACACAACAGTCAGGATTACCATTCGAATTGAAGATTGCATCACTCTCCACCGACCAGAAACTGCTCGAGATTGCGCGACAGGCGGCCATGGATATTCTTGACGATGACCCTGAACTCTCATCCACCGAGAACGAGATGTATCGGCGACAACTCGGCAAACTCAAACAAAGAGTCGTTGACTGGGGCATAATAAGTTAATCAGATCTCTATTTGCATACAAACAGGCTGTTTATGCAGCCTATTCCGCTGTTCTTCTCTGTACATTTTCTTGACATTTAGTAATAAAAAAGAAATATAGCACCTATATATTAGGTCAAATGGGAAATATTTCGTAATTTTGCATCGATTTTGTTCCCATATCAACCAATGCATTGTGCCTTTATGCACAATCAAACTATAGTCAGAACCATGGCAGACGATATTATTTTCTCCGAGGACCTCGATCAGTTCATCTCACTAAGGCAGCAGTTAACAGGATATACTATCATCCTACGCTGTATTAAAGGCAAAATTCAAATCACCCTCAACAACGACACGGCAACCGCATCAAATTATTTTATTTTTCGTAATGCAACATGTGCGAATGGATGCTAAATGTATCACAAACGGTCAATCGCAAAACAATGGTTAAATTATGATATATTTTGTTGATAAATAATGCTTTAACTCTTGT